>DASRBG010000142.1:0-5597 GCA_035653735.1 Gemmataceae bacterium
GCCGCATTCATCGGCCCAGCCTGGTGCGCTACGAGGGTCAAGCGCTGGCGCACGGCTTACTTGTGTGGCAAAGCGATAACGACACGTACGATCGCCGAATCTGGTTCGGGGCCGCTTCCACGGCGAGTCCGTTGCCCGAAAAGCCGGAGGACCACGCTTCTTGGCTGTCCCTGTGGGGATCGCCGGGACTGCGGCGCTCCAAGCTCGATGTGCTTCTCTTCCGCACCCTCGATAACGATCGCTGGCTCCTGGATCAGCGTCTGGGTGGCTGGAAGGCTCCCGGCGCTAACCTGGACAAGCTCGGCCTATCGCGCAAGCCCGCGTCGAAGACGCAACGCTGACACCCATTCGCTAAGATAATTTTGTTTAGAACCGGCGAGCGGGGTTGCGTCAGCACCCCGAGGAAATCACTCGGGGCGCTGACGCAACCCCGCTCGCCAACCCGCAGTGCGTGCGAGCGGGGTTGCGTCAGCACCCCGAGAATTTTGATTTGGATTGACTCATGCGTTTTGCTCTCCTGGGAGATCATCCCGACGGTATTGACATGGCCTGTGCCCTGGCGGAGTGCGGGCGTCATCGTCTTCTTGCGTACACAGCCGCGCTGAGTACGGAGGTGCTGGCGCGCCTGGGCGGCGAGGCCCGCCGCGTCAGCGATGTCGAGGAAGTGCTGGCCGATCCCGCGATCGAGGTGGTGATCGTTGCCGGTCATGCCGGCGTGCGTCCGGCGCAGCTGCGCCGCGCTCTGCAATCGGAACGACACGTCTTGTGTGTCCATCCTCCCGATCAAACGCCGGAGATTGCCTACGAAGCGGCGATGATCCGAAACGATACGGGCTGCGTGCTTTTGCCGCTTCTGCCCGAAGCAACGCATCCTGCCATCCGCCGTCTGGCCGAGTTCGTGCGCCGCAAGGATGGGGACAATTCCCCGATCGGCGCGTTCCGCATGCTGGAGATCGAACGCGGCGCCCAAGGCGAAGTGCTCGAGGGCATCTGGATCGCCGGCCACAAACCCTCTTTTCCCGGCTGGGACATTCTCCGTACCCTCGGAGGCGAGATCCAGGAAGTATGGGCTTTCGCGGAACAGGAGGAGCTGCGCGAGGGCGAGCCGGTGCTGGTCGCCGGTCGTTTCGAGCAAGGCGGTTTGTTCCATGTTCGGCTGCTGCCGCACGAACGCCAGCCGAAGTGGCGACTCACTGCGATCGGTAGCGATGGGCGCGTCGAGCTGTTGTTTCCGCTGGGATGGAATGGGCCGGCGATCCTCGACTGGCGCGATGCTGGGGGCGAAGCCCACGAGGAATACTGGCAGCAGTGGGATCCCTGGCCGGTCCTGATCGATACGTTCGAGCAAATGGTAGCCGCCGCCCCACGGAGCGCGGGCGAGACGCCCGCGCTCCGATGGCAAGACGCCATCCGCGCCCTGGAATTGGATGATGCTGCCCGCCGTGGTGTCGAAAAGCGACGTTCCAGTTTACTGGAATATCAGGAAGCGACGGAGGAAGTTGGCTTCAAGGGCACGATGACACTGGTTGGCTGCTCGCTCTTATGGGGCGTGTTATTGCTACTTATCCTTTCCGTATGGTGGCCGAAGCTCGGCTTTCTGATCGTGCCGTTGATCGTGGTGTTCCTTGGCTTACAATTCTTGCGTTACATCGTCCCCTCGGTTAGCGACGCTTCACAGAAGCGTCGCTAACCTGTACCCAATCCGCACATGGGGCGCTGCGAATCCGCACACGATCTCACGTCGCCGGAGTCAAGCAACGCACGATATCGAGCGAGGAGATGACGCCAACCAAGGCGTCATCGTCATCGACCACAAACAAATGATGAACCTTCAATTCGCACATGCGTTTGACCACGTCGGTGGCGGCCGTGTTCACGTTCACCGTGAAGAGTGTCGGCGTCATGATGTCGCGCACCAGCGTCGAATCGGCGATCTCGATGGAGAACCCTTCGTGCCGCGAGTGCCGCGAACGCCCTGCCGGATGGTACTCTTCTGCGGGCAGTGCATGGCGGACCTGCTCGCGCTCGTGAATGAGGACATCGGTACGGCTGAGGGCGCCGACCGGCCGGCCGGCCTCGTCGATCACCGGGGCAGCACTAAAACCACGATCGGTCATCAGGGCCACGGCTTCGGGCACCGTGGCATCGTCACGCAAAGAGATGGGATTGGGCACCATAAGTTCCTCAGCCGTCCGCGCGGCGAGAACAAGAGCGGGTGGCGCTGGAATAGTTGCACGTGTCATAGCGATGCTCCTTTCTTGAGATCGCAAAAACCGCATCGTTTCGGTTAGCGACGCTTCGCAGAAGCGTCAAAGGAACGCTTTTGCGAAGCGTCGCTAACCAAGTTATTTTTCCCATAAGGGACTTGCTAGGATGATGAGCAAACAAGATGCCAGTCCTCCCTAGATCATCTCGCTCTCATTTCGCGCCAACGAACTTCTTTCGTCTGAGTTGTAGAGGACGGAGGTTCGCGCGCAAGCCGTATGGTCAGCGGCGTTCCCTTTACGTTCTCGCCCGCCATCCCGTTCCCTGGTCCGTCCGACGGGCCTGGTCTCTTCTGGAGGATTCACGCAGTGACCTCGACACCTCCACCGTTGCCCGCTTCTTTCTCTCGTTCGACGCCTTGGTTGGAAACGCCGCCGGGTAGTATCGGCGAGCCGAGCCGGATGAATTGGTCGGCCATCCTCGCTTCGGCATCCGCGGCGCTCGCCTTGGTGTTCAGCGTCCTTGCCTGGATTGTCACGCACCCCCACAAGGCCGCTCCGCCTCTTCCCTCGGCGAGCACGGCCGCCGTCGAAACGCCTACCGAACCGGCCCCTCCGCCGCCTCAAACCGTGGCATTCTCGGCGACCCCGGCATTCCATCGTTCCCATCCACAGGAGATGATTGCAAAGAATATCCCGTTGCTTGAGGAAGACCCTCCGCCTCTGCCGCCGCCTTCTTCTCGGCAGCCGCCGCAACTGCGAGACAACGACATGATGCGGTCGCCGTGGCAAATACCGCCCGATGCTTTCGTCAAGGCACCGAAGCAGTCGGCCGGCGAGACGTACGGTACGAAAGTATTGTTCCTGAACAATCAGACGGAAGCTGCCGATCTAGCACGCCAGCAACATAAGCTGTTGTTCGTGATGCACATCTCCGGCAACTTTGAAGACTCGTGCTTTACCTGAAACAACGCCGAGGCGTTCCGTGCGAACGCATTGGCCAATGCACAAGTGGGTAACTATCTCAACGGCAACTTCATCGCCACGTATCAAAAGGTCGGTACGTTCACGATCAATGGCGGTCAGAAGCAGGGCGGCAATGTGGCCAGCTACTTCTGCACGCCGGAGGGGCGCGTGCTGCACACGATTGCCGGCCCGGTCGATGCCGACGCGCTGTTGCGCGAGGCGCGCTGGGTCGTCGAGACCGCGAAGCTGGCCGCACTGGACGGGGCGAAAAGCGAGTTGCACCTGCGCGGCTTTTGGCGCAAGGCCCATAGCGATCGTCTCCAGAACGAGCATCATGTGGACTTTTCGCGCCTCGGCCGTTTGAACCACCGGCTGCACTTGAACAATCAGGGCAAAGTGCATCTGCTGCTGGCGACGGCGCCTTTGCCCCGTCTCGAACAGATCTACAAGCTGGTGTTCGAGAAGATCCTCAACGAAAAAGTGTCCACCGCCCCTGTCGTACAAGTCCGTCGCTAGAGCGAGTCTCCCCACCAACCCACGGCGACGGCGAAGGCGGTCTTCGCCCGGCGCCGCGGGTTGGTGAGGAGGATCTCCGTATATCCAGAATCGTTTTCAACGAGCAAAACTCATGAACGCCCATCCGGTCTCGCGTGTCCCTCCGCCACTTTCCCAGCCGGTACCGTGCCAGCCACGGGCCAGAATTCCCTGGAAGATTCTTGTTGGAACGACGGCCCTCGCCGCGCTCCTGATTCTCGCCGAATACAGGTGGTTGCGGGGCCGGCAGCAAGCACAGAGCATCGCCTGGGCCAATCAACAGGTCCAGGACAAGATCGCCGCCGCTCGCGTGCATCTAGCCGAGCAGAAATGGGATAAAGCGATTCGCCAACTTGAAGATGCTCTCGACGTGGAAGAAGCGACCATCCGCGATACCGTGATTCCGGTTTTAGAGGAAGCGCGGCGCGGTCAAGCGGAAGGTTTATGGGATGCGGCCGGCATCGCCCTGGCGCACCGGCGCATAGGCGATGCTTTGCGTTTGCTCCGCGTTTATCTCGCGCACCCCCATGCTGGGCATCTCGATCGCGCTCGCTCGCTGCGCGACGAGATCGAACGCGCCCTCTCCGACGATGAAGCCGCACGATTCCTGGCTCGCCTGTCCGACGAGACCCTGGCCGTTTTCGCTGAGAAAGGGCAACTGACGGTGGACGACGGTATGCTAACGGCGGCGACACGAGCGCTTTTTCAGGAGTCGCTGCGGCGAAATGTGCCGGCGGAATGGAGAAAACGCGAGGCCCAGCGCGAGGTTGCCCGCTTGACGGCGGAACGCCGCGCCGCCCAGCGCGCTCGGCGCATCGCTCATCTCCGCGCTACGCCGGCCTTCCATTCGCTGACGGCGTTCTTGGACCAGATGCACCAACAGCTCCGCGACCAACAGCAGCTCGCCTCGCGGCAGGATGCGGAATTCACTGCGCTTTTCCGGCAGCTCGGTGTGACGGACCCGGCGGAAAAAGAGCAGATCCGAAGCGACTTGCTCGACCACCAATCACCCGCCGCCATCCAAGAACAGATCGAGCGTAAACGTTCCGAGGTCAAGCACGCTTATCGCAAGGAGCCGGAGTTTAATCCGAGTGATGGGGAACTCTTCGATCAACTGGTCGATCAAGAAGTGGATAAGACTTTGAAGATGCTGAGAGCTGCCGGTTAGCAACGCTTCTACGAAGCGTCGCTAATCGACGTGACGCGGCCGGATTCGAGATGGATTCGCTGGCGGGCCAGGCGCTCCGCCTCGGCGGCGTTATGCGTCACGTACATCGTCGGGATGTCCCATTCGTGCAACACGTGCTCGATGTAACCCAGCACCCGCTCGCGCAGCGCCTCATCGACCGAGGCCAACGGCTCATCGAGCAAGAGCAGACGCGGTCCACACAAAAGAGCGCGGCCCAGGGCGACGCGCTGTCGTTGGCCGCCGGATAGCGTGTGCGGCAGACGATCGAGCAGCTCGCCCAGCTCCAACACTTCGACCACGCGCTCCAAGGACGGTGGACGAGCATCCGGCGGCCGGCGACGCCAGCCGTAAAGCAGATTGCGCCGCACGCTCAGGTGCGGAAACAACAGATAGTCTTGGAACAGATAGCCGATCCGCCGCGCCTCCGGCCGCAGATTCACCTTGGCGGCGCTATCGAACAGCACGGTCGAATCGAGCCGGATGCGGCCGCGGTCGGGGTGAACCAATCCGGCGAGGATGGACAGAATTGTCGTCTTGCCGCTGCCGGATCGGCCGCTGAGAACGGTGATGGAGGTCTGCGTGTTGAAGGCGGCGTCCAGCGTGAAGCCGGAGGGATAGTGCAGTGAACAATCAAATTCAAGGCGAATCACGTCGCGCTCCCCGGCGTTCCAGGTATTCGCTGGCGGTCAAGGCGGCGCAGGAGA
>DASRBG010000143.1:0-46416 GCA_035653735.1 Gemmataceae bacterium
CCTTGTTTCTCGACACGTTGGCAGAGACAATCGACAGCGTCCCGGAGGCCACATACACCCCTCCTCCATTGGCATTTCCGCCTGCTCCTCCTTTCCCACCTGCGCCTCCGCTCGCCCCATCTCCCCCTTTGCCACCCGCGCCGCCCTGACCGCCCTGACCGCCTCTGCCGCCCACGATGCCGGTTAAATCTCCTACGTTGATACCATTGGCACCGGTACCTCCATGTCCACCTGCCCAACCTGGAAAACCTTTGCTTTGAACCTGAACTGCGCCGGATCGGCTCGAGATGTGATGGCCTGGTGCTCCCCCTTTGCCGCCCGAGCCGCCACGCGCGCTGTTGGAGGCAATCGCGGTCTGCAGGTTCAGGGTCAACTGACCCGAGGCGACATAGATGCCGCCGCCGTCCGCCTCACCGCCTTGGCCGCCGTTGCCCCCGTTGTCATTCTTCAGCGAGGCAGGCTGAGCACCCTTTTTTCCATCCCCGCCCTTACCACCATTGTTACCCGCTCCTCCTCCTCCTAGAGTAGTACCTTTGCCGGTGCTTCCATTTGCCCCGTCGCCGTTGAAGTGTGCAGTGGGGGCATAGTGCGTCTTGATGTCGCCTCCCGCTCCGCCCGCACCCCCTTTGCCACCAACAGCGTTGTTGTTGCTGATCGTAGCGTTCGACAGCGTCAACTCGCCGGAGGCCAAATAAATGCCGCCGCCGCGTGCAGCCCCGCCCATGCCGCCGTTCAGACCCGTTTTGCCGGCGGCTCCCTTCGCGCCGTTGGCGCCAACCGCCCCCACCGCCGCGTTCGACAGCACCGCCACATTGCTCAGCTTCACATTATCGCCGTCGAGGAGCATGCCTCCGCCCTTGGCGACAACACTAGCTTTGGTACTGCTGACGTGACCGCCTTTGATGCTCAGGTTCTGCAAGTTCACCGTTAAGTTGCCGCTGCCAAGGATCGCGAAGATGCGGTCCTTCCAGCCGGAGCCGCCCGTGATAATCGTGTTCTGCTCGGTGTTGCCCTCAACAGTCAAGCTCTTGGTCTTCGTGGTCTGGTTCTGGATTACGATCTCGCTCGTGGCCGTGCCTTTGAGCGTGTATGTGCCTTTGGCCAGCACGATGGTGTTGCTGGCATCGGCGTTGGTATCCGAAGTGTGGATCGCGGAGAGCAAACCGCTGATGGAGTTGACATTGAAGACGGCCGGCGCAAGACGCGGTTCCAATTCTTCCAGACGGGGATGGACGGACTTTCGCTGTGGACGAGCAGGGCGCTGGGACGACATGGTAGCGTCTCCTTAAACGAAGGTGCGAAGATGTACAGATACAACATTGTCACTGATCTCGTTCCTCGTTCTTTGTCCCGTTTTACGACAAAGCCAGCCGCGACGCCGAGCGTCGCACCCGTGAGTCCTTATGCGGATTCCCATTTACCGCCTCACGGCGCCGGCAATCGTGCGAACAAGTCAGCCAACTCGCGCTCGTAGTTCCGCCAGCGCGCGACGGATTGCGTGTAGAGCGGTTGGCGGACCTGGGTGACACTGGCCGTGCGGATGGGCCTGCTGAGACGGTGAAACTCCAGACAGCGAGGCTCCCACTCCAGGCCGCACGCCGCAATTAGCCGCCGCGCCACGCCTTCCAGATTATTCACCGTCTCCTCATAATCCACCTCATGGATGGGTATTGGCAGCGCTGCCCGCCAATGGTCCATTACGCGGCGATATTGGGTGAAACGTGCACCGATGTGGTCGGGATCGTTGGCCCAGCGGATGCTGCGGAAGTTGGTCAACCAGCACGATACGGCAACATCGCGGAGGTCGCGGCGGCAGTGGATCAAGACGGCATGGGGGAACATTGCCGCGATCAAGCCGAGATACATGTAGTTGTCCGGCATCTTGTCCACAATGCGGGCGGGCCCCTCACCCCCAACCCCTCTCCCCAGCGGGGAGAGGGGGGCAGGTTTTTCTCCCCTCTCCCCGCTGGGGAGAGGGGTTGGGGGTGAGGGGAGCATTCCACTCAGCCATTGCAAATGTTGCTCGGCCAGGCGACGAACAACGTCCGCGTCGAGCTGTGGCAAGCAGTGGATCGGCCACTCCGAGCGCTCCACCACCGCGGGGATGGACTCGAACGAACGGCGGACCAGCACCAGCTCGCCGGCACCGTGGATATGCGAATGGCTGCCCAGCACTTGTTCGATCAACGTTGTGCCCGAGCGCGGCAGGCCGAAGACGAAAATCGGCACGCGGCTATCCGAGCCTCCGCCGGCCGTGCGTGCAAAAAAGGACGCATCGGATGCCTGGAGCAGGTTGTCCACAAACTGCTCATGCTGGGCGGGGTCGTAATCGCGGTGGCGTCTCTTGGCATGCTCCAGAGCAAGAACATTGGCTTCGCGCAGGCATTCGGCGGCGCGGGCGTAGTCGCCCTGGCCATCGAGAACTTGAGCCAGGCCAAAGAGCAGCGTGGCGCGGGACTCACCGCTAATCTTCGGATCGGCCAGCTGCTGCTCCAGAGCGACGCGGTCCGCATCCGGCAGCTTGCCGCGCAAGAGCGTCGCCAGCCGGGCATGGGCCGCCGCGAAACGCGGCTGAATGCCCAGCGCGGCGCGGAAAGCGGTCTCGGCCTCGGCCAGTTCGCCTAGCTCCTCATGTACGCCCCCGATATTGAGCTGCGCCCCGCCCAAGTCGGGATCGAGCCGCAAGGCGGTGCGAAAGTGTTCCGCTGCTTCGGTCAACCGCCCCTCGTCTTGCAGCGCCCAGCCCAGGGAATTGTGTGTGGCCGCTCGATCCGGCTTGAGAGCCAAGACGCGCTCATAGCAGGTGAGGGCCTCGGAAGGTTCTTCACGATCCATGCGCAGGTCGCCCAGGTTTTCCCACCAGCCGGCGTTGTCCGGTTCCAGCTCGACGGCTTGCTGCATCCACGGGAGGGCATCGCCAAATTGACCTTCTCGTTGCAAGGTCAGGCCGAGATGGGCGTAGGCCTTGGCCAAATTAGGATCCAGCCGCAGCGCCTCGGTATACGCGTCGCGCGCCTCAACGAGACGATCCAATGTCCGCAGGACATTGCCGAGATTGTTGTGCAAAGCCGCCAGATCCGGCTGGAGATTGACGGCTTCTTGAGCGTGCGGCAGAGCTTCCTCCGCCCGGCCACGATCGAGCAAGAGTTGACCTAGATTGCTCTGGGCCAACGCCAACTTTGGATCAAGCTCCACGGCCTGGCGGAAGTGATCCAGTGCCTCGTCGAAACGCCCCAACTCACGCAGCACCGTGCCCAAGCCGTTGTGCAACGTCGCGGATTTCGGCTGGAGCCGCAGAGCCTGACGAAAGTGCTCAGCCGCTTCTTCGGGGCGCCCCAGTCCTTGCAGGGCCAAGCCGAGATTGCCCAGCGCTTCGGGGTAATCCGGCCACAGCCGCAGGGCCATGCGGCAGCTGCCGGCGGCGCGATCGAATTGGCCCAGGGCACGATAGGCCTCAGCGAGATTTGCGTGGAAAGCAGGGATGTTCGGCCGCAGAGCGATCGCCCGGCGGATCAGCTCGACGGCTTTGTCGTGGTCGCCTTGTTGATGACGCAGCACGCCGAGCAGATGCAAGGCATCGGCATTGTCTTCCTCGTGTGCCAACACTTGCCGATAGAGCCGATCGGCCGAGGTCAACTGCCCGCTCTGGTGCATCTCAATCGCAGCGGTCAAATCGTCTTGCATGGGTGCAACGATCTCCGCGAGTATGTACGACGCGCGGCAACTCGACGCCAGCGCGCAGCGTCGGTAAGAGTACACCCCTTCGTACGCGTTCGCAATCCCCTGTAACAAAACAATTAGAAAAATGTGCCGCCTGACGACGCTGGAGCGGTTCACGATACTTCGCAGAAGCGTCGCGAACCATACACGAGAACAGCATCCGCTCCGACTGCGTCAGCGTGCCGCGTGCTCCTCGCGGTGGTGCGCCACGCGCAGTTGGGCGCGGGCGCGTTGCTGAGCCTTGAGCTGCTCCTCCTGCGCTTGCGGTGTCGGAGCCGGGGCGAGCGCTGCATGCAAGGCCTGCGATACGGCAGTCGTATCGATGTCCTCCGCGCGCTGGGCGCGCGAAGTCAGCACCGTCACCGTGTTGGCCCGCACCTGCACGAAGCCGCCATCGACGTAGAAACGCCGCACGTCCAGGCCGCGCCGCAGGCGCAGCTCGCCGCATCCCAGCCGGCCGATCAAGGGCGCTCGGCCCGGCAATACACCCAGCTCGCCATCGAACATGGGCACGGCCACGAAATCGGCCGGCTCATCGAGCATCGCCTTCTCCGGCGTGACAACCACGCATTGTAACTCGCGTTCCGGCATGATCGTTGGAACCTCATCATTGATGAACCGCAAAGGACGCAAAGGACACCAAGGACGGCAAAAAGAGAGAGGGAAAAGCCAACCAAAAAGTTATTTAGCTTCTTCTTATTTCTCCCTCTTGCTTGTCTTTATGTCCTTTATATCCTTTGTATCCTTTGCACTTCCTATTGCTGGTGCTATTTACTTTCCTTCCGCCATGCGCTTGGCCTGTGCCTCGGCTTCCTCGATGCCGCCGACGTACATGAACGCCGATTCCGGAAGATGGTCCCATTTGCCCTCGCACAACTCCTTGAAGCTGCGGATGGTGTCGGCGATCGGCGTTACCTTGCCCTGTTTGCCGGTGAACGCCTCGGCGACGAGGAACGGCTGCGACAGGAACTTTTCGATGCGCCGCGCCCGATTGACGACCTGCTTATCTTCCTCGCTCAACTCCTCGATGCCGAGAATGGCGATGATGTCCTGCAATTCGCGGTAGCGCTGCAAAATTTGCCGCACGCGGTTAGCGACAGCGTAATGCTCCTCGCCGACGTATTGTGCTTGCAAAATGTTGCTGTACGACGCCAACGGATCGACGGCGGGGTAGATGCCCTTTTCGGAAATACGCCTTTCGAGATAGATAAAGGCATCCAGGTGCTGGAAAGCGTTGGCCGGCGCGGGATCGGTCGGATCGTCGGCGGGCACGTACACGGCCTGCACGCTGGTGATGGCCCCCTTGTTCGTGCTGGTGATGCGTTCTTGCAATTCGCCCATTTCTGTGGCCAAGGTCGGCTGATAGCCGACGGCGCTGGGCATGCGGCCCAGAAGCGCCGACACTTCCGAGCCGGCCTGCGAGAAACGGAAAATATTATCGACGAACAAGAGCGTGTCGGCCCCAGTGGCATCGCGGAACCATTCGCACATGGTCAAGGCGGACAGAGCCACGCGCAGCCGCGCACCCGGGGGCTCATTCATCTGGCCGAACACCATCGCCGTCTGCGTGATGACCGATCGGCCAGTGTTACCGATCATCATTTCCTGCATTTCCAGCCACAGATCATTGCCCTCGCGCGTCCGCTCGCCGACACCCGCGAACACCGAGTAGCCGCCGTGCTGGCTGGCGATGCGGGCGATCAGCTCGGTGAGAATGACCGTCTTGCCCAGTCCCGCGCCGCCGAACAGCCCGGCTTTGCCGCCGCGCACCAGCGGCGTCAGCAGATCGATGACCTTGATGCCGGTCTCGAACAGCTCGGTCTTCGGCGACAACTCAGAGAAATCCGGCGGATCGCGGTGGATGGGGCGAAATTCCTGGGCCGTGACCGGACCGCGGCCGTCGATCGGCTCGCCAAGCAGGTTGAAGACGCGGCCCAGGGTCTCTTTGCCCACCGGCACGGAAACGGGTTTACCGGTATCGACAACGCTCATGCCGCGAACCAGTCCGTCCGTGGTGCCCAGCGCGACGCAGCGAACCCGGTTGCCGCCGAGCTGTTGCTGCACCTCGCCCGTCAGGTGGATGGGCAGGCCCTTGTACTCGGTGTCGATGCGGATGGCGTTGTAGATCTCCGGCAGATGGCCCTCTTCAAACTCGGCGTCGAAGGTCGAGCCGATGATTTGCACGATTCGGCCGGTGTGCTGGCCGTTGCGAAGTTGGTCGGTAGCGGTAATCATGGGATAGACTCCGATTGAATTTCGATGGGTTATTTACTCAAGCGCCGCGGCGCCGCCGATGACCTCGGCGATTTCCTTGGTAATCTGCGCCTGCCGAGCGCGGTTGTACTGGCGCGTCAGCATTTTGATCATCTCGTCGGCGTTCTCCGTGGCTTGTTTCATGGTTACGCGCCGCGCGATCTGCTCGCTGACGGCGGCATCGAGGAAGCACTTGAACAGCCGCACTTTGAACGACACCGGCAGCAGCTCCTGCAAAATGTCCACGGCGCTGGGTAGGAACTCGTACTCGACAGGGCGTTTGGTTTCGGAATGTTCTGCGACCGGCGAGACGCCGGTCCCACCGGATTGCGACAATGGCAGCAGCGTTTCGACGACTGGAGTCTGCCGGGCGGCGTTGAGGAATTTCATGTAACAGACTTCGACGCGGTCGAACTGGCCGCTGATGAAACCCTCGATGTAGCGATTGGCGATCTCCTCGACTTCGTCGAAGCGCGGTTTCTCCTCGAATTGCGTGTAGGTGCGCTCGGGCTTGATGCCCTGGTAGCGGAAGAAATTGATGGGCCGTTTGCCGGACAGCTCCAGATGCAGCGTGGTGCCTTCGGAGTTGATTTGCCGAATGTGTTGATTGGCCTCACGGAGAATGCCGGCGTTGTAACCGCCGCACAAGCCGCGATTCGAACCGATCACCAGGAACAGCGTATTACGCACCTCGTCGCGTTTTTGCAGCAGCGGATGCGTTACGTTGGTCGCCGAGGCGCTGAGGTCAGCGGCCATCTCGGTGATCTTGCGCGTGTACGCTTCCGCCTCGGTGGCGCGATCGAGGGCTTTCTTGAACCGTGCCGTGGCGATCAGCTCCATGGTGCGCGTGATCTTTTTGATATTGCGAACCGCCCTACGGCGTTTGACGAGCGCACGAGTGTTGGCCATGTTTGCTCACGAGTTAGGCGAACGACCGGCGTCAGCCGGCTGGTTGAAGTCACTACCAGCCGGCTGACGCCGGCCGTTCGCCGAGTGTTTATCGCTTTATCTGATCCTGCGCCGCCTTGATGGCATCGCTGCGCGGTCCACCGGACGGTTTGAACTGCGCCTGGAAATTCGTGATCGCCGCTGCCAACTGTTGCTCGATCTCCTTGGACAGCTTGCGCTCCTTGCGGATCGTGTTGCCGACCTCCGGCTGTCGTTCGTGCATGTAACGCAGGAACTGCTCCTCCCAGGCGCGGACATCCTTGATGGGCACTTTATCGAGGAACCCCTTGGTGCCGGCGTAGATAATCATCACCTGATCGACCACGTTCATGGGCTTGAATTGCGGCTGTTTGAGGATCTCGACCATGCGATAGCCGCGGTCGAGCTGCGATTGCGTGGCTTTGTCCAATTCCGTGCCGAGCTGTGCGAACGCCTCCAATTCACGGAAAGCGGCCAGGTCCAGCCGCAGACCGCCGGCCACTGACTTCATGGCGGGAATTTGTGCCTTGCCGCCGACGCGCGAGACACTGATGCCAACATCGATGGCGGGGCGGACGCCGGCGTTGAACAGGTCCGGCTGCAAATAAATCTGGCCGTCGGTGATGGAGATCACGTTGGTCGGAATGTACGCCGACACTTCGCCTTCGAGCGTTTCGATGATGGGCAGAGCGGTCAGCGAGCCGCCGGAATTCGCCACCTTGGCGAGCTTGTGGCCGGGGAACTTGGGCAAGTCGTGCTTGTGGCCATGCTCTTTTTCGAGCGGTCCTACATACACCTTGCCCTTCTCGCCGGGCTGGCGGCGCTCGCCCTTCTCGTTATTGACGCCCCAATCGTCGGCGACTTTTTTATCGTCTGCATCATTGGGCACGATGACCCAGCGTTCGGCCAGCTTGGCGGAACGTTCGAGCAAGCGCGAGTGCGCGTAGAAAATATCGCCGGGATACGCCTCGCGTCCGGGTGGCCGGCGCATGAGCAGCGACAGCTGGCGATAGGCCGCGGCTTGCTTGGATAGATCGTCGTACACGCACAGCGTATCGCGGCCCTGCTCGTACATGAAAAACTCGGCCATGGCGCAGCCGGCGTAGGGCGCGATGTATTGCAAGGGCGCCGGGTCGGCAGAAGAAGCGGTGACGACGATTGTGTAATCGAGCGCGCCGTGCTCGCGGAGGATCTCGACGTTCTTGGCGACGCTCGATTCCTTTTGACCGACGGCAACATAAACGCAGATGACGCCGCTGTCGCGCTGATTGATGATGGTGTCGAGCGCAATCACGGTTTTGCCGGTCTTGCGGTCGCCGATGATTAGCTCGCGCTGGCCGCGGCCGATCGGCGTCATGGCGTCGATGGCTTTGATGCCGGTTTGCAGCGGCACATCCACCGGCTGCCGGCCGGCAACCCCCGGCGCCGTCGATTCGACGAAACGCACAAGATCGCGAGGAATCGGCCCCTTGCCGTCGCGCGCGTTGCCCAGGGGATCGACGACCCGGCCGATCATGGCCTCGCCGACCGGCACTTGCAACAAGGCTCCCGTGGAGCGAACCTCGTCGCCCTCGGTAATTTCGCGGTACTCGCCGAGAATGATGACGCCGACCGAGTTTTGTTCGAGGTTGAAAGCCAGGCCGCGCACGTTGGTGCGCGGAAATTCGAGCATCTCGCCGGCCATCACATTCGATAGGCCATAGACGCGCGCGATGCCGTCGCCGACCTCCAACACTTCGCCGACTTCCTTCGGCTCGATTTTATCGCGGTATCGATTAATTTCCTCGGTGAGAACCGAGACGATTTCGTTGGCGTTAATGCGCATGGACGTAGCTGCCTTTCTCGATGAGTTGATTGCGGATTCGTTCCAGACGCGCCCGCACGCTGCCGTCGTACACCCAATCGTCCACTTTGACCACCAAACCACCCAGCAGATCCGGATCGACGCGGACAGTCAGGACCGGCTCGCGATTGAACTTCTCGCGCAGCTCGCGGCGCAAGCGTTCACGTTGTTCATCGTCCAGGGCAACGGCGGACGTGGCCTCCACGTGTATGCGTCCGGCTCGGCGCTCGTAAATGTCGCGCATCAGCACGGCCGTCTCGCGGAGAATGCCGAGACGATCATGGTCGTTAAGGACGAGCAGAAAGTGATAGAGAACCTCGTTGACCTTGCCCTCGAAGGCGCGGCGCAGCGCATCTCGTTTTTGCTCGCCGCTGACGACGGCGCTGGCGAGGAAGACGGCGAAAGCCGAATCGCGGGAAAGGACATCGCGAACCAGCTCCTCCAATTGCTCCAGCACTTCCTGCGTTTGTTGCCGTTTGTCGGCGGCGGCCAGGAGCGCCTCGGCATAGATGCGGGCCACGTGCCGGGTGGCGTCGTCGAAAACGGTGGCGTGATGGACTTGCTCGCTGTCAGTCATGTTGGTTCAATCCGGCGAGCGGGGTCGCGTAAGTGCCCCGAGTTTGGTCGCACTCGGGGCACTTACGCGACCCCGCTCGCCTGTCTGGAATACATTGTTCACACCCGTGCAGTTTCCGGACGGCCATTGCCTATCTGGCGCAGTTCCGCCAGCGCCTCCTCGACCAACTGGCGATGATCATCGTGATTCATCTGCCGGCGAATGACCTTGCCGGCCACCAGCGTCGCCAGCTGTGCCGCCTGCGATTGCAGGTCGCGCCGTGCCTGCTCGTAGGCCAGGTTCATCTCGCGCTGAAGACGCTCGTGCTCGCCCTGGATCTTCTTGTGCGCCTCGGCCGTCATCTCCGCCGTGGTTCGTTCGGCGGCGCGCCGGGCCTCGTCGAGAATCTGGCGCGCCTGATCGTTGGCCTTGCGCATCTGTTCTTCCAGTTGGCCGCGCAGGCGCGACGCTTCCTCGCGGGCCTGTTGCGCTTCGAGCAGGGCCGCATGGATGGCGCGCTCTCGATGCTCCAACCCCTGCATCATCGGCTTCCAGGCGTATTTGCTCAGGACGAAGAGCAAAATCACAAAGACGAGCACTGTCCAGATGCCCAGATCGACCGCCTTACCGAAGAGATCCTGCTCGACCTCATCGTTCTGCTTGTGGCCTCCATCCGCGTGCTTTTGATCCGCCTTAAACCCCTCTTCACCCTGCGGAGCTGCCGCGCGAATCGAAGCAGGCGCAACCAGAAGGAGTGCAAGCAGGCCGATCCCCAATATCTGCAAACCACGCTGCATGACAACCTCACCCATACCTCCCTACCAGCCCGAAGCGTAAGCGAGGACGGTCCTCGCTTATGCTTCGGACTGATAGGGAATCAATCCTCAGAAGGTAGCTTTGCCCGCCATGGTGATGCACACGATCAGAGCGAAGAAGGTCGCGCCTTCGAGAAGGGCGGCGATGACGATCATGGCCGTTTGAATGCGGCCGGCGATTTCCGGCTGCCGTGCCATGCTCTCCAGGGCGGCGGCACCAATGCGGCCAAAGCCCCAACCGGCGCCGATGATCGTGACTGCGGCACCCAGACCCGCGCCGACACCAGCGCCGGAAAATGCGTAGCTTGCGGAGGTCGGCGCCTGTGCGAATGCCGGCACCGCTGCCAGCAACAGGACCACCATCACCAGACAAAACAAGTTCAGGACTTTCATGGAAGATTTCACTCCGTTTTTAGTAACACACATTCCAGGTTAAACACCGCGAGAATCCACGCTCAATGTTCCGGATGCAACGACATGCCCATGAACAGAGCGGTCAAGAACACGAAAATGTACGCCTGCAAGAAGGCGACGAACAGTTCCAACAAGCTCAGGGCCACCACGCCCAGAACGCTGGCAAAGGAGACGCCGACGAGCATAAAGATATTTCTCGATTCGGCGGCGACGACGATGAACAACAAGATAACCGCCAGGACCATGTGGCCGGCGAACATGTTGGCGAACAAACGCACGGCCAACACACCGCTCTTAATGACCGTGCCGAGTAGCTCGATGACGAAGATAACCCCGCTGAACAGCCAGCCAACGTAAGGCACTTCAATATGCGGCCACAGCGCCGCGAAATAACGAACCGTGCCGATCATCAGGGGGCCGAGGATCGGGAGTTGCCGCAAGCCGGCATAAGGGTCCGTATGCACAGCATGTTCGTGATGCCCCGATTCCACATGATGGCCGGGGCCTTCGTGATGGTCGTGGCCGTGGCCATGAGCGCCGGGAGGTTCATAGCCCAGCTTCACGATGGCCGCCCCATGCAGCATCACGAAGCTAATCACCGCCAACCCTCCCGTCGCCCAGATGCTCGCCGTCGGCGATCCCATGAACGGAATCATGCCCAGCAGGTTGCAGAAGAGAAGGAACAAAAACAGCGTCCACAGGTAAGGAACGTACTTATCGGCGTCTTTCTCGCCGAGGTTGGGCTTGGCAATCTCATTGCGAACGAAGGTCAACAGCGACTCGAAGGCATTCCACCAGCGTCCCTTGGGCAGATCACCGGTGCTCGACCGGCGGGCCAGCGGAATGTAGATGAGGAGGATAAGGGCAGCGGCAATCAGTTCCAGAATCATGAACTTGGTGATCTGGAAGCGGTAGCCGAGGACCGGAATGTCGAAAGCGGGCAGACGTATCTCCTGTTTATCGCCGAACAGGGCGGTGAAGAACTCCCATATATCGGTGTCCTGCACATGTTCAAATGGGTTGTGTTTGTGTTCCGCCATTTGCTTATCCTCAGTTCTGAGTTCTGAGTTCTGAGTTCTGAGTGCTCTTGCTCAGAACTTGGAACTCAGAACTCGGAACTTCTCCGCGGCCGGCCAGCAGCAGGGTCACATCCAGGGCCAAGGTAAACAGGTATCCGACGACCAGCCAGATGAGGAAACTATTTTGCCGCTGATAATACGGCGCCCACAAGTACAGCATCGAGCCGGCCAGAAGGACGAAGGCCATGCGCACGCCGGTGCCGCCCAGGACCAGGATCAGCTGTTTGTCTGCCGATTGCCGGAACGCCCGCTCGCCCCAGACGAGCGTGACGATACCCGGCACCAGGCACAATAGTAGGCCGGTGCCGAGGAAAACGAGGGCCGCATCGCCGCCGCCCAGATGGCGGGCGGGCAGGCCGACAAGCAGCCAAAAAGCGGCCGAACCGCCGACAAGAAACAGCAAACGCCGAATCACCGGGACTCCTGATCGGACCGGGAGGAATCCTTCGAGTCCATTTTGTTCAACAACTGCACCAAATGCACGAATCCGCCGATTAGCCCCAGAACCGCGCCGACGATCACTCCCCACGGCTTGCTGCCCAGGTAGGAATCGATCAGCAGTCCGGCGACGATCGGCGCGACCATTTCCATGCCGATCTGGCCGAGGGCGAGGTAGCGCCCCATTTCCTTGCGATCCGGCAGTTCCGGGAGCATGACGCACCCTCTAGGACGCCGGGGATGGACCCGAAAACCTTCTACCTTCGCACTGCATTTTCGTCGTGCGGGGGTATTTTCAGACCCTAGAACGGAAAGTCAACCTGTCATTCGTGTAATTTTTCACAAAGTCGGGCAGGAAGCGATCACCCAACTTGCCCAGAGCACCAGCGAAAGGGGAAGAATAACCCGTCGCCGGCGCTCTGGGCAAGTAAATTTGCTGCGTTTTATGCGAAAATTAGTGGATTTTCTTATTGACAATCGTTGCGGCCGGATTTAAGATCAATCCATCCAAAGGGTAAGATGCCTTACGGCCAAACCTCACGGTAAGAGTTTGCGCCCGAACTCGTCCTATTTTAGCGCGATTTGTGCCTCCACTAACCTGTTTGCGGTTTCGGTAAGGCAATCCTCCCTCCTCGTGGAAGATTTGCTTTTTTTTCGTGCCTCGTCCGTGCTTTCGCCTTCCTCCTCCGGCGACTAAGAGGACCAAGCGCGAGGGTCAATGCGGGAACGCTCCCAGGAAAGGATCTCCGGGATGGTTCTTATCAAGGAAGATTCCCCCGGCATCCTCACGGCGCCCCAGTGGAGAGGCGCGGGAGTGGCAGCGCATGACTCGCGATCAATTGCAAGCCTGCACCAAGAAGACGTTGCGTGAGTTGGCCCGCGATCGGGGCATTCCCGGCTGGCACGCGATGAGCAAAGAAGAACTGGTCGCAGCGCTGGCGAAACCCTCCCGCTCCTCCATCTCCTCGAACCACAAAGCCAATGGCAGCCCTCGCCTTGCTCGTCCGACCGCGAGCCGCGGCCGAAACGCCGCCCCGCCGCAGGCCGCCGCCGCCCGCGATACCTCCAATGCTTCCTCCGGCGAGGAGCAGGTCGAGAGCAGCAAGTACCACATGGGCATTCCCACCCGCGATCTCTCGGCCAAGGTGCCCAAAGATCTGCCGGCCGGCTACGGCAAGGACCGCATCGCCCTCATGGTCCGCGATCCTTACTGGCTGCACTGCTACTGGGAATTGACGCATCAGGCCATCCAGCGCGCCGAGGCCGCCCTCGATCAAGAATGGCACTCGGCCAAGCCGATCCTGCGATTGCTCGATGTCAGTAGCCGCGATATTACCAGCACGAGCGAAACCATCATCCGCGACATCGAGATCCACGGCGGCTGCAACAACTGGTACATCGACGTGGCCAATCCGCCGCGCTCCTACCGCGTGGACATCGGCTATCTTGCGCGGAGCGGCAAGTTCTACGCGCTGGCCCGCTCCAACGTCGTCACTACGCCGCGAGCCGGCATCAGCGATGTCATCGATGAAAATTGGGCCGACATTGACGCCAAGAAGGCCGACCGTATCTACGCCATGTCCAGCGGCTTTGATCCGTCTGCCAGCAGCCTTGAGCTGAAACAGCTTTTTGAAGAACACCTGCGCCGCCCGCTTGGTTCGCCGGCCGTCACCAGTTTCGGCTCCGGCGGACTGACGCTCGGCGGCAAGCCGCGCAAGTTCTGGTTCCACCTCGACGCCGAGTTGATTGTCTACGGCGCCACCGAGCCGAACTCGCGGGTGACACTGCAAGGCCAGCCGGTCAAGTTGCGTCCGGACGGCACGTTCACCATGCGGTTTAGCCTGCCCGATAACCGGCAGATCATCCCCGCCGTCGCCGTCTCACCCGACGGCATCGAGGAACGCACCATCGTTCTTGCAGTCGAGCGCAACACCAAGGCGCTTGAACCGATGATCCACGAAGACAACGAGTAAGCACAGGAAACGGCGCGAAGAGCCGCGACCGTAAGAGAGCGGTGTTGCTTCCCGCTCCCTTAGGGTCGCGGCTCTACTCTCTCTGCGCTCCTTGCGCGGCACGGACAAGCTCGCTTTTAGTGCTTATCTGGTTCGTTCTCTCAATTCAAACTAATCGCTTCTTTCCGCATGGCCGATAACAAAGGAAAAGAGAGCCGGCACAAGCAGATCGGCTCAGGAGGCATGCGCGGAAAGGAGCGTCGCGATGGTCCGGTCAGTCGGGATAACGGCCGTGGTCGTGGGTTTGGCCTGGACTGGCCTGGCTGGGGCGCAAACGTCCTCGCCGCCGGGGACGGCAGCCCCAAAGCCACGTTACATCATCGTCAACGAGGAAGGCCAGCAGCCGCAGCGCTGTAAGGTGATCAGAACCTGGAAGGAAGCCAACGGCGTCGCTGCCTTCCAAGTGCAGGCGGTCAATACCGGCGAGATAATGACCATCGTCGGCTCGGGTCCGCCGCGAGTGCCTGGCGATCCGAAAGCAATGTCCACGCGCATTTTCCATTGGGGCCCCGAAAACAAACCGCCGGCCGGCGTCCCGATGCCCCCGCCCACTGCCACAACCATGACCGCGCCGCCGGCTCAACCGACCCCGACGCGCGTGGAACCCATCCGGACGGCCCCGCAGCTGAGCGCGCCGCCGCAACTCGCCGCGACACCCAAACCGGCCCCCGTTCCCCAGACGGTGCGAAAGCCCGATTTCACCCCCGGCTACACCCTGACTCAGTCGCCCACCACGTTGCCCGATATCAAGAGCAGCAACCCGACGCCCGCCGCGGTCGTAAGCCAGCCGAAGCCCGTCGTTCCGAGCAAACCATTGTCCATGACGCCGGCTACGGTCGTCAGCCAACCGAAGCCCGTTGTTCCGAGCAAACCATCATCCCTTACGCCGATGAGCACGCAGGTGGTCCAATACCCACCCGCTCCGACACCCGACGGCCGCGTTAGCACGCCCAGCGCCGCTCCGCAGCCGCGGTTGGTGCCGATGGTCGGTGGAACGACCGTTTCCCAGAAATCGAGCTGCAATTGCTCGTCTTCCTGCAACACCTGCTGCCAACCGTGTGCACCATGCAGCCAATCCTCCTGCGTGAGCTGCACTCCCTCGCCTCTGCGGCAGACGTTCATGAGCCGGCTGTTCAAACCGAATCCACCCTGCACTTGCAACTGCACTTGCACCGACGTTGTCAGCAAGCCGGCACCGAGTCCGGCGCCGGCCAAGCCGACGACGCTGCCCACGGTCGTCAAGGCAACGACCGAGCCGGCCAAGCCCGGCGACTGGCGCGAATCGTGGGGCAAGGTTGAAGCCTGGAAAACGACGCCGCCTGCGACCACGAGCAAACCCGCCGCCGTGCTGACGAAGCGCGCGGACCCGGTGCCGGTGCGGATCGACCCGCCCAAGCAACCCGATCCGCTCAAGGCCCCGGATCAGTACCGCAACCTGGCAATGCAGGCGCGACCGTCCAACAGCAAGATCCCAGTCGAAGGCCAACCGGCTGCCACGTCCCGGCCAATGGCCCGCATCTTCAACGCGAAACGACCGGCAGTACAGCCGGCGCAGCCGCCGCAGCCGGAACTTCTGGATCACCCCATCCCGGATACCGTAGTGCAGGAGACGGTGATTATGCACACGCCGCCGTCCCAGATGCAGCCGAACACGCAGCCTCCTGGCCGAGTGATTCAGTTGGCCGCGGACGAGCCGAATGCCTTCTGGTCGCCGGCCCAGCCGCCCAAGCCCGAAGCGGGACAACCACCAGTGGCAAAGGTCAACGCCTTCGACCGCGACCCGAACGCCCCGCCGCAAGGATTGCCCCAAGGATTGCCGCCGGGTATGGGCCAGGTCGCGCGATTGCCGGTGCCGCCGAGCGCTCCCATGCCGATGATGCCGCCGCGCCCGCCCATGCCGCCGTCGATGCCCGACATGGGCGTGCCGGACGCGTTGGGCAACGCCTTTACGCTGCCGGGCACGCGCCGGCCGATCCCGGCCGACTTCGGCGGCACGCCCCAGGAACCCAACGGCTTCGATCCCCTGGTGCGCGGCGGGCAAGGCACACCGCCCCAGGCGTACGGCATGAGCATGCCCGGAATGGCTCGCCCGCCAATGCCGAACATGATGGTGGCGATGGGACCGCAAGGACCGATGGCAGTCAATCCCCTGATGAGCGTGCCGCCCACGTATCACGATCCTCGGATGGCTGCTCCCATGACGGCCTCCGCTCCACAGACCGGTGTGCCGCAGCTATTGGCCACCCTGAAGAATTCGCTATATCCGTCCGAGCGCGAAGCAGCGATCGAGAAACTGAGCGAGCTGAATTGGCGCGTTCAGCCTCTGGTGGTGGAAAGCCTGATGAAGTCGGCCCGCGAAGATCCGGCCGCGACCGTGCGAGCCGCCAGCGTCCACGCCCTGGTGACGATGAAAGTCGATTCGCCCGAAGCGATGACGCTCGTGCGAAGTCTCAAAGCGGATCGCGATCCCCGCGTCCGTCAGGAAGCGGAGGAGGCGCTCAATACGCTCGGCGATACCGGCATTCAGCAGGCATCGCACAAGTAAATATGCTACCTGCCCGCAGGGCTAGCAACGGCGAGCGGGGTCGCGTTAGCGCCCCGAGGAATTTCCTCGGGGCGCTAACGCGACCCCGCTCGTCTTGGTTATTAATCGCTGCTGAGAACCGTGATCGCGATCTTCCCCAGGATACGGCTGGCGGGCAGCAGCGGAGTCAGCGAGGCGGTATTGTGCCAGGAGTGATCGCTGATCTTGAGATGCCCGGCACTGATGCCTCCTTGACCGAGGGTCGCATCCAATCCCAGCCATTGGCCGCCGATCCACACTTCGGTCCACATGTGGAACCCCATCATTGGCCGCCGTCCCTTTTCGACATAGAGCAGTCCCACAGCGGTGCGAGCGGGAATCCCCTCGGCGCGGCAAAGAGCGGCTGTCAACAGAGAATAATGCCGGCAATCGCCGCGTAACTGACGAGCCGCTTCGCTCGCCGGTCCCAAAGGCGCCGCATTGTCCACCCGCATGTTTTGCTTGACCCATCGCTCGATCCGTCGCGCCTTCGCCCACGGTTCGCGCTCCTCGCCGGCCGCTCGCCGCGCCAGCTCCTTCACGCGTGCATCCCCACAATCGATGAAGTAGCAGGGTTTCAAGCACTCCGCCGGCGCGGTTTCGTCCCCCAGGCGTCGCGGCTGCTTTTGCACCGGATGAACGTGCAGTTCAAACGTGTCGCCGTGGAGATCGCGGATGTCTTGATGGTCGTCGCGCGCCAGGGCTGAGCCGGAATCGGGATCGCCACGCAGGGTGATACGGTAAACGGCCGATCGAGTTGAATAGGGATGCACAAGTGCGCGGTTGAGGGGTATCAGCGTCTTCAAACCGATATCGGCCAACTGTCGCGGAGCCGCGGGGGCCGTCGCCGCTTCGCGGGTTGTCCGCGTCAAGATGACCGAACCCAGCCCCTCCAGTTCGAATTGCCGGCGAACCGGCACGAAGGACTCATCCAACCACCACACTTCCGTCGGCGGCTGCACCTTGATCCCCGGCGCTTCGAGCGGCTCCGGCGTCAACTCAACGCGCAGCAATTTTGATTCATCGTTTCGCGCGGAACGTGACATCTCCTCGCGCTCCTTGACGGTCACGCGCAGGGTGACAATGCTGTTGTACGTCGGATCGTAGCGCTTCACCGTCCACCGATCACCCGGCTTTGGCTTACGTTGTAGGAACAGGTGCTCCAGACGATACAAACCGACCACATCATCACTCCAGGGAAGACGGCGATCGATTCGTCCATTGTCGATGCGGACGTGCATTCGGCCATCTTCGAGGGTCCCGGCCAGCACCAACTGCCGCCCCCCTTCTTGTCCCTGTCGCATGAAGACGCCGACGACTTTTCCCTCGCTCGTCTCCTCGGTGCCGTGCTCACGCCGTACACGCAGCAGAGCGTTGTGGCGCTTGAACGTAAGGTCCAACTCGGCGGTGGCGCGGAGCGTTTTGCCGCCGTTAGACTCGATGCGGCGAACCGTCGTGTGCAGGCAGCCGACTTTCGCTCCTTCGATCTGGGCAATCTCCCAACTTTCTTCCACCAGCTCCCCAGGGGAACCTGCGCGGAGAGGCCAGGCCAACACCATCGCCATGCCAACGCTCGTAAGCAACACCGTCCTCGTGATCCCCTTCATGCGCTTCATCTCCGCAGACCTCGTGCTGATCTCTACAACATCATAACCGCCCTCCCTCGGCAACAAACGATGGAAACGTCCGCAGAGAAAAGAGAATCGCCACGAATCACACGAATAACACGAAAAAAAGACAAAAAAGGAAATAAAAACAACAGGATAAACGCAGTATTCGCAAGAAGTGTTAATTGTTTTCTTGTATTTTTTCTTTTTTTCGTGTTATTCGTGTGTTTCGTGGTTAAATAAGAAGATCATGATTGCCCGATTTGCCTGGTCCGTGGAGATGCAATTATGGTACGCACCGCGTGTGTTGTTGCGATGATGGCTATGACTGGCATAGCCGGTTTGGCCGCGGAGCCAGTCATGTCGGGATTGAAGACTGGCCAGCGGCCGGGACCGTATTCCTCGCTCGTCTCCGTGGGAACTGAACGCGGCCAATCTCACTGCTTCATCTGCGCCACGGCCGATCGGCCGGCCGTTATCGTCTTCGCGCGCACCCTCAGCGATCCGCTCGGCAAGCTGGCGCGCGGAATTGACAAGGCGCTGGCCGATCACAGGGACGCCGAGCTACGGGCGTGGGTGACGTTCCTCAGCGAGGATCAAACCGCGCTCGATCCGAAGGTGGTGGAGTGGAGCAAGAAACATGCGCTGCGAAGCGTGCCGCTGTCGGTCTTTGAGGATGTGGTCGGGCCGCCAACATACCGACTCAGCCGCGATGCCGATGTGACGGTGCTGCTCTCGGTCAAACAAAAAGTCGTCCGCAATTTCGCCTTCCGCACCGGCGAACTGAACGACGAACGTATCGCCGAGATCCTTAAAACGATACCTCAGATTACCAAGAAGTGATATCGAACAAACTCACCCGAACACAAAAAAGACAAAAAAGGACAAAAAAGCGACAAAAGCCGCCGTCTGAGCGTGTGTCATTTCTTCGCACTCTCTTTTTTTTGTCCTTTTTGTCCTTTTTGTCTTTTTCGTCCTTTTTTCCGTAGCTGCTATCTGCTCCCTAGCGCACGCGCGCCTGAAAGCGGACGACGCCGCTGGTGCCGGGCATCAGTCGTCCGGTGATCTCCCATCGTAGAATCGTCGAGCCGGCCTCATTCGCCTGCGTCGTGAACGCGGCGGGCCGATCCGATTGGGCGCTGCCGGGGACGTACTCCAGTCGCGTCGTCAGGCTGTCGGTGACGGCCACGTCGGTGATAGGCCGGCCGCCGTGATTGCTGTATTTCAGAGTGAACGTCACCACATCGCCGATTTGCGCCGACTGGCGATCTGCGCACTTGATCAACACCAGCGGCTTGTCGGGCGGGCAGGGCACTTCGTTGCAGCACACGGTTAAATCGCGCGTCTCCGCCTCGGCCTGCACGATTTGCGGTCCCGCCTCAATGCGCCCCACCACGCTCGTACCGATGACAGTCGCGGCCCCTTGCACGCTTTCCCGGACGCTGAGCTCCCGCGCAAACTCCAATTGCTTAACCAGGCGAACACGTTCGATCTCCGTGAGCGTCTGTGCTGCTTTCGTTCCCAGAAGGGCGATCGGTCCCAGTGACATCTCGACGGCTTGCAGCACTTCGAAGCGCGTCACGCCGACGGTTCCGGCGAAGCCCAGATTGATGCTCGCCCGCTCGCGGCCGCGCATTCCTTTCAATTGTTCATATTTGTTTGCCAGCAAAGGCGGTGTCAATTCTTCGAGGAGGTTCTGGCTTTGCACTTTGCGCGTATCGGTGACGGCCAGCACGCCGTTGTAGCGGTTCAGCGGCGTTTCGCAGCGCAACACGGCAAAACGCGGCACGCACAGGCAGACGCAGTTGGAGTGCGTGACGTGCCGCCGGCCGTGGCTATCGGTAAACTCGGCGACGGTGTCCTCCGGTTCGACGCCGGTAAGCCGGCCGTTGGCATCGAATCCAGCTCGATTGCCATGGTCGCCGCCGTCGTTCAGACATTCCTCTGAGGGCGGTTTCGGTCCCAGCCGCGGATCGTAAAAGGGCCGGTTGTCCCACAAGAGGCACGGCGGCTTCGCGGCGTGCATCAACACTTTCTCGCCGGGAAAGAGAATCGTGCCCGGCACCGTCGATTGACTGAGTTCGTCGTCGGAAACGAGCAAGCGCCCGCCCATGCGGACGATGAGCATGGGCCGGCCGCGGTCAAACGCCTCAAGCATCAGATCGCTGCCCGGCGGAAGGTTCAATTCCATCGGCAGCGACGGCGGCGTTGTGGCCGGCGTGGCGCGGTCGGGGTTCTCGAGATAGATCACCTTGCAAATCATGTTGCCGGCCAGCACGCTTTCGATGTCCGCCTCGGTCAACACCACGGGAGCGGGATAGCTGGCCGCGTTTAGCTTCGGCGAGAGTTTCAGGCTGCCGCGCACTTCCACGGTTGGAAAAATGCTGACACCCGGATGGCCGGGGATATTGTCGAGCCGCAAACGATAGACATAGCCCGGCCGCATGCCCACAGCGACGGGCGCATCGAAGACTCGGCCGCGCGCGTGGCCCTGGTAAAAAGTGGCACGCAGGCCCGGGCCGCCGATGAACTGGACAAAAAGGAGCGGTGAAGTACCGTGAACCGGCAACGGCGGAACCATTTGTGCCCCGGCCGTAGCCGCCAGCGTGAACGAGACGAAAGCCAGACCAAGATGATGGAGTTTCATAGGCAGGCACCGATCCTCGGTTTTCAGTTTTCGGTCTTCGGTTTTCGGATTTCAGAATTCCACGATGCCGGAAATCCGAAAACTAAAAACCGAAAACCGAAAACCGTTCGGCAGGACTCGTTACTTCGAGCCGAAGGAAGTTTTGGCATTGTTGGGCTGTCCGGCCAATTCGGCCACGGTAGGCAAACGCGACGTGGTTTGCGTCAGGCTTTGATACTGCACGCCTTGCACGCTGCCGGGCGTGGGGGCCTGGCTGGTCGGCATGCCCGGAGCCGGGGGCAGCTGCGTGCCCACCGGGTAGGAGCCGGGCACGTTCGGCATCTGCGGCACCATCTGCCCCTGAGGCATCATCGCCGGGTTTGGCTGCATCGGCATCGCGCCCGCCTGAGGCATCATCGCCGGGTTTGGCTGCATCGGGACCGCGCCGGGCGGAAGCTGCTGTCCGTTCAGCATTCCATAGGGAACCATCGGCGGAGCCGGCGACATGTTCGGGGCCATCTGGTTGGGCATGTTCGGCATGGGCGGTTGGCCCGCCGCCATTGGCACGCCAGGGACCGGCGGCAGGGGCAGCTTCGGCGCCGCTCCCGGAGGAGCGACGGGAGGAACCGGCGCGAACGGATTGGGAGCGTCCATGGCTGGCGTGTTCGGCGCTTCCAGATCGATGTTGCCTAGCCGCACCACCAGCAAAATGCTGCCGCGCCGCTTGGCCTCGATGATCGGATCGACGCCCGGCTCCAAACGCGACGAAACCACCTCATCCGGTCCGGTCGCCGCCAAATCCTGGAATTGCGGATCGGGCAGGTAGATTACCTTCACCACGAAGTTACCGGCCGCTACTTGCTCGAAATCTTCCTCGGTGAAAACAACCGGCACGGCACTGTGCGCCAGGAACGTACACGTCTTTTGCTTGGCCGGCACCACTTCGAGTGTCGGGTAATACTCGACGCCTGGACGATTCGGAATGTCGCTGAGCTTGAGGCGGTAGATGGACGCTTGCAGGAAGTTGTAGCGTGCCGGAGCCTGGAGATACTGCGGTCCGAAGCTGCCCCTGCCGTCGGCGCTCGGCCCATACCAAGAAATCTTCATGCCCGCAGGACCGACGAAGCGGACTTCGGTGCGCTGGACGGGAAACGGCGCGGCCACAGGCCCCGTTAGGGCGCCAACAGCGGCGACGGCTCCCGGCGGACGCAGACCAGGCGGCAGCGCGCCGGGCGGAACCGCGGCGACTCCCGGGGGCGAGATAAGATTGCCGGGCGGAGCGACGCCAGGCGGGCACACACCGCCGGGACACTGTCCGCCGGTTTGCATGATCGGGAAGGAGCTGTCCTTGAAATAGCCGCTCTGCTGGACCAGCTCCAATGGCATGCTCTGAGCTAGCATGGCGCGTGCGGCATCGGCCCCATTGGGCGGCTTGACGTTGTACGGCGCCGCCACCTCGACGGGTTCGCCCCAGGCTCCTTGTACGGTTGGCACTTGAGGCGTGTATTGGGGGCCCCAGTGTACGCCGTCGGGAGTGCCCTTGCTCCAGTATTGGCTCATGAACGGGCCGCCCAGTGCCGTGGCCGTTCCCAGCCCCAGCAGGGCCGCAAGCCCCACGATCGCCCTGATTCGCTGCATTTCTTTTCCCTCGCTCCGGAGGTGGTTAGGTGGTTGGGTGGTTAGGTGGTTGGGTTGTTAACCACCTAACCACCCAACCACCTAACTACCTAATCACCCGATTTTCCCACGCCTACACGCGCGCACCCCGAATGGACGGGGAGCGCGGATTCGTCTTTCGTCATTCGGCACCTGTGGCTATAAGTCGGCCCGCCGAACCGTGGATCTTTCGTCAAACTCGGAAGGTTTTACCCATGTGGATTTACCGCTCTCTCCTGGCTTTGCTCGGCGGCAGCTGCTTGGTGATCCTGTCCGCTGCACTGACACGGACGGCGGCCTCCGTGGGTCCGGCCTCTGCCGCTGCACTGCCGGCTCCCAATCCTTCCGCCGTCCCTCCCGCTCCCGCTCCGCAGGCGGACTCCGCGGCCGAGCGCTGTTTTGACCAGGCGCTCGACGTGCTCAGGCCCGACCGCGTTAGCTGGCTGGAGATGGACATCTGGCAAATGGCGCAGTTGCCCGGCTGCGTCTACGAGGCAGACGGCACCTATCGCCTGGCGCCCGGTCAGCGTTTTCGCCTGGAGATGCACACCCACCCGAACGGAGGGGAAGGCACAATGCTATCGGTCAGCGACGGCCGCGCGCTGTGGCAGGCCGAACGCGCCGGTCAAGGAGCATGGGAGAACGTCACCCGGATCGATCTGTCCGAGGTGTTCGCGGTCATGAACGGCCCGGCCGGCCCGCGGCTCCGCGAGGAATTTCTGCAACGTCCCCATTTTCAGGGCATGTTGCCTCTTTTGCGTGATCTGCGCTGCCGCCTGATCTGGGCGCGAAGCGAGCTGCTTCGTCCGTCCGGCGGCGAACGCATTCGATTGGTAGGCGTTTGGCCGAAAGAGGAGGTACAGAGAAAAGTTCCACCTGACCAACCGTGGCCGAGCGCATTGCCGCGCCAGTGCCATCTCTATCTCGACGCCCGCACTTCCTGGCCGCAGCGCATCGAGTGGTGGGGTCCGAACACGGCCGACGGTCCCGACCGATTGTTGGTGCAGATCGAGTTCCGCAATCCCGTGTTCAATCGCCCGCTGCCGCCCCAGACGTGCGATCGCCTCTTCGCTTTCCAGCCCGGCGACGCGGACATCGATGACGAAACGCCGGCTGTCACAGCGGAGATGACGAAGCGAGCCAGCGAGTTGACACAGCTCAGCGCCGCGCGTTGAATAAAATGAGCTAACCACAGAGTCACAGAGAACACCGAGGAAGACACAGAAAAGAAAGAATGAAAATGCAAGTAATTTTTTAATTCTTTGCTGTCCCTTTGTTGTCCTTTTTTGTCATTCTTGTCTTTTCTGTGTTTTTCTCTGTGTTCTCTGTGACTCTGTGGTTAGCTCTTTTTAATCAGCGGGGGCGGCATGAAGCGCGTGCGCATTGGCAACGGTTGCGGTTTCTGGGGCGATAATCTCGATGCGCCGCGCGAATTGGCCGAGCATGGCCGACTCGATTATCTCACCTTGGAGTATCTCGCCGAGCTAACCATGTCGATTCTGGCGCTACAAAAACAGCGTCATCCCGAGGCCGGCTACGCCAGTGATTTTCTCGAAGTCTTGCAACAACTCATCCCGCTCCTTCAACGCCAACCGGGGCTGAAAATCATCACGAACGCCGGCGGCATGAATCCGCGCGGCTGTGCCATCCGCGCTCGCGCTCTTCTCGATGAAGCAGGCATGAATTCGCGGCTCATCGGCATCGTCCACGGCGACGATCTGCTGCCGCGGATCGACGAACTGCTGATGCGGGACCATGCCTTCACCAACCTCGACACCGGCGAGCCGTTGAGTTCTGTCCGGGATCGGCTCATCAGCGTCAACGCCTATTTGGGCTGTCAACCCATTGTCAGTGCCTTGCAGCAGGGCGCGGACGTGGTTATCACGGGCCGCGTCGCCGATGCGTCGCTGACGCTCGGCCCCGCGGTACATGAGTTCGGCTGGGAATGGGACGACTGGGACCGTTTGGCAGCGGGAACCGTGGCCGGCCATCTCATCGAATGCGGCGCCCAGGCCACCGGCGGTTTGTGGTGCCATTGGCAAGAGACGGATCTCGCCCTGGTGGGCTATCCCATCGCCGACATCGAGGACAGCGGCGCATTCACGATCACCAAACCGCCCGGCAGTGGCGGTGCGGTCAACCGCGAGACGATAGCCGAGCAATTGCTCTACGAAGTCGGCGACCCCTCGGCGTATCTCACTCCCGATGTGGTGGCCGATTTCACCAGCGTCCAATTAACCGAAAGCTGCCGCGATGAAGTGCGTATCACGGGAGCGCGCGGCAAACCGGCCACGGACAGCTACAAGGTATCGATCGCCTACCGCGACGGCTGGACGGCCAGCGGCACGCTGGTGATCGCTGGACCCGAAGCCGCGAAGAAAGCGCGGCGCTCTGGCGAAATGATCTTCGAGCGCCTTCGCCGCGCCGGTGTCGCGTCCCAGCATCGCAATATCGAGTGCCTGGGCGCCGGCGATAGCATGCCGGGCGTTCTCCCCATAGTGGATGCCCCGGAGGTGGTATTGCGCGTCACGGTGCGCGACGCGGATCGCGCCGTCGTCGAGCGATTCTCGAAGGAATTCGCCCCGCTGGTCACATCGGGACCGCCCGGCGTGACCGGCTACACAACCGGCCGCCCGCCGGTGCGCGAGGTGTTCGCCTACTGGCCGGCGCTGGTGGCCAAGAGCGCTGTTGTCCCGCAAATAGAAGTCCTCGGAGATCATTGAACTGAGGCGTGCTCTGAAAGTCTCATCGAAGCGATTGTCAGCCTGCTGATTCCCCTGTCGCCGCTCCGCGCGGGCGGCTAGAATCGAGAAGGTAAGGCAAAAAAACCTTTTCCCTCCTCGTTCTCCAGGAGCAACCGTCGTGTCAAACGAAACCTTCACTCGCATCCATGATGTCCCGCCCGGCCATGTCGGGTGGAGAGTCAGTCGCGACTATATACTATCGCCGGAGGAACTACCCAATATCGAAAGACTGGTCATTGAGGACGGTCAGCCCGTGGACAATATCTTCGCCGAGAAACAGTACCGCCTGCTTACCGAGTCGCTCTACAGTTCATGGACGCCGCCGAGTGGCCCGTTCCTGGCCCTGGCCAATGTTGGGCTATTTTTCTCTGACCGAGAGGAGGGTCTGGCGCCGGACGCGATGCTCAGTCTGGGCGTACCTACCGGCCGCGATCTAATGCTCAAGGAAAATCGTTCTTACTTTATCTGGGTGGTTGGCAAGCCGCCCGACGTAGTGATCGAAATCGTTTCCGACCTTCGCGGTGGAGAAGAAACGGACAAGATGATCGCTTACGCGCGTATCGGGATTACGTATTACGTTATTTTCGATCCACTCGATCGCTTGCACCACGGGTTATTGCGGGCGTATTATCTCTCCAAAGGGAAATACGAGCCAATGGAGGCATCGTGGTTGGAAACCGTCGGCCTCGGCTTGACTTTCTGGGAAGGCGAATTTGAAGGAGAACATGCCCGCTGGCTGCGCTGGTGCGACCAAGATGGCGTCGTCATTCCCACCGGACGCGAACGTGCCGAACAAGAGAAGAAAAGTGCCGAACAAGAGAAGCAACGTGCCGAACAAGAGAAGCAACGTGCTGAACAAGAAAAACAACGCGCCGAGCGCTTAGCGGCTCAGCTTCGCGCACTGGGCGTTGAGCCAGGGGCATGAATGCCAGGGCACCCGTCATGGAAGCACTCCATCTCTCCGACATCGCCCACAGCCGCAGCGGCGACAAGGGCAATCATGCCAATATCGCCATCATCGCATACACGCCGGCGGGCTTCGCATGGCTGCGCGAGCATCTCACCGCCGAGGCGGTCCAGCACTATTTCCACAACTTGAATCCGTCGCGCGTCGTTCGCTATGAAGCGGCGAACCTCCTTGCCGTGAACTTCGTTCTGTACGACGTTCTGGCGGGCGGGGCGAGCCGGTCGCTGCGCGTCGATACGCAGGGCAAGACACTGGCCGTGGCGCTTCTGCGCATGCCGCTGCCCTCCATCGAGGACGTTTCTTCCATGCTGCGCCCCAAGACGAGGATTAGCCATGAGCGCTGAATTGGTGCGCTATGAATCCCGGCCACCCGCCGTCGTGCTGACTCTCAATCGTCCCGATCGACGCAACGCTCTCAGCCGAGGCTTGATTGATGCGCTGACGGAGACGTTTGGGCGCGCCCGCGATGATGCCGCGGCGCGTTGTGTCGTTCTCACCGGCGCCGGTAACGCCTTCTGTGCCGGCATGGATCTGGCCGAGTTGCAAGAATCGCTGGAATCCGGAAAGGGAAAGCCAGCCCCCGTCTGGGACGACGCTCTGCGGCTGGCGAAGCTGTACGACCTGATTTACACGCTGCCCAAGCCGACGATCGCCGCGGTCAATGGGGCGGCGGTGGCCGGCGGCGCGGGGTTGGTTTCCGTGTGCGATTTGGCCGTGGCCTCGCCCCAAGCGCGGTTCGGCTATCCCGAAGTGCGTCGCGGCCTGGTCGCGGCGATGGTCATGCCGCATCTGATGCGTCACGTCGGGGAACGAACCGCTCGCTATTTGCTCCTTACCGGAGAGTTAATCGAAGCGGAGGAAGCCAATCGGGTGGGTTTCATCAATGCCGTGACGCCATCCGAGCAGCTGCTGACGCGCGCCCTCGCTTGGGCGCATGCGCTGGCGGAGGGCGGGCCGAACGCACTGGCGCGGACTAAGGAGCTACTGCATTTGTTCTCGCATCAGGCTGTGGGATTGGAAGAAGCGGCCAAAGCGAGTGCCGCGCCGCGATTGAGTGAGGAGTGCAAACAAGGACTGGAAGCGTTTTTCAACAAGCGACCGGCCCCGTGGACGCCGGGTTACTGATCGCCGCGTCTTCGCCGTGTGCGCCGCCGCCGAGTTTGGGTTCTCTCGACGCGCGCGAACAGGCGCTCCAACGGCAGCTCGAAACCCAGTAAAAGATCTCCCCCATCGAGAACGTGGCCTTCTTTCAAGCGGGTGAACCGATCCGGCGCCGTGTGAACATCAACAATGCGCTGGACCGGGTCCACGATCCAAACGAGCTGTGTTCCAGTGAAAAAATACTCTCGCAGCTTGCGCTCCATCTCTCCGCGTCTGTTGCTTTCGCTCAAGACTTCCACGGCCAATTCAGGGATAAGGGAGGCGATCGGCTCATTCGGTAACTTTCGGTTGGGCAGCTGTTTCCACGAGATGAACGCCACGTCTGGCATGCGGACCAAGCCCGGCATCAGACGTAAGGTGCCATCCGGCACAGTTAGAATGCCAAGGTCGTGTTCCTCTACGTAATTTCCCAGCCACCGATTAATCTCTCCGGCCAGACAGGATTCTAAAACGCCGGTCGGCTTCTCCACCAACGTGCCATCGACTAGTTCGAACAGTCGGTTTTCATGATCCAGAATTTTCAGCACATCGCGTTCGGTGGCCTCGCCAGGGGGAGGATTTATACGGACGCGGTGTGGTGGCATGTCGCCTAGATGCTTGAGAAAATCGGCAACAGTGAAGCCCTTCGGGAAGGGAGAACGACCCATCGGCGACTCCTTTTTGATCGAGGCGATGTATTATCACCAGCATGGCCAGGACGAACAAGCCGAAGCAGACTGGCAGCGTCGTCCCACTTTGCTATAAACCTCGTAGGCGCTCCGCTAGTTCCTTCCCAACGTCGAGTCTCTCATGCGTCGCATCCTGATGTTGTTTGTGATGTTGTTATTCACCGGCTTGTCCGCGGCCGGCGAGAATTGGCCGCAGTTCCGTGGACCGCACGGCGACAACCGTGCCGACGACGCCAAGCTGCCGCTCACCTGGAGCGAAAACAAAAACGTCGTTTGGAAGACCGCCATCCACGATAAAGGCTGGTCGTCGCCGGTCGTCTGGGGCGATCAAATCTGGCTGACCACGGCCAAGGCCGACGGCAAGGAGTTGTTCGCCGTCTGCGTGGATCGCGACAGCGGCAAAGTCCGGCATGACGTGAAGGTCTTTGACGTGGAAAACCCCAGCAAATTGTGGGCAGGGTACAACAGCTTCGCCTCGCCGACGCCGGCCATCGAAGCCAGCCGCGTCTACGTCCATTTCGGCACCTACGGCACGGCTTGCCTGGATACCGCGACCGGCAAAACCCTGTGGCAACGCCTCGACCTGCATTGCGATCACTGGCGCGGCGCGGCCTCGTCGCCGATCCTGTACGGCGATTTGCTGTTTCTCACCTTCGACGGTCACGACAAGCAATACGTTGTCGCCCTGAATAAACATTCCGGCGATACGGTGTGGCAGAAGGACCGCGACATCGATTACAAGACGACCGACGGCGATTTCAAAAAAGCATTTAGCACTCCAGCGATCCGTATCGTGGATGGAGTACCGCAGCTCATCAGCTCGGCGGCTATGGCGACCATCGCCTACGATCCGAAAACGGGCGCGGAACTGTGGAAGGTCTATCACGGCGGCATGAATGTGACGGCCCCGCCGCTATACGGACAGGGCAAGGCGTTTCTGTGCACCGGTGATGGCGGATTGCGCTTGCTGGCGGTGCGTCCGAACGGCCGAGGCGACATCACCGCGACGCACATCGCCTGGAAGGCGAAGAACAAGAACAGCGTGCCGTCGCGGTCGTCGCCAATTCTGGTAGGCGATTTGCTGTACATGGTCCATGAGAGTGGCATGGTCTCCTGCCTGGAAGCCGAGACGGGCGAGCTTGTATGGCAGGAACGGCTCGGCGGCAAGTTCTGGGCGTCGCCCCTGTACGCGAATGGCCGGCTGTACTTCTTCGATGAGGATGGACAGGGCCATGTCCTCGCCGCGGGGCGGACGTGGAAGAAGTTGGCGACAAACAAGCTAAACGACGGCTGTCGAGCCTCGCCCGCCGTATCCGGCAAGGCGCTTTTTGTCCGCACCCTAACGCATCTGTACCGCATCGAGGAACGCGATTGAAACGGAGGGCTGGCCGTCATGAAATCGCACACGGAATATCTCACTTTCAACATTCCCAGCAAAATGGCCTTCGTGAACATCACGCCGCAGGTGCGCGACGCCGTGACGAAAAGCGGCGTACAAGAGGGGTTGATCCTCGTCAACACGATGCACATCACCAGCTCCGTGTTCATCAACGACGATGAGCGCGGCCTGCACCACGATTTCGGCGTGTGGCTGGAACAGCTCGCGCCGTTCAACCCCGATCCGAACCATTATCACCATAACCGTACCGGCGAAGACAACGCCGACGCCCACTTGAAACGACAGATCATGGGCCGCGAAGTCGTGGTGGCCATCACCAAGGGCAAGCTCGATTTCGGGCCGTGGGAGCAGATTTTCTACGGCGAGTTCGATGGCCACCGCAACAAGCGCGTGCTGGTTAAGGTAATCGGGGATTAGGTCGAGACGGAGGAGAGCAATTATGAAAACCATTACCCTTCAACAGGCACAGAGCCATCTGGCCGAAATCATTGAGAAGCTGCCGCCCGGCGAGGAGGTTGTCATCACCCGCGATAACATGCCGGTGGCGACCATTCGTGCTACGGCCTTTCCCACGCCGCGAAAGCAGCGCCAACTCGGAACACTCCGGGGCAGCGTACTCTACATGGCGCCTGATTTTGATGCTATCCCCGAAGGATTCGAGGAGTATGTTGAGTGAGACTACTGATTGACACGCACACGCTGATTTGGGCGACGGACGACCCGACTAAGTTGAGCGGGCCGGCAACGACGGCGTTGCAAGATCCTACCAACGACTTGCTACTGAGTGCGGCGACGATTTGGGAAATGGCAATCAAGATCGGTCAGGGTAAGTTGAAATTATCGCTGCCCTACCGGACCTGGATGGAGAAAGCGATTGCGGATCTGGCGCTCACTATCCTGCCTGTGACCATCGAATATGCGGAGCAGCAAGCCAGCCTGCCTGTCCATCACAAAGACCCATTCAATCGATTGATTATCGCGCAGGCAATGATCGAAAGAGTGCCGGTAATCTGCAATGACTCAGCGTTTGACGCCTACGGAATCATTCGCGTCTGGTAACCTGAATGGCGAGGGAAAAGACAGGTTGGACACGGCGAGTTCGACGGCCACCGCAACAAGCGCGTGCTGGTCAAGGTGATCGGGGAGTAGAGGTTGCTGCTTCATGAACATGAAAGTCATCGATCGATGCTTTCAGCCACTTTATGGCCAACCGTGCTGGGGGCTTCGCTACAGCCGGAGTTTGAACTTGTCGATGACCTTCGGTAAGCCCTCGCTTCATATTCGGGAACCGCGCAACACAGGATCGAAATTAGAAGCAGTGCGACGATGGGCAGCACGCAGGCAGGTTACTGTCCGAGGAGAATGGTGGCTTTGGATTTACTGTTGCTACTGGCGCCTGACCGATGGCAAGCTTCCATTGGCAACCGGTTCGTCTTCGTTCAGACAAATCGAGCGGGCAACGGCACAACTGGACGGACAAAAACTCGTTCGAGTCGAAGTGAAACCAAGAACGGGTGCAACATGCTTCGCCTTCGATCTTGGATACCAGCTGCATTGTCGTCGGTTCGAGCGAGATACCGATGACGAGCTTTGGATTTTGTACAAGCCGAATGGATATGTCTTGTCAGTTCAGGGAAACGGAATGTTCTGCCATCAAAGAGGCACAGAAGCAAACAAACGTCCTCGGCCTATCGAGGTCGGCTTACACCTAGATAGCGAATAGTGCAGAGATCATGGCCAATCTGGAAAAAAAAGCATGAGTTTTCCGGTTCAGCTTGCCCTTCATCGATAACGTTTCCATCGATAAAATCGAGAGATTGAGCAAGAGCGCGAGCGGATAGAAGGCACCGCCATCTTGACACCTTGGCCTATTCGCGCTAGAGTAGGCCGATTAGACCACATTCCCCCGTGCCGACTTCCGTTTTGCCGCGAGGCGTTGTGATTAGGAACCCGTCGCCGGGTCCATGTAGGAGAATTCAGGCAGTGCCTACCATCGATGTGCAACCTTCCGGGACGCCAGTCGTTGTGAACCCGCCTTCCGCGCGAGCGCACGGGGAACACAAGCATCTTGACCTTTCGCGGATCGCGCAAGACCTACAAATCCGCAAAACACAGGTCGAAAACGTGGTGCAGCTGCTCGATGAGGGCAACACCATCCCGTTCATCACGCGCTACCGCAAGGAACGCACCGGCGGACTCAACGAGGATCTGCTGCGGATCATTCAGGAGCGCGTGCATCTGCTGCGGCAGCTGGCTGAACGCAAACAGACCATCCTTCGCAGCATCGAGAATCAGGGCAAGCTGACGCCGGAGCTGCGGTCGGCCATCCTTTCGGCGGACAATCCGCGCCGCCTGGAAGATCTCTATTTGCCCTACAAGCCCAAGAAGCGATCGCTGGCGACGGCGGCCCGCGAGAAGGGATTGGAGCCATTGGCCCTGGCCATCTGGCATAGCGATCCGGCCGTGAGCAGTCTTCCGGAAATCTTGACGGGCATGGTCAACCCGGAGAAGGAATTGGCGACGCCGGAGCAGGTGCTGGAGGGCGTGCGGCACATCCTGGCCGAGATCATCGCTGAGTCGGCCGACGTGCGCTCGGCTGTCCGCAACGTGCTGTGGGACACGGGCAAGTTGTGTACAACCAAGAGCGAAAAGCTTGCCGAAGGGCAGGGACTCGAATACAAGGATTACTTCCAGTTCACCGAGCCAGTCCGCCACATTCCGCCGCATCGTATCCTGGCCATCAACCGCGGCGAGAAGGAAAACGCTCTTCAGGTCAAGTTGGAATGGGATGCGGAATTAGGTCTGCGCATCGCTCTGGAACGTCTGCCCTTGCCGGTGCCGGGTTCGCCGCCGCCTTTGCCGGAAGCACCAGCGCCGCCGGTCGCTCCAAGCCAAGCGGAAGCCGTGCCGAATGCGATTCCCAATGGGAGCGGCGAGGCGCCCATTGCACCGACCGGCGAGACGCCGGTCCCACCTAGCTCTGCGATCGGCGAGGCGCCGGTCCCACCTGAATCCCCTGCCTCGACCGGCGAGGCGCCGGTCCCACCTGCATCACTCTCGACGCCGCCTGCTCCGCCGCGCGTGGCCATCACGCCGATGCCCCATCGGGCCGAGGCGCTTCAGAAGCATCCGCACGCCGATTTTCTGCGTGAGGTGACGCTCGATGCCCTGACGCGCTTGCTCGTGCCGAGCCTGGAACGCGAAATTCGCCGCGAATTGAAGATGCGAGCGGAGAACCACGCGGTCGAGGTGTTCGCGCGGAATCTACGGAGTAAGCTGCTGGCAGCGCCTTTGCGCGGCCGGCGCGTGTTGGCCATCGATCCCGGTTTTCGCACCGGCTGCAAACTCGCTCTGCTCGACGAGATCGGCAATCTGCTCGAAGAGGGCGTCATCTATCCGCACACCGGCAATAAGCGCGACGAGGCCAAGGCGAAGCTGGAGCAAGTGGTTCGCAAATATCAGGTCCAGGTCATCGCCATCGGCAACGGCACCGCCTGCCGCGAAACCGAGGAATTGATTTCCGAGCTGATCGCCGAACTCGATGCGCGTCGCCGAGGTGAGCCGCCGCCGACACCTCCGGTCGCTGACGCTCCCGGCTCGCCGCCGGTCGTCGAGGCTGCGCCGCCTGCTCCGGTCGAAGCGAGCGCGGCCGAGACGCAAAGCGAACCGGGTCCCCAGCCCGAAGCGCAAGCAAGGGCTGATTCTGCCCCCGCGGAACCAGTTCCCCAGCCTGAAGCTCAAGCGACGGTGGATTCGCCCTCGCTTGGACCCCCGGCGAGTGAGCCTGCGCCCGCGGAGACAACGCCGCAAGCGGTGGAAGCTGCACCCGCGCCGGCGCCCGTCGAGCCGCCTCCACCGGCGGAGCCGCTGCCCGAAGCCTTGCCCGAATTGGCCTATGTCATCGTCAACGAAGCCGGCGCCAGCGTCTATTCGACCAGTCCCATCGGTAAGGAAGAGTTTCCCGGTCTCGACGCCAGCTTGCGCGGCACCATTTCTATCGGCCGCCGTTTGCAGGATCCGCTTAGCGAGCTGGTGAAGATCGATCCGCAGCACGTCGGCGTTGGTTTGTATCAACACGATGTGCCCGCCAGGGAGCTGCGCGAATCGCTCGATGGCGTCGTCGAATCGTGCGTCAACCAGGTTGGCGTCGATCTGAACACGGCCAGCGTGCCGTTGCTTCGCCACGTGTCCGGCCTCAATCAACTGGTCGCTCGCGATCTCGTCGAACATCGCAAGAACAACGGCCCTTTCCGCGATCGTCGGCAGCTGTTGCAAATCAACGGCATCGGCGAGCAGCGCTTCATCCAGGCGGCCGGCTTCCTCAAGATCGGCGACGGTGACAATCCTCTCGACAGCACCTGGATCCATCCCGAAAGCTACGGCGTCGCCGAGCAGATTTTGAAGGATCTTGGCTATGTGCCGGAGAGCCTTCGCGATCCCGAGCGCCTGGCGGAGCTGCGCGAGAAACTCAAAGCGATTTCGCCGGAAGAAGTGGCGAAACGACTTCACACCGGCGTGCCGACGGTGAAGGACATCCTCGAAGCGCTGGCCCGGCCCGGTCGTGATCCGCGCGAGGATCTGCCGCCGCCGGTTTTCAAAAAGAACATCCTCAAAATCGAGGATTTGCAGCCGGGGATGGAGTTGAAAGGCACCGTGCTAAACGTCGTCGATTTCGGTGCGTTCATCGACATCGGCTTGAAAGACAGCGGATTGGTCCACATCAGTCAGATGGCCAATCGCTACGTCAAAAGCACCTATGACGTGGTAGCGGTCGGCGATGTGGTGACGGTGTGGGTGCTGTCGGTGGACAAGGAACGCCATCGCGTCTCGCTGACGATGATCGCGCCGGGCACGCAGCGCAAACCGCCGGAGAAGAAACCCGAACCGAGGGAACGCCGCGACGATCGGCATGACCGTCCGCCGCGCGGCGAGCGTCCACCGCGCCGCGAGGGAGGAGAACGGCGTGAAGGGCCGGCGGGAGGACGACCGCCTCAACAGCGTGGCCGCCGGCCGTTGCCGCCGCGTGGCGGCCGCTCGCCGGTGGCTCAGGGCGCACCCGGCGGCGCCGCGCCCGCCCAGGGCGGTGCTTCGCGCGCACCCGCCCCGCCTCCAGGTCAACAGCAGCCGCCTCCGCGCAAACCTAAACCGCGCCGCCAGCCGCCCAAGCCCAAGTTGTCGCAGGCCGCCCTCGCCGGTGCGACCCCCCTGGGCACCTTCGCCGAGCTGGCCGCTTTCTGGGAAGCCAAGAAAAAAGAAGAGCCGCAACCCGTCCCGCCCGCGCCGCCCACCGATGGCAGCAGCGAGCAACCAACGCCCGAGGGATAGCATCATACTCCCAATCCTGGCGAGCGGGGTTGTGTAACGTGGCGAGCGGGGTTGCGTAAGCGCCCCGAGAGAAGCACTCGGGGCGCTTACGCAACCCCGCTCGCCGTGTAACCGCCATTGCGTGGCGGAGTGGCGTCGCGAGATGACAGTACGGAATCAGCCTGCTAAGATAACGCTGTACCATCGCACCAAAACTTCGCAACGAGGGTCATCATGGCGAAAGGCGCGGGCAAGGCACGCAAGAAGCTGCCCAAGGAATTGGCGGTTGTGAGAGCGGATAACTGCACCGGCTGCGAGGCCTGCATCGAAGTCTGCCCCGTGGACTGCATCTACAAGGTTCCCGGTGAGGACCTGCCGTCGTTGCAATCCTTCGTGGACATCGACCTGGAACGGTGCATCGGCTGCGCCCTGTGCGAGCGCTGGTGCCCGTGGGATGCCATCGACATGGTGGATGCGGTGGACATCGCGGGGCACGTCGCCAACAAGGGCGGCCCGCCGGATTACGTCGCCAAGAACCAGGAACGGCTCAACTCCGTCGCCAAGATGCTCGCCGACCTCGCCGCCGAGCAACGCGCCGCAAGCGCCAAGAAATGAAAGCTCGAATTCCCGGAGCGCTGGGAGGAAGGAATCTCCATGCGAGCCTATCATTTTGCTGCGCCGGCGTTGTTGCTGGCAGCCGTTCTCAGCGGCTGTCAGCGTGCCGAGCGCTACGGACCTCGAACCGGCCGCGAAACTTCGTCGAAACAAACAGCCGAGGACGACGCCTCCGATCTTGCTAGAAGCTACCCGCTAAGTCCGGAAATTCAGTGGATCGATGTCGACAATCCGCCGCGGCCGGATGTGCGGATCGAGTTCGTGCATGCCGAGAAAGAGCCGGAAGCGTGGCGGAAACTGACGAAATTCTGGAACGCGCCGCCGTTGACCAAGCCGGGCGAAGCGGCGGGGGTCGTCGCGATGCCGCCGTTGACCGCTGGAGCGATCGTCGGCAGCGCTTCGTCTGGAACCATTCAGATCAAGGTGCCGCTCGGCCTGCCCGATCCGCGCGACTACATTCCGGCTGGCGAGACGCTGACGCTCGGCAAATGGAAGCTCGGCCGGCAGCTCTTCTTCGATGATACTTGGCTCGAAGCGAAGACAGGCACGTCCTGCGCCACCTGCCATCGACCCGACCACGGCTTTGCCGATCAGGAACGCACTCACGGCGACGGCTTCCATTCGCCCTCGCTGCTCAATTGCGTCTTCAACCGCTGGCAATTCTGGGATGGTCGGGCCGTTCTTCTCGAAGAAGTCGTGCAACGCACGCTGGAGGATGAACGTCAGAGCAATCCCCCCAAGCCGTTCCGCCACATCTGGAGCGGCGTCATCCATCGGCTGCGGAACAAGGCGAGTTACCACGAGCAATTTAACAACGTCTTCGGCACGCCCGTCGGCGAGGAGAATGGCGCGGAGAAGGCCAACATCACGCAAGACACCGTTGCCCGCGCCTTGGCCTCTTATCTCCGCACTCTATTGGCCGGCGACTCGATCCATGATCGCGCTGTCGAACAGGCCCGCAAAGGCGGATCGGATCTGAAAGCGGAGCATTATGAGGCGGTCCTTGATGACACCGACCTGGCAGAGTTGGATCGCACCAAGTCCAAGAAATCCGATGTGGCCGCCGAATTGATGCGCGGCTATCGGCTGTTCCACGGCCGCGAAAAAAACCGGGCGCTCGTGAATTGCCATCGCTGCCACAGCGGGCCGATCTTCACCGACAATGGGTTTCATAATCTCGGCATCGGCTATCTGTCGCGGCCCGGCCAGGAAGGCGGACGTTTCGCCCAGGTGCCCATTGGCCGGAAGGATCGCTATCTCATCGACGCCTACAAGACGCCGAGCCTGCGCAACTTGCCGCGTACCGGCCCTTACTTCCATAACGGCTCGCTGGATCGTTTGCGCGAAGTGGTCGAGTTTTACAACCACGGCGCCAATGCCAACGAACACCTCGACCCCGAGCTGCGCGGCGAAGACGGGCAAACGCGCATTCTCGAATTGAGCGCTGCCGAGATCGACGCACTCGTTCTGTTCCTGAAAGCACTCAACGGTCGTGAGGAATCAGCTCTGTTTCAAGAGCCGAGCCGCGCACGCAGCGCAGCGGAGTAAGCGGCCACCCCAAGAAGCCGCTTACTCCGCTGCGCTGCGTGCGCGGCTCGGAAAGCAACCCATCATTTTTTGGCTGGCGAATTCGTTTTATTCTCGGCCGGCGCCGGAGCTGGTACCGAAGGCTTTCCGCCCAACGCCTTGGTTTCGCTGCCGCGATTCGGCGGGGACGAAGGCACCCATTTCATCTCGGAAAGCAGCTTCTTGCCGCCACGCTGATCGAGGCGTCTCCATTCTCTGCGTTCCACTTCTCCCAGGCCTTTCGCGTAGACGTGGAGGATCTCGACTGGATGCAGAACATCGCTCCCCAGCGTGATTGTCTCCAGAAGCACGGCACAGGGATGACCCTGGTAATCGTCGAATTTCTCCACCACGAAATCGTGAGCGCCGGCCAGTGTAGTCCACGTCCACCTATCACCGGCTTTCACGTCCAGCTTCAAGACGGGAGCCCAGTCGATCTCCGTCTTATTGCTGCCGTCTTGGCTCAGATGGGGCGTGCCGATTTCGATGAATCCCGCATGCACGCGCCGGAAATAAATCCCGCTTGTCGTCGGCGCGTGGACAATACGTCCTTTCTTGTCATGCACCCAATCCTCCTGCGCTCCTTGCTCGAACAAGCTCTTGGCGGCGAACTTGCCAAGGTGGGTGGTGGTGATTTCCGTGTATCCATCCTTGCCCTGAACGTGGACCTCGCGGTGAACCACATTGCTCGGCCGATTATTGACCGGCACGCCGTAGGCGGCGACATCGATCGTGAAGGAATTGCCCGGCTTATGCGGCAGAAAATCCTGCGTCACGACTGGACCGAGGCTTCGAGGTAGGTCGAGCTGGCAATTATCCAGGCGTAGCGTGTTCGGGTCGGTCATGACCGTGAACAGACCGCGGATGCGATAATCCGGCTCGTGCCTTTGGCGAAGGAACTCATACTCCGCCCGGCTGAAACGGCACTCGACCTGAAAGGCCAGGTCCGTATCGCCGCTGCTCAGGTACACGATGCGGTCGCCTTTTTTCGGTGCAAGTTTGCCGGTGACATGGAGGATGCGGCGGCGATATTTCTTTTCGAAAGCCTTGGGATCAGCCGTGTGTTCTTTGGCGAGTTGACGGATCGTTAAAGGCGTGTCGATGGTTTCTTCCTGGCCTGGCGGCGGCAGATAATACGGATGGAGGTCTTCCCCGTATTCGCGGAGTATCCGGGCGGCTTCGAGGCGCGGCACGCTACCTGTCTGTGCGGAGGAATCCATCAACTTGCGAATCATCACGCCGGGATTGAATCCGATTTCGGCGTTCGTCGGCGCGGAAGTGTAAACCAACTGGCAGTTGTCGAAGCGCACGTACTCGCCGGCGTTGATCTCCTTCTTCCAGCCGCCGCACTTTCCCTGAATCGTCAACAAACTGCCGACGTGGATCTTATTCACTTCCTCGGCATCCGTTTGACGGAAGAAGAAGCGCAATTCGACGGTGCTGTCGGTATCGCCTTCGAGGCGGACAATGGGGAAGAGCCTTAGATTGTCCGCCGGCAAAACCTCGGCCACATGTCCAATGACTTCCACAATCTTGTCTTTGTAATTGTTGTCGGCGGTGGGCGTGAACGGCAGGAGAAGGCACTCGCGCAGGTAGCCGTCCTTTTCATAAGTGCCGCGCACGGTGATCGGCGCATCGGCGTTCAAGCGGCGCCAACTATTGATGTCGGTGAAAGTGCCCTGGAGGTTGCATGACACCTCGCTTCCGCCGACGTTAAAGACGGCGTGAGGACGGGCCGGTGGATGAAGACCATCTTTCGATTGGATTTGCTTGAACAAACCGGTGACATCCAACACTTTGCCGGCGTATTTGGCGTTGGTAAGGGCGGCGTTGACGGCTAATTCGGCGGACAGCCGCGTCGCGGAGATGGCAACATCGCGCGTGGTGGGAGGCGCTTTGGGAGCCGGAGGCGCCTCTTTCTTCGGAGCTTCTTGCTTCGCCGGTTTGGCTGCGGGTTTGGCTGCGGGTTTGGAAGGAGCCTTTGCCGCCTGCTTGGGTTCGGGCTTTTTCCCGCCACCGAACATCAGAAAGCCGCCCACGCCGCAGAGGATCACGGCGCCGACGGCAATGGGGACGATAGCTTTCCAGCGCGGCCGGGACGATTTCCCTTTCTCCGCTGCTTTTGCGGGCGGCAACGACGGCTTCTGCTCCGGCACTTCGACTTCTTCATCGTCGATGTCTTCGTCCGGATCCTCGCGACGGGGGAGCTTCTTTTTTTGGCGCGGCTTCTCATTTTGTTTCGGCTTGGATTTCTTTGTTGTGCTCTTGCTCCCTTCATCATCGAGGTCGTCCTGATACTCCAACGTCATGTCCGGATCAATCATGGTTAGCTCCGGATCGAGCGCGGCCCCATCTTCCTCCGCTCCGACAACCGGTTTGCTATTCCCGGCAACGCCGACGGCCTTGTTTGCCGGGGATTTCGTGATGGTCTCCTCGCGGGCAGGCAGAGCGCGCGATGGACGAGCGCCAGACTGTGACTGCTGAATCAATTCGGGGGTCACGGAAATGGCGACGCCGCAACGCAGACAGGTGGACTCAAAGGCTTGCTCAAAATTGCCATCCACCGAGTGGTGTTTGCCGCAGCCGGGGCATCGATACGAGTACATTACTTCAATCCTCTGACGCCAACAGAGAGCCGAGATCAACGGAAGCTGGAGGAAAGAGCCGCCAGTTCAAGAGACTTCAGTGTACCGCAGCCCGATCGGCTTGCAATCAAGCGGCGGCATAGTTCATGGAAACAACCATTTTCCTTCATGGAACCAACACATAGCGTTCCCGCCGATGCCGCGATTACTGCTCAGGAAGCCCGCCAACTCCTCCGGTGACATTCACCTATTCCTCTCAATTTCTTCACAGTGCTTGAGTATCAGTGAAGGACCGCTTGTTTTCCGGCGACAGGGGAATTTGATAGCGGGATAACGTGGACGCTTGTTATCCCGCCTTTGCCGGATTGGTTAAAGTCAATAAGATTCCCTGCCCAGCTGTCTCACCGAGGGAGGGGAGAGGCTGGGCGTCTCGGCGGACGTTATGTATGGTCACTGGGGGGGTAATCGACAAACAAAGTAGTGGGTATGATGCAAACTTCCCGGGTTCGATCGAGGACAAGCCATCCAGAAATGCTTCCCATGAGTCTCCCACGATCCCCTGGCGAATCCGGCGTGGTGGATGCCTCCGCGGCTGCCGTTCGTCTCGAACGGGGACTGAGCCATCTCCAGCGCGGCGAATACGAGCGCGCGATCGCGGAATTTACCGCCGCTTTGGGGTTAGACCCGCTGCTGGCCGCCGCTCATGCCAACCGCGGCGAAGCACGCCGTCTGACCGGCGATTACGAGCTGGCCCTCAGCGACTATGATAGCGCCCACCTGCTCGACCCCGAAAATGCTCGCGTCTTGTTCAACCGCGGCATGGTCCAGTGGATCCTCGGCCGGCTCGATGCCGCGCTCGGCGATTACAGCGCTTGTCTGCGCCTCGATCCCAATAATCCCCTGGCCTGGACCCATCGCGGCGCAGCCCACGCCGACGTGGGTGACATCGAGGCCGCACTCGCCGACTACACGCGCGCCTTGCAAATCGATCCGGCCTCGCAACTGGCCTACCAAAAGCGCGGCGATCTTTATCTGCGCCGCGGCGACTACGATCGCGCTCTCGCCGATTACAACCAGGCGGCCAAGCTGAATCCTTTCTGCGCCGTCACGTGCATCAAGCGCGGGGACGCGTATCGGAGCAAAGGTGAGTACGATCGCGCCCTCGCCGACTACGGCAACGCCATTCGTCTCGATCCGCTTAACCCCGGCGGCTACCTCAACCGCGCCGCCACCTACCGCCTGCGCGGGCAAAACGATCTCGCCCTGGTGGATCTCACGCAAGCGACTCGTCTGGACGGCAACGATGCTCGAATCTGGTTCGAGCGCGCCCTGACGTATCGATCGCTCGATCTTCTGATCTCGGCCCTGGCCGACTTCGACCGGGCGCTCCAGCTATCGCCGTCCGATCCGGAGCTGATCTATCAGCGCGGCTGCACGTACCAGATGAACGGCGATGTGGAAAACGCTCTGGCCGACTTCAACGCCGTCGTTCGGCTCAAGCCGAATTATGCCCTCGCCTACCACAGCCGGGGAACGCTGCACATCAACCGCGGGGACATCGAGGAGGGCATCGCCGATTTCGGCAACGCCTTGCGTTGCGATCCGGATTTCAGTCAAGCCTATCTCAGCCGCGCCTCCGCGTGGTCCAAACAGGGGCGGTTCGATCAGACCATTGACGACTGCAACGAAGCACTGCGCCGCGACCCCAGCCTCACCGCCGCCAACGTCCTCCGCGCCAGCGCTCACGTGCAACAGGGCAGCTACGACGAGGCCGCTGTCGATTTCGAGCGCGTGCTCGCCCTCGATCCCAACAACGCGCAGGTGTACCACCTCCGCGGCTTGGCGGCGATGAAGCAAGGGCGCTACGACGAAGCGCTCGCCGACTTCAACGAGTCGCTGCGGCTCAACCCGAACAACGCCCGAACACTGTTCCTCCGCGCCACCGTCTATCAGCACCGCGAGCAGCATCAAGATGCGCTGAGCGATTTCCAGCAAGCGGTCTTGCTTGATCCGCGCTACACGGCCGCTTACTGCAATCAACGCGCCTTGGTCCACGCCCACCACGGGAATTACGAACAGGCCCTCGCCGATTACGCCATCGTTCTTCAGCTCGACAGTACCAACGTTACCGCCCTGCTCGGCCGCGAACAGGCGCTGCAGGCTTTGGAAGAGCGGGCGAACCGGCTGGCAGAAGCGCCCGCGGAGCCGCCCCCGGCCCCGCCGGAGGAAGCGGCATCGGAGAACGGGGCCACGACTCAGACCATGCCTCGGATTGCGAAGGGCCGTCGCAAGAAGCACCGCAAGACCGATGCGCACCTTCCACCGTCGACCCAGGTGATTCGCCGGGCCAAGGACACGGACATTTTTCCGGCCTTCACGGAGGAAACGGCAGAGAAGGAGCGCGCCACTGAAACCATGGAGGCGCCCGCGCTCGATCCAGAACAGATCGAAGAGTTGGCCGCCGAGTCGTTGATCGATGAGCCGGTCGAAGCTCCCGCTCCGGCCGGCCCCACCGCGCCCGATCACGCCGTCGAGCCGCCGGGAACCGATATTTCCCTCGAACCGGGCCAGGCGGGAAACGGGACTGACAAGGACAAGCCGCCGGTCGGCCCTCTGGAAGTGCGGACCGAGCGCGAGCGCCAACAGGAGCAAACCTCCGAGCGGGCCAAGATGTGGGCCGAGATGCGCTACCGCGAGCGTCAAAAGCAAACGCAATGGGAGGAGAAGGCGGAAGAGCGCGAATGGGCGTCCGCAAGCAGCCGGCGGCTGATTCGCCGCACCATCGTCGTCACCCTGGGCGCGATGCTCCTCTGTGCGATTGGTTTGGGCGTCTACACGCTCTTCTTCGCCAACCGCGACATCAAGCTCACCGCCGACGAAGTCTGGAAGGAATACGCTCAAAACACCACCGCGGCGAACAAGAAATACAAAGGACGCTTCGTCCAGGTCAAAGGCACGCTGCGCGAGTACAAGACCGAAAAGACCACACAATTGTTCTTCCAATCCCCCGAAGAAGATGCGAAATGGGGTATTGTCTTCGACCTGCGCCCAGCCGATAAGCAGAACCTCAAAAACGGCCAAGAGATCACCATTCGCGGCCGATTCACACAGCGCAAGGAACCCGACGGCAATCTGGCGATGAGCAACTGCTCCGTTGTCAAAGAGAAGTGACGGCGACCGCCCGTTTGCTTGCAGAGACATATTGCTTTTTCGTTTCCTGGTTCCCGAACGGAGTTTGGGAACCCGAAACGAAAAAGCCACTCGAACTCGAAACGCGCTCTAATATCACTTCACGTTTCTTCCTTCGCGGTCGGGGCAATGGGCAAGGTCACGACGAAGGTAGCACCTGGACTTGCCGACTCATCGAGGCTGATGCGACCGCCGTGGCTTGCAATGATCTCGCGGCACAGAGCCAAGCCGAGGCCGGTGCCGTCGGACCTCGTTGTGAAGAACAGCTCGAACAAATGCGGCCGATCCTCGGCGGGAACACCAGGCCCCGTGTCGCTGACCCGAAACTCCACCGCGCCAGCCGGCCGATCGTGATGAGTAACACAGAGAAGCCGGCCACCGTGCGGCATAACTTGGAGAGCGTTGGTGAACAGGTTCAGGGCCACCTGATGCAGTGAGCCGATCGAACCCCGAATCGGCGGAAGCTCGGGAGCGAGGTCGCGCTGGATCGTTACGCCTTGCCTCGCCGCCTGGGCCTGGAGCAGATCGAGTGTTTCATTCAAAATTTCATTGAGATCAACCGCCTCGCGCCGGTCCTCGGGGCGGGAGAACTGGAGCAGGCGGCCGACAAGCGCGTTCAGGCGATCCACGGCGCCCACCACCGCCTCCAGCGAAGAGGGAGTGCGGGCCGTGTCGGGCAGGCGTTGCCAGAGCTGCACGGTGGAGCGGATAGCAGTCAACGGGTTGCGCAATTCGTGAGCCAGCATCAGACGCAACTGGTCCTTGCGACGTCCCGCTTCCTGCAACGCCGCCGCCTGTTGCCGAAGTAGAACGGCAGCTCGCGCGCGGACCGCCAAGTGACGACGCAACGTCCAGAAGAAAGCGGCGGCAACCGCTACGCCCACTGCACCCCCCGCTGCCCCGGTCGCGACAGCAATCCGATAGGCCCCAGCATTGGCTTGTTGCCTGTTCTGCAGCAAGGCCCTTTCCTCATCCTGCATTTCCGCGATCCAAGAACGGAGAGAATCCATGGAGGCCTTGCCCTCGTCGGTCAGGACCGCCCTCCGCGCTGCCTCGAACCCCCGATTTTCCCGCAGGGCAAGGGTATGAGCCAGTTCGTCCAGCTTGGCTTGGACAAGCTCCCGAAGCCGCGAGATGCGCTCCTGCTGAATGGGGTTGTCCTCGGTCAGCCAACGGACGCGCTCGACCTTCTCGGGGACGGAAGCAACGGCGTCTTCATAGGGTTTGAGGTAGCGTCGCACATCGGTGATGAGGAAACCCCGCTGGCCGGTCTCCGCGTCCTTGACTACGGAGAGGAGGTCGCCCAGAGCGTCCAACACTTCGTAAGTGTGGGCCACCTGCGCGGCATCCTCGTGCAACTGCCGCGTGTTTCGATACTCGAGGCCGGCGTTCACGAGGATCAAAGCGGCGAGCAGGCCAAACCCGGCCGCGATTTCCACGTTAAAAGTGCGTTCCATACCAGCCTCCCGTTCGCACGATACTCGGACGGCTAAGCGGTGGACGACGGACTATGTTGGCATTCTAACGGATGCCGATACCAGTATCGCGCTAGGGTCAAAACCTTACCAGCCCGCAGCGCAAGCAAGGGTGATTTGTTCCCTTGCTTGCGCTGCGGGCTGGTAAGGTTTTGTCGGCTGATCTTAAAGAGTTGGGTGGAGGACCTTCATGGCAGGCCCGGCTTTGACAGATCGATTCAGCAGAACGCGGTGCTGGCAACCGGAGGCCGAACACCCGGAACGGGAGTGTAACGCCCGGTCGGATCGACCTGGAAGCGGATCTCTTGACCGCAAGCACGTCCCGCCGCGTCGATGGCCTGAACCTCGAAGGTGTGTGCCCCCTTTCCCAACTGGTCCCCCGGCAACGGACAGGACCATACACTGGCCGACTCTCGCTCCAGCGCGAACCAGTGTCCTTCGTCGAAGCAGCCACGTACCACACCGACAGGCTGGAACGACCAGACCTTCACCCGGCAGCGATCCGCTCCGCGCACGATGTGTTTCGGCTCCGTCGCCAACAACCGATCGCGCGGATGGATGACCAGCGCGATCGGCCCCTCATCCGCGATGGCTCGATACGTCACGGCCAGGCCGTCGCCCTGTAAATAGACGATGCTATAGCCGGGCGATCCACCCTCGGGATCGCCGATCGAGCGCGTGGTGACGGCCACGTTGCGCCCATCGTTGGCAATCTGCCCGTAGTGGGTATGTCCGGTGAAGATGGCCGCGATCCGCCGTGTCTGCACCACCTCGCGCCAAGCATCGATTCCCGGCCCATCGAACGTCTCGCACACCTTGAATGGATAGTGGTGTTGGAACACAACCACTCGCTCACCGGCGGCCAAAGCCTGATCCACCTCATCGCAGAACCAATCGATCTGTCGCTGGGTCAGCCCGAGCGGGCGGTGCTCCAGCGTGTTGAGCCGAATGAAACGGAAGCCACGCAAGGAGTACGATCCATAAGGTTCGCCGACGAACGCGCGGAAGCCGTGCACTTCGTCATCATCGTGAACATCGTGATCGCCAACCAGGGCATGCCAGGGAACCTGGAGACGATCGCACAGGTCGCGGAAGAGCATGAACTGCTCCGGCTCGGCGTGCTGGACATTGTCGCCGATGAATTGCACGAAATCGGGATGAACCAGGTGGTTGACTTCCTCGATCATCCAGCGGGCTGTGCGATGGTTATCGAGACCGGGTTCGGTCAGATGTAAGTCGCCGGGGATGACACAGACGACGGGAGCGTGCATCGATGACATTCGGGAATCTCCTGGTGAAACGGCAAGCGGCGGCTCTTCGCTGACAAGCGAATTCGAGCTGCCCGACCTCGGTTCCCCAACAAATGCAAGGCGTATGCCGACAACCAATGGCTCCCGAGTCTTCCTGTACACGAGCGCAAAATGATAGAAAGGCGGTCTGCGGAGCATCTCGCCCCTAGACGCACCTTGCTTTCGCTGGGCACAATTCCCCCAAGGGTGCGGGAATTCGCCCAACCCATATGCCGTGATTTGTTGGCCCTCGCTCGACCGGCTATACTAGCGCTCATGCCCGACGTGACCCAACTCCTGAACGCCATCGCGCAGGGCGATCCGCACGCAGCCGGCCAGTTGTTGCCGCTCGTCTACGGCGAGCTGCGCCGCCTGGCCGCGCGGAAGCTGGCGCAGGAGCAGCCCGGCCAGACGCTCAGCGCTACCGCCCTGGTCCACGAGGCGTACCTGCGCCTGGCCGGCGATGCCGCGCGCGATTGGGACAGCCGCAGCCATTTCTTCACCGCCGCCGCCGAGGCGATGCGCCGCATCCTGGTCGAAAGCGCCCGGCGAAAGAAGCGCCGAAAACATGGCGGCGACCGGCAGCGCGTGCCGCTCGATGCCGTCGCTGTTCCGGCGGAAGCGCCGTCGGATGATCTGCTGGCGCTGAATGATGCCCTCACGCAGCTGGCCCAGGAGGATCCCATCAAAGCACGGCTGGTGGAGCTGCGTTTCTTCGCCGGTCTATCCGTCGAGGACGCCGCGCGCTGTTTGGACATCTCCCGCGCCACGGCCGACCGCTACTGGGCCTACGCCCGCGCCTGGCTCTACGAGAAGATCCACGGACAAGAAAAATCCGGAATTTCTTGAGGCGCGCCGCGTCCTTTCGTCGCATTATGGATAGGACCCGAAACTCGCGGAGCCTCGCCATGAATCCCGATCCCGATCGCATCGAAGCGATCTTCA
>DASRBG010000144.1:0-9754 GCA_035653735.1 Gemmataceae bacterium
CCCCCATTATGTTGACGGGATGCTTGTGTTCAAATCGAACGCGGTCTGTCTTCCGGTTGTTAGCCATCTCCTAACACTCATTCAGGCGCGAGTTCTGCATTCGCGCGCTAGTAATGAGCTGATCGATCTTGTCACATTGAACGAGCAGTTCGCGTCGTCGTGGTGTCGCAACCGGAATGTGCCGAGTAACGATCGATCGGATGCAAGTGCTAGCGAAATCAAGCACCGAAAAAGCTTGCCGCAACTCCTCTATCGAAGAAATTTTGAGTGTCTCAATTTGCGAGACCAAGCGAGCTAATTCGGGCAAAACATCAGATAAAGCAGAGCAAGGCCGGTTTGGCTTGGAGCTGCCGTGATCGAATTGGATGAGCTTTAAAACCGTGCCCATTTAACATGCTCTGTTGGCACGCCGCTAAATGATGCGGCTTCACTCTCAGCAATGAGAGCGACCCAATTAAGTCTCAAATGGTACGCAAACACAGACCGGATGAGGGGGAGCCATCAAAAAAGGGCATCTAACATCCGTACTAACACGGCCAATAATTGTGTCGAAGTTATTAACATCCCTTAAATGCCGGTCGGTGTCCTCGTACCAGAGGATTGTCAAACGCTATCGAAATTCTGCAAGTCGAAGCCAGCCTTTCTTCGATCGTCAGAGGCCGAAAGCAGCACGAAGGCGGATGGCGCCGATCTGTGATGGATTGGCTGCGGCCTGCACCGCGGTGCCGATTTTGGAATTGACGCCGCCGTTGTCGGGCTGCTCGAGGTCTCACGTGGTACCAAAGACAGCGGTGCCGAGGCGAGGCCTTGATGTGCGAACCGTCGGCGCTCGAGAGCGGGAGGATTTCCGATTTCGAGCGCCGCTTCACAAGACGCTCTGTCAACCTATGAGCCAGAACGACATCGTCTCTCTCTCGAAGCTTGCACGATGAGACGAGCCGGGCAGCAGCAAAGACCATAAACCTTCGTATGATCGCCGCACCAGGAACATCTCCCGGCCTCGGTAGCTATGGTTGTGTCTACTCGAACGAAAGGGATGCAAATGAGAACTCTGATGCTAGCTTCCGCGGTTGCAGTGATGGCGCTTTCGCAAGCCGCATTCGCGCAAAATCAAGCCTCCAATACGCAGGCTGCATCGCAGCCATCGGCCAATTCCGGTCAGACTCCACCCGCAGCACAGCAGATCCAGCAGGATTTGAAGAAGGCAGGCTTTACGGATGTGAAAGTCGTCGCGGAATAACGAGTTGACTGCGGCGACGCACGTCTACGGACAAGCGGTCGAGAAGCTCTTCGACCTCGGCAAGGCCGATCGCATCTTCGGGATCGAAAGCGACCTGACTTCCGCAAGCCCGGGATCGCTAGCTTATGCCCGGCAGTTTGCAGCGGCGCGGCGGCCGACCGAGACCGGCGGCAGGATGAGCCGGGTCTACGCTATCGAGAGCACGCCGACGCTGCTTGGCGCGAAGGCAGACCATCGGCTCGCGATGCGGCCAGACGAAATCGTCGCCGCGCTGAGGTGTCTTGCCGGGTTGCTCGGAGCCGGGCCGGGAGAATGGACCCAGGCGGAAAATGCTCACGCCGCCTGGCTCAAGGCGGCCGCCGACGACCTTAACCAGAACAAGGGTAGGGCGCTCCTGCATGCCGGGCGCGAGCAGGCGGTCGAAGTTCATGTTCTGACGGATGTTATCAATCACAGCCTTGGTGCTCACGGCAGCACCATCAACTTGATTGCGCCGATCGAGGCGATGCCCGGCTCCAAACAGCAGTCGATTTCCGAGCTGGCTGCTGACATGGCGTCTGGAAAGGTCGACACCCTGATCATCATTGGCCCGAACCCGGTTTATGACGCGCCGCCCGAACTGGATTTCGCTGCACGATTGCGCGGCGTGCCGTTCTCGGTCAGTCTCGCGCGCTATGACGACGAAACTGCGGTCGCGTGCAAGTGGCGCGTTCCCGCCTCGCACGAATATGAAAGCTGGAGCGATGCACGGGCTTTCGACGGTACAGTAACGATCCTGCAGCCGCAGGCGCGCCCGCTGTACGGCGGCCATTCCGGGCACGAGATACTGGCTGTGTTGCTTGGAGACAGTTCGCCCGACAGCTACAAGCTGCTGCGCGATTTTTGGCAGCAGCGCGCTCAAGAGGAGAACCGGGGAGATTTCGACGATTTCTGGCACAAGGCGCTGCAGGTCGGGATCGTTGCCGACACCGCTGCATCGCCCCAGTCGCTCACGCCAAAGGCTGATACCATCACGCAGCTCCAAGGCACCTCGGCTGCTGCGAAGCCAGCTCTGCAGGCTCTGTTCCGGGCGGACGAAGGCAATTGGGACGGCCGCTACGCCAACAATCCGTGGCTCCTGGAAATGCCGCGCGCATTCACGCGGCTGACCTGGGACAACGCTGCGCTGATTGCGCCCGGCACCGCCAGGCGCCTCGGCCTCAAGACGGGCGATGTCGTGGAGATCGCGTTCGCAAAGGCGAAGCTGAAGGCGCCGGTCTACGTGCTGCCCGGCCAGGCAGCCGATTGCGTTACCTTGCCGCTCGGCTGGGGCCGCACGGTCAGCGGGCTCGCGAGCGGCGCCGGATTCAATGCGTATGCGGCGCGCGGGGCTGACACGGCCTGGGCTGACGGGATCACGTCCTTGACCAGGACGGGAGAGACCTTTCGGCTGGCGACCACCCAGGATCAGGATCGCGTCCTTGGGCGCGATCTCGTTCTGGAGGGGGAGCTCGATCAGTTCAACAGCGATCCCGGAAAGATTGTGCCGCCCAAGAAGACGGAGTCGCTTTATCCGCCGTTCCAGTACCCCGATCGTGCCTGGGCGATGTCGATCGATCTGGATTCCTGCATCGGTTGCCAGGCTTGCGTAGTCGCCTGCCAGGCCGAAAACAATGTGCCGATTGTCGGCAAGGATCAGGTCCTCGCGGGCCGGGCGATGCATTGGCTGCGGATCGACCGCTACTATTCCGGCTCGGCCGATACGCCCGACATCGCGTTCGAGCCGATGCCCTGCATGCATTGCGAGCAGGCGCCATGCGAAGTGGTTTGCCCGGTGCACGCCACGGTCCACGATCATGAAGGCCTCAACCTGATGGTCTACAATCGCTGCGTCGGCACCCGGTTCTGCTCCAATAACTGTCCCTACAAGGTCCGGCGATTCAATTTCTACGGATATGCCAACGAGAACGATCGGCCGGCGGAATCGTGGAATCCGGAAGTCACGGTCCGCGACCGCGGCGTGATGGAGAAGTGCACCTATTGCATCCAGCGCATCCGGACGACCCAGATCGATGCCGCAAAAGGGGATCGCAAGATCGGCGACGGCGAAGTCCGCACCGCCTGCCAGCAGAGCTGCCCGACGCAAGCCATCGTGTTCGGCGATCGCAACGACCGGGACAGCGCAGTCGCCAAACGCAAGGCGTCGCCGATCGACTACGTTCTGCTGGACGAGCTCAACACGCGACCGCGGACCAGCTACACCGCCCTGATTCGCAATCGCAATCCGGCGATCAAGAACAGCGAGACATGACGCTCGAGGTATCGATCCATGGCGATAACGCTGACGAATGAATTGCCGCCAGAGGCGCCCGTCGTCGCTCCCGATGTGAGTCTCACCTCGTTGAGCGAGGACGTAAGCGGTCGCGTGCTGATCGACCGTGCTCCCAGGTGGTGGTGGGTAGGGTTTGGCATTTCGGTTGCGTTGTTCGCGATCCTGATCATTCAGATGGCCTGGCTGTTCATCAACGGCATCGGCGTCTGGGGCGTCGAGATTCCCGTCGCCTGGGGTTTTGCAATCGCGGAATATGTGTGGTGGATCGCGCTCGCGAGCGGCGGGACGATCGTCTCCGCCCTGTTCTTCCTCACGAGATCGCCATGGCCTTCGGCCACCAACCGCATCGCCGAAAGCATGCTGCTGTCGGCGGCACCTTGCGCCGGCTTGATGCCGATCATGCATCTGGGACGGCCGGGGCTGTTCTACTGGCTGTTTCCATATTCCAACGTGATGGGCGTCTGGCCGCAGATGCGCAGCCCCTTGTTGTGGGATTTCGTCTGCCTTCTCTGCTACATCCTGATGTCGGTGATGTACTATTACGCCGGCATCCTGCCGGATCTCGCGACCGTCCGTGATCTCGCCAAAACGCGTTCCAAGCAGATTTTCTATGGCATTCTGGCGCTCGGCTGGCGCGGGTCGGTGGCGGAGTGGCGAAATCAACGCGTGGTCTACGCGATCATGTCGGCGATCATGGCGCCGATGGTCATCTCGGTGCACAGCGTCGTCGGTCTCGACTATGCGGGCGGACTGACGCCTGGATGGCATGACACGCAATTTCCGCCGTACTTCTTCTTCGGTGCGGTGATTTCCGGCACCGCCGTCATCATCATGCTGACCATCCTGGTGCGCTGGGGCTATAGCCTGCAGAACGTGCTGACCGAATATCACTTCAACGCCATGGCGAAGGTGATGCTCGTCGGCAGTCTGATGCTTTGCTATGCCTATGTCTGGGAGGCATTTGGCCCGCTGTACGGCAGCGATGTCGCCGACAAGACCGAATCCTATCAACGCATGTTCGGCTTCACGGCCCCGCTGTTCTTGCTGTGTGGCGGCCTGCTGATCGCCACCGTCGCGCGGAACGGATCACGACGCCGGGCGCGATCCGGACGCCGATCAACAGGCTGGCCTGGGAAACGCCGGAAGCCTATCGCGATCTCATGACGCTCGTCCCTTACAAGCGAATCGGCGAGCCCGAGGATATCTCGCAGGTCGTGGCGTGGCTGGTTTCAGATGCGGCCGATTATCTCACGGGCGCGACCTTGTTCGTCGACGGGGGGATGACGCTGTATCCAGGCTTTACGACCGGTGGTTGATGCGCGCTGATCGATCGGGATGCGCACGCTCTCTCAGACTGGCTGCAGCAGATGAGGAGCGAGGGTCGTGAGCATTCACCGAGCCTTGCGCTCGAGTTGCTGCGTGAGCTTATCCATTGGTCGGTAAGCCATAACCAGCGACGCTCGCGATCCTGCGGGCCATTTGCTCGTTCAGCCTCGGCGCGGCATCTTCCCATGATACGCTAATAGCGCGCGAACCGCGATCCGGATCTCCCGGTGCGCGGGTTGAAGTTCCCGGTTCTAAGCGAAGGAATTGTCGCTGCCGCCCGTTGGCGCGGGGTGTGGAGGCTCCGCGGATTGCCTCCCTTGCTCTCCGCTCGGGGCAAATAAGCATGCCATGCGATGACCAAGCTCAGCTTCCCGCGCACTTCGTAGAAGAGCTTCGCGCTCGATCGACCGGGGAAGCAGACTCGCCGCGGCGCGTAGCTCGAGCGCGCGCTTTGCAAGACGTTCTTCAAGGGTGTGGCTTTGCTTCAATACACGACGTCGTACCATTGCAGCAGCCCTTCAATTGTGCCGTGGCCGCGGTGCGGAATTATCTCGTATTACGAACTATTTGGGAACGGCGCTTCTATCTGTTCGTTCCTTTCTTTATACTAGAATGGATTTGGACATGTCTGGACCGGACGGCAATGAGGCTGTTCAATGGCGACATTGGTTATGCTGCGCTGGTTGCTCAGGCGGCGCAGGCAACATCCACCCCCATGGAGGTGCATATGACCTTTGTAGCAACACTCATCCACCGCAAACGACAGCTCGTCGATCAGCTAAGCCGCGGCGAGCGCGACGGTCTTGAGAAATTGCTGGACAAGATCGAGAAGGCGTTGATCTTGCTGGAGCCGCAGATCGGTTCGCCCGCGGTGGACAGGGACCAAGACACGCGGGCGCAGGATTGATATCGTTCAGCTTACCATACAGTGGATGGCGAACTATCGAGGACGCCGCGGTTCAAACCGCACAATCTGCAGGATATGTAGCCCCCAAGGCGGCGTTCTTGAAGTGAATTGATGGCGGCTGAGGCGGTTCGTCAGGGAGTGTGTCAATGGACGAGTCGGCTAGAAACGTACCGCTCTCGATTCAATTGGTTTATGTCACCGAAGAATTGCAACGTCGGCCGCAGTTGAAGCGGGACTATGCCCGGGAGAACCTCGCTCTTCGAGATATTGCCAACCAAATGATTTCAAACCCGGGCCAGGTGCTGCCCAAGCTGGTCGATCTCTCCATGGATCTCTGCCACGCTGTAGCTGGCGGCATCAGCATCTATGAGGAAGCCGATCAGGTTTTCCGTTGGCATCATCTGCGGGGAACGTTGGAACGGTTCAACGGCTCGACCACCCCCCAGTCCGTGCGGCGTCACTCTGGACCGGAAAGCGCCGGTGCTCGTACAAAGACCGGAGCGGGTTTATTCGTGGCTGGTCGAAGCCGACGTCTCGCTGCCAGAGTGCTTGCTTGTGCCTCTGAGCATCGGCACTGATGAGCCGATTGGTACAATCTGGATCGTATCAGAGGGCATCGGACATTTCAACGAGGGCCATTCGCATACACTGACGGACATCGCCGCGATTGCCGGGATTGCGCTTCACATCAAACGCTCCGAGGAGCATTTGCGGTCGGCTCTTGACGAACAGAAAATCCTGGCACGGGAGATGGGTCATAGGTTGAAGAACCTGTTTACCATGGTGCACGGCATGGTGCCGGTCGCCGCCCGCAGGAGCAGTACGACGGAGGAGTTGGCCAGGAGGCTGTTGGCGCGGCTGAATGCGCTCTCCGAAGCCAACGCGCTGGTGCGACCTGCGCTTGATGTGGACGCGAAGGAAGCGCGCGCCGCCGAACTTGGTGACCTGATCTCGGCTGTTCTACGACCTTACGAGCATGGAAGCATCACGCTCGAAGGGCCGCCGATTACGCTTACTCAGCGAGGGACGAATGTGGTCGCCCTCATCCTCTACGAGCTCGCGACGAATGCCTCAAAATACGGTGCACTCAGCATGGATGCGGGAAGACTATCCGTTGCCTGGTCGAGCGAGGGCGGTCTCTTGACCGTCAACTGGGTCGAAACAGGAGGTCCGCCAGTCACGGCTGCTCCAGGAAATGCCGGATTCGGCACAAGTCTCGTCGCCAGAACGGTAGGCCACTACAAAGGGGCCGCCACTTACCACTGGCGACCGACCGGCCTCGAACTCACCATCACGCTGCCGGAAGGCAGCATCGTTGAACAGCGAGACCGCTACCGGTGATCATCACAATCGGTGTGGATCAGAGCCCCAGAAACCCACGCGGCTGATAAAGCTCCGGCGGTCGGTCACAGCCGGCTGTGGGTACCGAAAGCTTAAACCCGGGCGTAGCGCTGATGGAGTCCGCCTAGGATGGGGAACGATTTGATGCTCCTGGTCCGCTGAACCGGGCGCGAGACCGGCGCATCTTTATCCAAGGATCGATGTGTTCGGACCTTGTTGTAATAGCTGGCGTAGAACCGCAGGATTCGGCGTAGATGGGCCTCAGCAACGTGACGTTCGGATATCTGGCCAGCATGGGATCGATGCAGATTACGCTGTTGCCGCACCCTACGTCGCCTCTAAGACGCTCCCAACCGCTAAACTGGAGTATTTCGTTAATGCATTGACTGGGTATGCCGCCTCGGAAGAGTGGTCGGCATTACGCCGCTACCTTCATCAACAGCGTCTGCAAGTTCGCGGCCGGAACTGCCGGGCTGAACAGGAAGCCCTGCATCTGGCTGCAGCCGAGCCGGCGGAGAATCTCGCGTTGCGCTTCGGTTTCGACACCTTCTGCTGTGGTCGACATGTGGCAGGCCGCGGCCATGGTCACCACGGCATGGACGATGGTCGACGAGCCGTTTGGATGGGCGATGTCCTTCACAAAGCTGCGGTCGATCTTGATCTTGTCGAACGGGAAGCGGCGCAGGTAACTCAGCGATGAATAGCCGGTGCCGAAATCGTCGAGCGCAATGCGGACGCCGAGATCGCGCAATTGGTGGAGGATGGTGAGCGCCTCGTCATCGTCGCGGATCAATACCGCTTCCGTTACCTCGAGTTCGAGCCGGTCAGGCGCAAGCCCGGAGGCTTCGAGCGCGCTCGCCACGCGTAAGGCAAGGGTCTTCGACCCGAATTGCGCTGGAGAGACGTTCACCGCAAGTCTCACATGCTGAGGCCAGCCGGCGGCCTCGGCGCAGGCACGCTTCAGCACCCACTCGCCGATCTCATTGATCAACCCGGTCTCCTCGGCGACCGGAATGAACTCGGCCGGGGAGATCATGCCGCGCTCCGGATGACGCCATCGCAGGAGCGCCTCGCAGCCGGCCACCGTATCGGTCGCTAGGTCGACCAACGGCTGATAGTGAATGTCGAACTGGCCTCCCGACAGCGCCTGTCGCAGATCGATCTCCATCTGCCGGCGCGTTCTCACCTGCGCGTCGAGTGCGGGCGTGAAGAAGCGGTAGGTTCGGCGGCCCTCCGACTTTGCCGCATACATCGCGAGGTCGGCGCTCCTGAGCAGGTCCTCGATGCTTGACCCATGATCGGGGGCGATGGCGATGCCGATCGAAGCATCGATCGGCAGCTGCTGGCCTCTGCACGCCACCGATGCGCGCAGCGCCTGCATGATCTGTTCCGCAAGCAGCGAGAGCGTGTCCTGTTCGCGCGCGCCCTCTTTGACGATGGCGAACTCGTCGCCGCCGAGCCGCGCCACGAGATCCTGCGGCCCCACGCAGCTGCGCAGCCGTTGCGCGACCTGCCGCAGCAGTTCGTCGCCGGCCTCATGGCCGAGCGTGTCGTTAACGCCCTTGAACTCATCCACATCGATATAGAGGATCGCAAAGGGCTTGCCTTCGGCGAGCTGCGCAACGCGGTGTTCAAGATGGCCGCGCATCAGGACGCGGTTGGGCAGCTCGGTCAGCACGTCATAGTGGGCGAGGTGTGCGATGCGTTCCTGGGCGCGGATGCGCTCGGTGACATCCTCATGCGTCGCCAGCCATCCGCCGGAAGCCACAGGCACTTTCCTTGCCTCGATCAGGCGCCCGTCTGAGGTTTCCAGAAGCGCATTCTGAGCGCGGTGCATGTCGCGCATGATGGCCCCGCAATACTTGTCCACGTCGCCGGCAAAGGAGCCCGTCTCCTTGCGATGGCGCACTAGCTCCTCCAGCGTGCAGCCTGGTTTTACCACCTCGCTGGACAGCCCGTACATGTCGATGAAGCTGCGGTTCGAGACGATGATGCGCCCGCCGGAATCGAATAGCAGCAGACCTTGGCTTAGATTGTTGATGGCACAATCCAGCCTTTCCTTGTCGACGCTGAGCTGTCGGGTCATCTGGCGGAAGATTAGATAGAGCGTGAGCACGATCAACAGGATCGAGCAGGTTGCGACGGCGATAAAAAATTTGGTCTGCGACCGCCATGTTGCCAGCGTCGAATCGACAGTCTTGGTCGCGACGATGACGAGCGGTTCGGCCGCCAGCCGTCGCGAGGCGATCAGGCGGTCCCTGCCGTCGACGGGGCTGGTCAGCCGCGCGCTGAGTGAGGACTGCTCGAACACGGCCTGCTGGGCGGCCGAGCCTGTCTTGAAGTTGGCGCCGATCATCGCCTCCACATGCGGAAAGCGCGCGAGTAGCTGGCCATCGTCGCGATGCATCGCGATGGACGAATCCGCTCCGAGCCCGGCGGAGGCGAAGAAGGCTTCCAGCAGCTCAGGCGGGATTGCGCGCGTCACGACGCCCAGGAACTCGCCGTGCGGACCCGACACGCGCCGGGCGAAAACGACGGCCTTACGGGAGGAAAAGCGGCTTGCGACAACCTCGACTTCTTCGCTGAAGGCGGGATCGTATTTGAGGCGGTTGAAATAGTCGCGATCGGA
>DASRBG010000145.1:0-24203 GCA_035653735.1 Gemmataceae bacterium
GAGGCGATGTCTTGTTCGTCGATCCATTCATGCCCGCGATCCACTTTTCGATGAGTTTCAATCCCGCTTCATCCGGCCTCTCCGAGCCGATGTGCGGCATCCGATCGCGGCCGAACTTGGCCAGACGGAAGTACAAGGTGCTGCTGTACGGATCGCCCGGCTTGACGATGCAGGCATCCGGCAGCCCGAAGTCGCCGCGTGTGGGACGAACGCCGACCGCATTCATCCGATCGACGGATACCGGAAACTGGAGCCGCAGGTTGACGGAGCCGCCGCCGCCTTCGCAATGGCAGTGGCCGCAGTTTGCGTGGAGATACGAACGCGCTCGCGCCTCCAGCGATTGGGCCGCATCGGTTGGATCAGCCAGCTTTCGTTCCCGCGCGGCCGAGCCGGCATCGAACGGCGAAAGCGGCTTCATCTTGTTGCCAACGCGGCGAATGATTCCCGCCTCCGTGAAAGCGATGAGCTGGTTTTGCCCATCGAGACCCGGCCGATTTAATTGCTCGGGTTGGAATCCCAGGGCGTATTCCGACCAGCTGCTGTGGCACGACATGCACTGAGTGCGGCTATGGAATTGCCAGGTGCGTTTGCCTGGTCCGTCCGGTACGTCCCTATCAATGCCATCGGCGGGCACTAAATCGGCGTCCGTTTGATCGTCCCGCCAGGCGAACGTGTAAGCGTGCCAGTCCACGCCGTCAAAGTGCAGAAGCTGCGTCTCCAGTCGCCGCGAACCCAGCGAGATGGTCTTCATCAGCACTGTGTCTTTGGGGAAGTGCATGCGGAAGTTATGCCAATCCACGTTGCCGGGGATCGGTTTGCCGGTGGTATAGAGGGTGGCCGACGATAAGCCTGGAAAGGCAAACCAGTGCTCCGCTGTCGCCCCGTCCTGCCATTGCCGGCTATTCACCGTGAAAGGCAACACGCCGGGGGCCGGCACGTGATCTTTTACCGACGAGAATAAGCCGGTCTCCGACAACTTCGTCGGGAAGTCGGCATTCTTGGCGACGTTGTCATTGCGTTCGATCGTGTGAATCGTGCCGCCGTCGTAATCGAGGAAGTACAGTTCGCCCTCCTTGTCCTCGCCGAAGGCGACGATCCGCACCGACGGGCGCGTGATCTCCGGCATCTCCTTGGCACGATCGCCCTCGAAACGAGCCGCCCACAGCCGCCGGGTTTCCCAATCGCCGAAGATGTAGGCACCGCGCAGCTCGGGGAACTTCTTGCCGTGGTAGACGCGCCCGCCGGTGACGCTGCATGCGATCGTATGCGGCAATTCGATCAGGGCCGGGCGAATCGGCGTCGGCCCGACTTTCTCCGGCTTGATGGGCTGCGGTCCCTCAGTGGCCGCCCAACCGTAATTGCCGCCCTTCTCGACTCGATGCACCATCTCCCACAGTTCCCAACCGACATCGCCGGCAAACAGCTCGCCTGTCGCTGGATCGAAGCACATCCGCCAGGGATTGCGAAAGCCATAGGCCCACACCTCCGGCCGCGCTCCCTTCATCCCCACGAACGGATTGTCCTTGGGGATGGCGTAGTTCCTCCGGGGGCTTACGCCGCCCGGCTCGCCGTCCTTGTGGTCCACGTCGATCCGCAGGATGGAGGAAAGAAGGTCAGAGATGTCCTGCCCCGTCTCGAACGGGTCGGGCGGGTTTGGGTTGGCCGCGTCGCCGGTGCTGATGTAGAGCATCCGGTCGGGGCCGAAGTGAAGATCGCCCCCGTTATGCCCGCCCTGCAAGAACGTCAGGATGATTTCCTCGCTCGCCGGATCGATGCGCGGCGGCTCGGTCTTGGCCACGGTGAACCGCGAGACCCGTGTTCCATCCGGCAGGTTCTGTTGGTCCGGCTTTTTGCTCCGCAGGGTGTAGCAGATGAAACACTGTCGATTCTTCTCGAAGTCAGGGTGGAAGACCAGCCCGTAAACCGCTTCGACCTCTTTCGCCCCGGGGTGCAGATGAACCGTCTTGATTTCCTTACGCAGATCAAAAAACAGCTCGGCCTTGGCGTTCGGCTTATTCGGAAACGAATACAACACACCGGCCTGCTCGCCGACGAAGAGCCGATCGCTCCCCGGAGGGCGGGCCATGAGCAAGGGGTGCTCGAACTTCAGATTGGGGAACGCCCGAACCACCTTGAAGGGAGGCGGTGGGTCGGGAGAGCCGATGACGCGAGAGGTCGTCCAGGGTATTCGGGCGGACTTGGTGTCCTTGGCATTCGATGAAGCGAGCCAGCCGGCGAGGCCGGCCACGATCAAGGGCGGCAACGCCGACACAGCGAGAACTGAACGGTGTCCGCGTCGCGAAGAGGACGGCATGAGTTCCACTCCGGAAGAAGCAGTTTTTGCGAGTGCGCTGGCGAGCGGGGTTGCGTTAGCGCCCCGAGAGTTTTTCTCGGGGCGCTAACGCAACCCCGCTCGCCAGAAGGTAGCCAACAGTGTGTCCATTATAGGGAATCCAGCAGCGCCCTACAGATGAAACTCGCCTCCAAAAAATATACAGTCCGATGCGATAAATCCGTATACAATCCAGAGCAATAAATCCGCACCCGAAACCGGAGCCGATTCGCCCAGTCCTGCCGGGGGACTCGCACAATCGTCAAATCAGCAATATCGGCGATGTTGCCTGGAGACGGCGCGGACAAGGGAGGGACGAGCGATGGACACCACCGTTGTGGTCGTGATCCTTGGCGTGGCGGCTGCCTTGATTGTCGGAGTTGTCGTGTTCGTGCGGAGGCGGCCCAAGGAAGACGATACGTTTTATCACTTTCGTTGTCCGAATTGCAAACGGCGGATACGCTATCTGGCGCGACAGGTCGGCCACAAGGGCAAATGCTCGAATTGCGCTGGCGATGTCCTGTTCCCGCCGACTTCGCAATCGGTCGATTAAGCGGTTAGCCGCGACGCGCAGCGGAGCGCGAACGCGCTCCGCTGCGCGTCGCGGCTAAACAAGAAACGCTACGCCAACCTGAGCGACTTCGCCTTTTTAAGGCTTGCTATCGCCTGACGGATCGCCAAGGATCGCCTGTTCCGAGCCATCGATCGGCTCCCAGTGACCGTCATCCCCAGGCTCTGGAGATCGACGCTTGACAACCTCAATCCAGTCATCGTCGCTCGCGCCCGTCTGGACTTCCGTCCGCACAATTCGGCCCTTGTCGTAGCCCCAGTAGAAGGTCTTGTCGCCGATCCGTTCGAGAGCACGCAGCGGCAACGCCCAAACGCGGCGGCGTTCGACGAACACCTTGCCGTAGGCGTACATCCCGGGCAGAATCTGCCCCGTGGGATTAGGCAGGTGGATTTCGGCGCGCAGCGTCCGGCTTTTGGCGTTAATCGCCCAGGACTTGCGCGTGACCTTAGCCCGAATCGGCCCATCGCGGAATGCCGGAACGAGCACGGTCGCCTTGGTACCAAGCTGGACAGAGTTGGCGTCCTTCTCCGGAACGTCGATAAAGACGCGAACCACATCCACGCGATCGATCACGTAGATCGGCGGCCCCTTGCCGGGTTCCACGAAGTCAAAGGTATTGGCGTTGCGGGCCACGATAATACCGTCGTAGGGCGCGGTCAGCTTAAGATACCCCACAAGGATCGCAAGGCGCTTGGCCTCGATCTCGGCCAGCGCCAGGTTCGCGGCCGCGACCTGGACGGCGAGTTTGGCCTCGACCTCGGCGGCCCGTTTGGCGAGTAGTTCCGCCTCCGTCTTCCGGACGGTCACTTTGCCCGCATCCTGGGAGGCGATGCGCGATTTTAATTGGTTTTCCGATTCCTGGAGCACCTGAGGATCAACAACACCCTTCTCGACCTCGCGGCGCAACCGCTTGACCTCCGTCTCCCACCGATCGACCTCTGCTTGGTGCTTCTTGGGGATCGCCACGGCCTCCGCGAAACGGAACTCGGCCGCCTTGACATCAGCCTGGGTCCTCTCAACTGCCTTGCGCGCCAGCTCGACTCGTTGATGAGCGAGTTGGACCGTCTTCTTCTTCGCCTCCCATTCCTCGCGCAGTTCGGGCGCCGAGATCGTGGCAAGCACATCGCCCTTCTTGACCTTGTCGCCGATGTCCACGTTCCACTTCTCGATATGACCGGTCACCTTCGAATAGATAGAGGCGCGCTCGTATGCCTCAACGAAGCTCGGTTGCCCGATGGTTGCAGAGATGCTTCGTTGCTGCGGCCGGATCCTTCGGACAGCAGGGTTCTTTTGATTCGCCTCCACCAACGAAAGCTCCGCTTCCCGATGCCTCAGCTTGGCCTTGGCTACTTCCAACTGAGCCTCAGCTAGTGCCACCTCTGCCCGAGCCGCTTCCACCTGTGCCTTCGCTTCTTCCAGCTTATCGGTAAGGGCGGACGGGCTTTTCGGTTTCTGGTTCTTGTCTGGTTTCGCCTGTTTCTCGCCCTCTGCCCGGCTTGCCGTCTGGGGCTGCTCGGCCGCCAAGATCCGGTAAAAAAATCCTCCGGAACCCGTACCGACAGCTGCCATCGCCAGCAGTACCACCGTGGCGACCTTGAGTTTGCTCAATAACATGGTTTTCAATACTCCTTCCGTCAGAGCGACGACCTTCACGGAGATCGTTCCCGTGGTCGCCGCTTGCCCCGCCGCAAACAGAGTTGCCGTTTTGATCGTGGAAGACACCATCGCAACCGGTACCGAGGCCGTTGCCCTCTCCGACAGCAAGGCCGCCAGGGCGGTCGATGTGACGGCCGGTCCATGCCCCGCCAGACGCTTGGCCAGCAAGGCTAGGCCTCGGGAGAGACGGCTGGCGACCGTGCCTTCAGCACAGCCCAGCAGTTGAGCTGCTTCCCGGCGCGGCTTGCCTTGCAACTCGCACACGACGATGGCTGCTCGATACTTCTCGGGTAAGCGCTCCAGTTCCCGGTCCAGGAGCGGCAGCAGTTCGGCCCAAGTATCTTCGGGCTTTTCGCTGCGGGTGGGCATGGCCGCCTCCTTGGCCCGCCGTTTGATGGCGGCATGGCGGGCGTGTTGGGCCGTGCGGCATGCCACTCCGTACAGCCAGTTGCCGAGCGTACTGTGAAGCCGAAGGTTGGCTGCCTTGCTGACGAGCACGAGGAAGGTGGCCTGGAAGGCGTCCTCGGCATCGTGTGGATTGGACAGGATGCGCCGGCAGACACCCAGGACCATTGGTCCGTACCGCCGCACCACGGCTTCGAACGCCGATTCATCGCCTTGGTTGACGTAGCGTCTCAGCAAGTCCGCGTCCGGGATGTCAGCCTTCTCCTGCCTCTGCAGGACGCTGCGCACGTGACGCAGGAAGTTGTTCAATTCCGTCCCCGCCATTCTGGTGCTCTCCGTTCCCGATCCTCTCCAACTAATAATGACCGGGAGAGGCCCGTTTGTTCCATTTTTCTTTTTGCGCTTCAGGATGCTCTCAGCGTCCGGATGGGCGGCGTAGGCGTTGTGGGTTGGCTGCTTTCGTGAAATTCAAAACGAGGCCTGATCCGGCGCAAATGTGTTAGATACGCGTTGTGGCTTGTTGTGGCACGGTCTCCGGACCGTGCCGCGTGTTGTGGCACTGTTGTGGCACGGTCGCACTGTTGTGGCACGGTCTCCGGACCGTGCCACCGGCGTTGACCGCAGGTCTCCTGAAGTCCGGGAGACCTGCGGTCACCCAAGTGGCACGGTCCGGAGACCGTGCCACAACACGGGAAGGGAGAGTCTTCGCTGACGCTTCAGGCTCGGATAGAAATCAGCAAGCGCACCCCTTCACTCACCGCAGACTTCTTCGAGCACGTCCTCGGCGACGTAGACGGGCACGCTGGCGGTGACGGCCAAGGCGATGGCGTCGCTGGGCCGGCAATCGACCTCGACCATCTCACCGTTGAGGCGGATGCGCAGCTTGGCGTAGTAGGTATGATCGCGCAGTTCGCTGATGTAGACGTCGCGCAGCTCGCCGCCCATGTTTTCGATGACGCTGGCAACCAGGTCGTGCGTGAGCGGGCGCGGCGATGGGAGGTGCTTGACGCGGCGGTCGATACTGGTGGCCTCGAAAATGCCGATCATGATGGAGAAGCTACGATCGCCGTCCACCTCTCGGAGCATGATGACCTGTTGTTCGTGGATCTCGCTGATGATGATTCGCTTCAATTCCATCTGGACCGGCACGGCAGCCTCTCTTTCCTCGATCGCATTTCTCTTCCGGCGAGAAGGACGTTTATTCGCGAGTTAGCTTCCCGAGGATCGTCCGGCGCCGGAGAGGATGGTGTGCATTATAAAGGTCGGCGTTTCAAACGGTCAAGGAAGAGGCAGATCATCAACTCCAGGCCGGGCGTTGGCGGCGTACTTCGAGCGTCCACATCTGACGGCAGCGCGGCCCCTGGCGATGAAAGACAAGGAGGCTATCGGCCGGTTCCTCGGTGATTTCGGCGTTCGGCGTGTCGGCGGGGACGGCGCGGAGGCGGAATTCGGTGGGCCAGGGTCCGCCGGCGTCGAGGAAGTCGCGCCATAACAGCAGGCCGAGATTGCGGCCGGCCATGCCCGTGACGCGCCACTCGCGCAGCCCCAGCCAGCAGGCATGTCCCTTGACGAGATCGCCGATGCCGTAGTAGGTCCGTCCATCGGCCAAGGTTTGGCAGCCGATGGTGAAGCCGTGCAGCCAGCCCAGAAAAGCCAGCGACGGCAGCAAGCCCGGCCCCGCGCCGGGAGTCTTGCGGCCGGTCCAATCGGCCCAGGGAGCCGTCACCGACGGCAAAGTATCGGCTACCGGCAAAAGCCGCGAGGAGAGCGACGAATTTCCACGTCCTCCCTCCATCTCATCGCGCAGAGGCATGAAGTACGCCGGCCGTGTCAGTCGGCCGTCAAAGACGCCGCCGCGACACGTGCCGCGCACCAGAAATGCCAGGCCTGGCGCCAGATCAAGCGGCACCAGCAGCAAGCCGTCTGCGCTCAGTTGCTCCAGCCAGGCCGGTTCCAGGTCGAGCGCCGCGGCCGTGATGAGGATGCGATCGAACGGCGCGGCCTCCGGGCAACCAAGCCGGCCATCGCCATGCCGCAACTCCACCCGGCGATCCGGGAAGGCACGCAGAGATTCCTCCGCCTCGGCCAGAACGCGGCGATCGATCTCAAGCGAGATAACCCGGCCGACCACGTGCGATAAAAGGGCGGCGTTATAGCCGGTGCCGGCGCCGATCTCCAGCGTCTTTAACCCCGGCTCCAGGCGGAGATCTTCGAGCATCTCGGCCATGAGTGACGGTTGACTTGATGAGCTGATCGGCATGGGGGGCAGACCGGGAGCCGGCTCGCTCAGGCGCGTCGTCAGAGCGCGATCGGCGTAGAGAAGACGCAGCTCTTGACGGCCGGGCACCTGCGTGGGCACCTCGCGCCAGCCGCCGTTTTGCTCTTGATAGTGCCAGACGCGCTGGAGGAAACGATGCCGCGGCGTGGCCCGGAATGCCTCAATCAACGGCTGCGACCACAGGGCGCCCCGCGCTATCAGTTGATCGACCAGACGCTGATTGGCTTCCTCGCCCGCCGTGCCCATGATGATTCTCCCGTCTGCAAGCGTGTGGGGGAGGGTGCCCGCGACGATTCCGCCGACCTTGCGGGACCGCCGTGGGCGCGCTTGCGAAATTAGCCAGGAAATGCGCTTGACGACGATAGAAGCAGCTTATACTGATGATAGAACGAAAGCCCTAGGTGCTCAAGGAGTTTCGCGGTATCTTCAAAATGTGATTCGTTGCCGCTTGCAGCTGAGTACGGAGCTGCGGGCGGTTGTTACTTCCCCATCCCCACGGACCATTGTTTGCGGACTCACCCTCGGCGTCTCTGCACCCGTCGCCTCAATCCTTTCGTATTTTCGGGAGACCATATCGATGCCGAAAGGCGCTGAACAGGAATTGATGGATAAATGGAAAATCGCGGATGCTTCGGAAATGTACGGCATTCGCAACTGGGGAAAAGGCTATTTCAGCATCAACAAGGCGGGCCACGTCATCGTCCACCCCAGCAAGCGCCCCGATGAATCAATCGACCTGAAAGAGTTAATCGATCAATTACAAGCACGCGGCATCCAATTGCCGATCCTCTTGCGTTTCACCGACATTCTCCGCCATCGCGTCGGCGAGGTCCACGACGCTTTCCGCCGGGCCATGGAGGAGTTCGAGTTTCAGGGCAACTACTGCTGTGTCTATCCCATCAAGGTCAATCAGCAGCGGCACGTCGTCGAGGAGATTCTCGATTTCGGCCGGCCGTTCCACTTCGGCCTGGAAGCCGGCTCCAAACCGGAACTCCTGGCCGTGTTGGCGCTCACCAACGGACTCGACACGCCGATCATCTGCAACGGCTTCAAGGACGATGAATTCATCCGCATGACCATGCTGGCCCGCAAGATCGGCAAGCAGATTATTCCGGTGGTCGAGAAATTCACGGAGTTGGAAGCGATTTGCAAGCATGCCGAGGAATTGGAAGTGCGGCCGGCCATCGGAGTGCGCGTCAAACTTGCCGCTCGTGGGGCTGGCCGCTGGCGCTCCAGCGCCGGCTATCGCTCCAAGTTCGGCCTGACCTTGACCGAAGTGCTGGAAGCGCTCGAATACCTCAAGCAGCGCGGCATGGCCGACTGTTTGCAGCTGGTGCATTTCCATCTCGGCAGCCAAATCACCAACATCCGCAGCATTAAAAGCGCTCTAACCGAGGCGGCCCGCGTCTATGTCGAGCTGCATCGTGTCGGCGCCGGCGTGCGCTACCTCGACGTGGGCGGCGGACTCGGCATCGATTACGACGGCTCGCAGACCGATTTCGAGTCGTCCGTCAACTATACGCTTCAGGAATATGCCAACGATGTGGTCTTCCGCATCAAGAGCGTCTGCGACGAGACCGGCGTGCCGCACCCCACCATCGTTTCCGAGTCGGGCCGCGCCGTCGTCGCCTATCACAGCCTGCTCATCTTCGACGTGCTGGGCGTGTCCAACTTCGACCGCTACGAAATCTCGCCGGAAATCCCCGCCGATGTGCCGCAGCAGATCAGCGACATGTTCAGCATCTATCGCGATCTCAAAAAGAAGAACCTCCTGGAAAGCTATCACGACGCTGTCCAGGCCATGGACGAAACGCTCAACATGTTCAACCTCGGCGCTCTCGACATCGAGATGCGCGCCTTGTCCGAGCGCTTGTTCTGGGCCTTGTGCAGCAAAATGCTGAAGATCGTCCGCGAGATGGAGTACGTACCCGAAGAGCTGCAAGGTCTGGAATCGCTGCTGTCGGACACGTATTTCTGCAATTTCTCCATCTTCCAGTCGATGCCGGATAGCTGGGCGATCAAGCAGCTGTTTCCGATCATGCCGATTCATCGCCTCAACGAAGTGCCGAGCCGCCGCGCCGTCCTCGGCGACATCACCTGCGACTCGGACGGCAAGATCGACCAGTTCATCGACCTCCGCGACGTGCGCAACACGCTGCAACTGCACCCGTTCGTCGGCGAGCCGTATTACCTGGGAGCGTTCCTCCTTGGCGCGTATCAAGAAATCCTCGGCGATCTGCACAACCTGTTTGGCGATACTAATGCCGTCCACGTCAGTTTCGACGAGGGCGAAGTGAACGTCGATACGGTCATCAAGGGCGACACGGTGCGCGAGGTGCTTGCTTACGTGCAATACTCCGCCGACGAGCTGACGGCCCGCCTGCGCAAGGATGTCGAGCGCGCCGTGCGCAGCGGCAAGATTTCGCTAACCGAATCGCGGCAGCTTCTGCGGTTTTATGAATCGGGGATGGAAGGGTATACTTATTTGGAGGAGCCTTAGTTGCCGAAACGGAAAGAGTATCCAACTCCTTGTTCCTTTAGAGGAGAGAACGTGCGATGTCTCCAACGATGCAAGCGCTCGGTATCCATGAGCTAAGCGTGGCCCAGCGCATTCTGTTGGTGGAGGAGATCTGGGATAGCATCGCCAGCGAAGCCGAGCAGCTTCCGCTGACAGCGGCTCAGAAACAAGACCTCCAGCGTCGCCTCGCCGCTTACGAGGCCAATCGTCATGCCGGATCGACCTGGGAGGAAGTCAAGGCCCGTTTGCAGGAGCGCTAATGGCAATGGATCTGCCGCTCATTATTACTCCCGAGGCGGAGGAAGATCTCGCCGACGGGAAGACCTGGTATGACCGGCAGCGGCGAGGGCTAGGGCAGGATTTCATCCTATGTGTGGAGGAGGCTCTGGAGCGCATCCGCCGCGCTCCAGAGGGCGCAAGCCAAGTCTATCCGGGAGTACGGCGGGTCGTGGTCCGGCGGTTCCCTTATGGCGTCTTTTACCGAGTGGACCCGGACCAGATTGCGGTCATCGCGGTCTACCACCTTCGCCGTGATCCGAGAGGATGGCAAGCACGAGTTTAAGACGCTCGGTCGTAAGAAGTAGGCAGAAAAGCCGCAGTTCTTTTATCACAGCTTCCAGTTACCGCGACGAGAGAGACGGGAAAGTGTATGGGAGCTTACTACCTCGTCGTCAATCCCGCCAAACGACAATACTTGGATCCCGCACGCTTTGGAGAGGCCATCAAGTTCCAGGGTGTGTTGGAGGGAGGCCATTGCATCCGCGCCCTCAAATTACTCATCGTCGATAATGCGGCTTATCCCTGTTCCGCGAACTTTCAGAGCGCTTGGTTTGGCGATCCCGTCATCCTGGCGAGTGACGACAGTGGTCCGCCGAACCCCAGCGGCATCACGACAGCGACCCCAGATCGTCCTGGGCGCAATCTAAACCAGATGGCTCGCGATGAGTTCACGGACATCAGCTACCGAGCGATCGCTGAACTTTGCCTTCACGATAACGACATCCTTCGGGAGATGATCGAAGAAGCCAAAGACGACAGCGGTTTCTTCATCGATTTGGCGAACGTGCGTCTTCAGTATCGTTTCCCCGCACTGGAATATGCTTTCCTCGAAGCATTTGGAAATTCCTGGCGCAAAAAATACGACCAGACTGCCCGCGAATGCCATTGGTGGCAACCATTACCTCCGATAGATTGGCCCTTGTAAGCGAGAAGAAGCGAGGGAGAGGACCAGCCATGCCAGTGCAAACGCGTGACATCCATGCCCAGAGCTTGGCCATGTCTTCGGCCATATCGGAGTATTACGTGCCCAATTTCATCGAGCCTCTCGAAGTGATCCGCGTCCTCAACGCGGCGAAAGTGCGTTTCATGCTCTTGGGAGCGCACGGCGTCGGCGGTTGGATTGGTAAGTCACGTGCCACCGAGGACGTGGATGTCTTGGTTGCTACGCGAGGCCACAAGAAAGCGGTGCGTGCCTTGCTGGCGGTGTTTCCACACCTCCAAGCTGAAGATCACGAAGTAGTGACACGGCTGCGCGATCCGGAGTCAGGACTCGTTCTTATTGACGTGCTGAAAGCGAATCAGCCGCTTTACCACGATGCCCTCAAGTACACGCACACGGCCGAATTGAGCGGCCAACGGTATCAAATCCCTTCGCTGGAGCTTGCCTTGGCCACGAAATTCGCCGCCATGATCAGTCTGACTCGGGCCGACAAAGACAAGCTCCAGGACGCCAGCGATTTCATGTACATCGTCGAGGCCAATCCCAATATCGACCTAGAGAAACTCCACACCCTCGGCCAGCTCGTCTACAATGGCGGCGGCGATGAGCTTGTGGAAAAAGTGCAGCAAGTGCGCGCCGGCAAGAGATTGGTTCTGTAAAAAAACGGAACCATGATCGATCTCTCCGTCACTCTTGGCCGGCTGCATTTGAAGAACCCCATCCTCGTGGCTTCGGGCACTTTCGGTTACGCGCGCGAGATGGCCGGCGTTGTGGATTTTGCCTGCTTGGGCGGCATTGTGCCCAAGACCGTGACGCGCCACCCGCGCGCCGGTAACACGCCGCCGCGGACTGTTGAGACCGCTTGCGGCATGCTCAATGCCATCGGTCTCGATAACGATGGCATCGAGCATTTCTTGCATCATCATCTGCCGTATCTGCGCACGCTGCCGACGGCTGTGCTCGCCAACATCGCCGGTGAAAACGAAGACGATTTCGTGGACATGGCGGCGATGCTCGGCCGCGAACAGGGATTGGCGGGCGTCGAGTTGAACCTATCGTGTCCGAACGTGGCCGGCGGCATCGACTTCGCCATCGATGCGGAGATAACTCGCCGCGTCGTAGAGCGCGTGCGCGCGGTCTGCCCGTTGCCGATCGTGGCCAAGCTGACGCCGAATGTGACAAACATCGTGCCGATCGCTCGCGCCGCCGCGGAGGCGGGGGCGGATGCGGTGTCATTGGTGAACACGTTCGTGGGCATGGCTGTCGATTGGCGGCGGCGGCGGCCGATCCTCGGCAACATCACCGGCGGCCTGAGCGGCCCGGCCATCAAGCCGTTGGCGCTGCGGCTAGTGTGGCAAGTCGCACGGCAAGTGCAAGTGCCGATCATCGGCATCGGCGGCATCGCCACGATCAATGATGTGATGGAGTTCCTCATCGCCGGCGCCAGCGCTGTGCAACTGGGCACGGTGAATTTTTACGATCCCACCGCGTCGATGCGCGTGGCCGGGCAGCTACCGGAAGCGCTGGCGCAACTCGGCGCGAAGAATGTTCGTGAGATTGTGGGGACGTTAGGCTCCCCCGCGTAACCAATACCAGGCCGCAAGCTGAGACGCCCACGCGACCAAATTACCCAGGCTATGGAGCAAGAGTGGGACGTAGATCGATCCACTCTTGAGATAGGCCCAGGCAAGGAAGAGGCCGCCAACCAGGTTCTCCGGGCTGGGATTGCCATAAATGATGTGCAGAGCACCGAAAACCACGCCGCTGATCACGATGGCCATCCAGGGCCGCGAGAGTCCGGCGAATGGAACGCAGACCGCAAGGCGGTAGATGGCTTCTTCGAGGACGGGCGCGAAGACGCACATGCTGAAAAAGACAGAGACCGCCGAGTTAGGCGGAATCGTGTAGACGGGCGGCTTCCGCCCCATCAGGAGCCACACTGACAATCCCACGCCAATACAGCACAGAACGATGAGACTGATAACCAATGTCGCACGGACCCAGTAACCCCAGCCCTGGATCGGTTTCATTGTCAGGCCAATCGATGTCAGGTCGCCCCGGACGAGATGGAGAAATGCGGCCAGCACCACCACGGCGATCAGCCATCGGCCATCGATAGACGCAGGATCGAGACGCCTCCATACCAGTATGAGATCGCTGACTATTGCGGCAAGACCGATTAAGCAGGCAATCATCAAGCCCCACGATGAATGGCGCAGCTGTCGGCCAATGGTTGTCTGCATGGGGCTGTTACCTGGGGATTCGACCGTTGTTCCAGATCGGACTGCCGCGAACCATACCACGCCTCTAGCCCATCCCGCCTTCGGAAAGAATCGGGGCCGTCAAGAACCACGCGAAGCAGCAACGCCAACACCTCCCGCGTCGGGAGTGTACGAAACTTGCGGCCCGACGTTGTAACGCATGCCCTGGGAATCATGACGCGGCCCCGTCGCTTGAGGGCCGCGATGAACGCCATCTCCTCGGCGGCGTAATACTGCTCGTCAAAGCCCCCGACGGCGCGGAAGGCATCCTGCGTGCAGAACAACGAGCAGCCGCCGACCAGCTTCGCTAGCCGCATAATCGGGACGGTGAACGGATAGACGATCCTGGCCCAAAGCGGGAGCCGACCGTCGAAGCGGAAAACGCAGCCACCGCCGATGGCCCCGCGCCGCATAGCGCGGACAGCCTCGCAGACGACGGACTCCGGAACCAGGGTATCGGCATCTACGAAGAAGAGCAACTCTCCGCGCGCCTGGCGTGCCCCGGCATTCCGGGTCGCTGCGATGTGGCGGTGATTCACCGAAACAACCTGGGCACCGTAGGCGCGGGCGATCGTTCCCGTCTCATCGGTGGAAGCGTCGTCCGCGACGATGATCTCGTAGGGTTCGCGTTGCGCCTGGCCCGCAGTATGCAACGCGCCGAGCGTACGGCCAATCAGGAGCTGTTCGTTGTGGGCCGGGACGATGAATGAGAGCATGCCGGCTCTCCGCGTCTGTCGCCGAAATTGTGATTATCTGAACGACACAAGCCGAGAATACCGAGGCCAAATTCCTCCGTCAATGCTCGGAATGCTTCATAGCAGCTGAATTGTTACTACCCGGAGCGCCAATGACGGGGCGGAAGCGCCCGTCATTGGCGCTCCGGGTAGTAACAATTCAGCTGCTATGAAGCACTAAGCCGCCAGCGGCGCGCTTGTCGTGTCGCCTTCTTCCAGCAGCAACCGCGCGATGCGTTCCACTTCCTCGCGCAACTCGATCAATTGCCGTTCGTCTCGCTCGTGCAGCAGTTGCCAATGTCGCAATTCCTGCTGGCGGTGCTGTTCCAGAGCCGCCGCCGCCGCCTGGCGGTCTTCCCAGTCGCCGACTTGTTTCATCCACTCTTCGTGCTGGGCGACGAGCTTTTCTTCTTGCTGCATCAGACGCGCGGCCCGGCGATCGAGCCGTTTCGTCTCGCCCATGAGCGCGATTCGCTCTCGGCGAAGGTCGCGCTCTTCCTTCTGAATGCGGGCCAAGTTTTGGCGGCGCTGACGCTCCAACCATTTGTCTGCTGCCGGCGAATCATCGGTGCGGCCAAGCAATTCCTGACGGAGCTGCTCCACGGCCAGCGCTTTGGCTGAAAGCTCTCGCTGCTCGAGGATCAGCTCTGCCCGTCGATTCTGGCATTCCTCCCACAAGAGGGCATAATCGCGGCGCATCTGTTCGTGTTGAGCACGAGCCACGCGCAGCTCCTCGATTTCCTGGCCGCGCCGCCGTGCCCGCCGCTGCCGCATTTCTTCCAGCCGTTTCATCTGGTTTTCGGCCAGCTCCTCGCGCCCGCGTACATCGCACAGCAGCATGATGCGCTCGTTATCCAGGAACGTCTCGCGCGCGGTCAAACGCGCTTGCCAGGCCTCCAACGAACAGCGGACATCGCCGAGCGCTTGCTGGCGGCGGCGCAAGTCCGCCTCGCCGGAGGCGAGTGCTTGTTCTCGGTCCATAAGGCGCTGCTCGACCAGCACAAGTTCGCGCGCCGCCGTCTCGAATTGCACGATGAGGGCCAAGCGCTCCGGCTCCCAGGCTTCGTGCAGCTCCAGCAAGCACTGCCATTGTTCAAGCAGATGGCGGCGTTGATCGGCCAGGTCGCCGGCCAAGCGAGCCAACACGCGCGGCACATCGGGACCGCGCGATACTATCCTCACTCCGGGAGTGTGATCCGAGTCGCGGAGCGACTCGGCTACAGGCGGCCGACTGCTTATGACCTCGCACAATTGTTTTTCCAGCTCCAGCAGCTTGATGCGCTGATTGCAGATGCGCGTCTCCAGTCCTTCGGCTTCCTTTCGCAGCTGGAGTTGGAATTGCTCGGCCGCACGCCGTTGCTCGGAGAGCTTCCGCTCGGCGGCGGCCAGTTCCGTTGCATGGCGATGCAATTCGCGCAGCTGGCGGGTGCGTTCCTCTTGCTCCTGGTTCAAACAGACTTCCCACTGCTGTTGAGCCAGACCCAGCTGTTGCCATTCATCTTGCAGTTGGCGACGCCCTAGCTCGACTTCACTATTGAAACGCAATTGGGCCTGCATCAGTTGCACGCGCTCGCGCTGGAGTGTCTCCGCGTTGCCTTCGAGATTGGCACGTTCGGCCTTCAGCGCTTGCTCGCGGTTCTGCAAAGCGCTCTCATGGCAATGCCAGTGCTTATGCCAACGCTTTCTGAGCCGTTTGCGCAGCTCGATCAAGCGGCGGCGCTCCTTGCCGGCTTGTTGCAGCTCCTTCTGCACTGCCTCGCGTTCCTTGCTCAGCGCCGCCCGCACTTCCTCGTTCTGCCGCCGTGCCGCCTCCGTCTCGGCCTTGAGAGCGGCGCGGTCCTGTCGAGCCTGTTCGCGCAGCTGCAAAAGCTGTTGGCGGCGCTCGTCCAGATGGGCGGCCAATTGTTCTTTCTGGCGTTCCAGCGCTTTGCGGCGTTGTTCCAGTTGCCCCTCTTGCTCGGCGAGATCGGCCTGCTGCGCCGCCACCGCCGCCGCCTGGATGCGCAGAGCATCGCGCTCGGCCTGGAGCGCCTCCACGCTCAGCGGCTCGTCCTTCTTCGGCAAACACAGAGAAAAGAGAAACGGTCCGATCGTCAGAACATCGCCGTCCTGCAAGTCCGCTTCCAGCACCGCATCACCGTTGAGGTACGTGCCGGCATCGCCGCCAAGATCGCGCAGGAAAAATCCAGCAGGGCCATGCACGATAGCGCAGTGCAGCGGCTTGACGCCGTCCACGTTGAGATGGAATTCGCAAGACGGATCGCGGCCGATGAGCGTAAGGGCCGAGGTCAACGCGCGGCGCGTGCCGCGAAGCCGGCCATTCTCGACAATCAGCTCGCCCAGGGTCGCCGGTTGTGCATCGTCCGAGGGTTCAGGCGCGGAGACGGGAATAGGTTCCATGCAGGTGATCCGTGGAGGCGCGATTCGGAGTCTCTTCTTCTATCGGCCGGGAGAACCTGCAAACTTTAATTTCCAGCCCGATATCCTTGAGCAATCTCAAGCGTGGTTGTTTGAATAGGTACTTACAAATAGCCGTCACGTTCGCTGCCCCGATATCGCGCCCAAATCTCGCACATTACGCACCTCCTTTGTTGCTCATGCGTGAGATGGAGACTAGCGGAACATTGTTCCTCGCGCAAGCATTTTTTCCAGCAGCCTTCCTGGATCGACCGACAACCAGCTAGTACACTCCGACGAACCCGCCAGCTAATTAGCAAGAACGAATCGAATGAGGCCCAAAAATGCCCTCCGCCGCGCTCCTAAAGTGGCAGAACGACCGGCTGCCGAGCCTGATCCACGTTGACACCCAGTGTGCAGCCAGCGTTGCGGCCATCCCGGCCAATCCCGCCCTGGTCGAGGAGAACTATCGAGGCTACGTCCTACTTTTGGCGGCCCATTTTCAGGGTTTTTGCCGCGACTTGCATACGGAGTGCGCGCAGATCATTGCCTCCAAGGTGAGGCCTTCTCTGGAAATCCTGTTCCAATCGCAGTTCTCGACACGCCGCGAACTGGACCGCAGCAACGCCAACGCCAAGAGCATCATTGAGGACTTCAGTCGCTTCGGCTTCGCCATGAAAGCGCAACTGGACGGGATCGCGGGGGCAGCGGCGTTAAAGAGAGACCTGCACGACCTCAACGAGTGGCGAAACGCAGCTGCCCACCACAATACGACCTTGCCCCCTGGTGGGCCTTTGACGGTTCCGCTAATCCAGGGCTGGCGGAATTCCTGCAATTCGCTGGCGACAGCGCTTGACAATATCCTGTATACTCAACTAAGGGTGCGGCTACGGCGTCAGCCCTGGGTGCCCTAAACACGGGAGGACGGCAAACATGGCGAAGAAAACGATTAGGAAGGTGAAGGCGCCTCCCCCGGTCCATGTCAAAGAATTGCTGAAGATCGGTGCATGGGTGAAGATCCGGAACCTGGGCGGTCAGATTGGCAAGATCGTGGAGTTCCGCGGTGCACTCGGACCAAAAGGTGCACACATTTATAGAGTGCTCCTCCGGCGGAAGCCGAGGCGAGATTACATCGAGCTGCGCGACGACCAGATGGAGTTGGTTGAGGCAGGTAAATAGCCGTCGCAGGACCCCTGGACCACCGTCTCTGAGCCGCTTGCGCGGCAAGGGGTCAATCTCACGGGGAAAGGCGGGGGCTAACTGCGGGCCGGGCGCTACTCCGGCTCAATGCTATCCAATCGAATTGATCGACGCCGAGAGCGTTCACTCCAGCGGCAACCCCTATTGCCGCAGCCAGCACAAGCACTAGAGCAATTTGCTTAAACATTCAATCGTATTTGGATTTTATGGGGAATGAGAAAAGCCAACCCTCGGACTGGCCCTTTCCTCCGATGAATCCCCTGGCGTGCGTCCTGGCGACGCGGGAGAATGACGCGAAGTCTTGTCTCTTGCCTCTTGGAGAGAGGGGATAGAAATGGGGAGTGTGAATCGCAAGGCCACTGAGGATGAGATGGTTCACGCGATGCAAGTCATCCGTGAAGCCTTTCCCGATTTTGAACCCGTGTTCGGTGGGCACAGCTCTTACGGGGGACACCGTGCGCCACGGGATCACACCATTTCCTTCCGATTGCGTGACCATTGGGGGAAATATCATTCAAACGTCATCTGGATTCTCCCGCAATATCTAGCATCCCTGACCGTTGTAAATGTTCAAGCGATGGTGGCTCGTGGCAACGGGGCAAGGACGAAAAAGAGGCGTAAGAAGCGGCGATAAGCATGTCCATTGAAACAGATGCTTTCCCGACCAACGATCACACACTATTCTTTCACGCACGGAATTCTGAGCGTTAATAGCAAGAACACATAACTACCCGTGGATTACAGAATTGGAAGCGAATAGCTCAGAAATGGACGTTATTGGGCGATTTTAGAGACTCTGACCGAAAATCCGGAATCCATATGTGGCTTATCTTAAAGGATTTGAGAGATTTGCGCGAACGCGCTCAGCGCAGCGATCCTAAGAGGGCGCAATTCGGAGCCTCTTCCTCTATCGGCCAACGACATCTGCAAAGTTTAGTAGGTGGTTAGGTGGTTCGGTTGTTAACCACCTAACCACCTAACAACCTCATGCCTCAAGGGCGCGATTGAGCATCTTGACGATGTTATCCATCGGCTGATTGCCGATTTGTTTATCGATGGGCTGATCGCCGCCTTTGAACAGCAAGAGCTGCGGAATAGCGGAAATTCCGTACTTGATGGCGATATCCTGGTGCTCGTCGGTGTTGAGCTTGCCGACCTTGACCTTGCCCGCGAACTGATCGGCGATCTTCTCGACCGTCGGCGCCAGCATGCGGCACGGGCCGCACCACACGGCCCAGAAGTCCACCAGAACGGGCTTATCGCTATGCACCACTTCTTTTTCCCAGTTCGCCGTCGTCAATTCAATCACATTGGCGCTTGCCATGCCTGTCGCCTTTCTCAAATTGTGTGCGGATCGTTGGTCAGGCTTTCCAGCCTGATCCACGAGGATCGTTCGCTCCTTATCGGCATTATAGGCAAGCAGTGTCAAGTGGGACAACGAGGCCCCCGGCCCGCAGCGCAAGCAAAGGTGTCATCGAAGAGGATAAAGCGGCCGGCGGATGTTCCTGTAAGTGAAGCGTGCCGGGTTGACAGCGGTGAGTCCAGGCGTATCGACAGCGATAATAGCACCGGCGATTGGGGAGTAAGCCGCCTTGTAGGCGATGGCCGCCTTGACTACGAGGATGCGTTTCTCCTGCGGCCGGATGCCCAGGCAAGTGAGCTGCCCAAGGCTAAACGGCGGATGCCGGAGCGAAGTGAGGACGAGGAGATTGCGACTGAGCAATTCGATGACAGCGGTTTGTCCCATGTGGTTGACACGCCGCCCACCGTGCCGTGCTTCCGGTTCAATGTAGGTGCCGTCGTGCAGCAGACGAACGCAGCCGGAGACCGGCAGCGGATCGCCATGCAGACGATCGACCTTGCCGCCGACGATGAGTGACACCTCCTTGTCAACGCCGGTGGCGACGCATTGCCGCACTTGCTCCGGTGCGTAGAGACAAACGACGCTCTCCGACGCGCCTTGCCGTAACAATTCGCGCAACAGCGTCGTGCCATCGCCTGCCGAACCGCCGCCGACATTGTCGCCGGTATCAACGAGGACGACGGGGCGTTTGTCGGCATGGAGCGACTGCGCCACGGCCGTGGCCGCGTTCGGCAACGGCACGGCGAATTGCTCGCGTGCTTGCCATAAATCGTCGGCAAGCCGATCCGCGGCGAGGCGCGCGCGTTCGGGATCGCCGTCGCTAATCACGAGGACGGATGGTCCCATCTGCGGCACATCGGCGTAGGCGAAACCAGGCAGCAAGCTCGCCGCGAGAATGCCCGCTTCTTCCTCCAAGGCGCGGGCAGACTCCATGAACGGCCGCAGCGGTGGCAGCGACGTATCGTGTGTCATGATGTTAAGGAGCAGCGGCGGTTTAGCGAGCGCCTGACACGGTCGAATTTCACCACGCAGCCGCCGCATCAGCAACGCTGCCGCGCGCCGGCCACACTCGCGTTGATCGACATGCGGACACGTGCGATAGGCCACGGCCAGGTTGCAGTGCTCGATGAGGCGTTGCGAGAGATTGCCGTGCAAATCGAGCGTGACGGCGATGGGTAGATCGCGGCCGACGGCCCGGCGCACGCGCTCCAGCACTTCGCCATCGGCATCGTGATGTGACTGCGTCACCATCGCGCCGTGCAAGGCGAGGAGCAGACCGTCGGCCTGACTCTCGCGGAGCGATTCGCACAGCTGAGCTGTGATTTCATCGAAGATCGCATCGGCGACGGGACCGGCCGGTGTCGCCCAGGCCATGAGCAGCGGCACCGGCTCGTATCCCTCCAAGCGCGCCGCCTCGAGGAAGCCGCCGACTTCGTGATGAGCGTCGCGCCATTCATCAATCAGAGCGGCGCCGTTGGTCAAGCTCCCAGCGATGAAGGCGGCGCGGTCGGTGAGTTGCGGGTTGAAGGTGTTCGACTCGTGCATGAAGCCGGCGATGGCGATGCGCATGAGCAGACCCCGCTTGGGAGAACCGCGAAAAGAGCCACGTTGTGGCCCGGTCTCCGGACCGGGCCACGGGCTGGGACCGAAGGTCTCCAATCCGGTGCAGTAGCGGAGACCTTCGGTCGCGGACGGTGGCGGGGTCCGGAGACGCCACAACGGCGCAGATCGTGGAACAGATCCCTCACATCTTCCCCAAAATCGTCCGCGCCGCGTTCCATCCCGCGGCGCCGATGACGCCGCCGCCGGGATGCGCCGCGGCACCGCACAGGAACAGACCGCGAATCGGTGTGCGATAGCCGGCGAATCCAGGCACCGGACGCAGGACAAACAACTGATTCAGAGTCATCGCCCCCTGGAAAATGTTGCCTCCCGTCAGCGCGAACGTGCGCTCCAGGTCCAGGGGCGACAGCACTTGGCGGGCAATCACCGAACGCTTGAAGTTCGGTGCGTACTCATTGAGGATGTCGAAGCAGCGATCGGCGAAGCTCTCTTTCAGTTCATCCCAGTTGCCCTCGCGCAGCTTGTAGGGCGCGTATTGGATGAACATCGACATGAGATGTTGTCCCGGCGGCGCGACGGTGTCATCGACGGCGGAGGGCAGCGTGCATTCGAGGACGGGGTTTTGTGAGGGCCGGCCGTATTTGGCGTCGTCGTAGGCGCGTTCGATGTAATCCTGATCGGGACAAAGGTGGATGGTGCCGCGGTGTTGCGGGCCGGGTTGTGTGCCGGGGCAGGCCGTGAAGTTCGGCAGCTCCGAGAGAGCGACATTGATTTTCAAGGAGGCGCTGTCGTAGCTGATGCGGTTGATCGCGTCGGCGAAGGCCGGCGGCAAGATGCGATTATCGAGCAAGCGATTGAAAGTGATGTTGGCGTCGGCGTTGCTGGCGATCACGCGCGCGCGGATTTCCGTGCCGTCAGCCAGGGCGATGCCGTAAGCGGCGCCGTTCTGGACGAGAATGCGGCCAACCTCGACTTCGGTGCGGATCTCGACGCCGAGCGATTTGCCGGCGCGGGCCAGCGCCTGCGTCAGACCGCCCATGCCGCCCTTGACGTAGGCCCAGACGCCGCGTTTGCCGTTGGTCTCGCCCATGACGTGATGAAACAACACGTAAGCAGTGCCCGGCATGCTCGGCGCGGCAAACGCGCCGATAATGGCGTCGGTGGCCAAGGTCGCCTTCAACTGCTCCGACTCGAACCAGCGATCGAGAATGGGGCGGGCGGCGCCTGTGAGGACCTCGACGGCCTCGCTCATGCCCGCGCCCATCTTCTGAAACGCTCGGCCGAGCTTGAACAAATGCCACAGATCGCGCCAGCCGGGCCGCAGCAAGTTCGGCGGACGCATCAACAGCGTCGGCTCGATCACATCGGCGACGCGCTCCAGCATCGCCTCATACTTGGGATAGTTCTCGGCGTCGTGCATGCTGAACTTGGCGATCTCGCCGCGATCGGAAGCGCTGCCGGCGCCGAGAAAGAGATAACGACCATCGGCAAAGGGGGAAAAAGAGGCGGGGTTGCGTTCCAGCACCGCGAAGCCGTGCTCGGCCAAGCGCAAATCGCGGATGATTTCCTTGCGAAAAAGGCTGTTGACGTAGGCGGCCGTCGAAACCTTGAATCCGGGAAAGGCTTCCTCCGTCACACAAGCACCGCCGACAACGTGGCGGCGCTCCAGCACCAGAACTTTCCAACCCGCTCGCGCCAGATAACACGCCGTCACCAAACCATTGTGCCCGGCGCCGATGATGATTGCGTCGTAGCTGCCTGCCATGATTATCCTTCCTCTCACGGGCGAATCCCGTCGCTATTGTAGATCGCAACCGCGGGGATTCCTACGGGACTCGCCACCTGCCGCGCACGCAGCGGGTGCAACACCGCTCCCTTACGGTCGCGGCTCTACACCCGCTGCGTGCGCGGCTCGGATTTGCACGGCGCCTATTTCTTGCTTGCTACATATCAATATTTCGGCGAGTATAACATCGATTAGCGTTGGATGTTCCAGGGGCAGCCGAGGAGCCATGTCCGCATTCGGAAGGAGGCGGAGTTGGGTTCCCTTGTAAGGTTTCTGCTGCGCTGAGGGTATTCCATTTTGGAGGGGCTGACTTTGTCTCAGTTGCTCACCACCCGGCCCAGCTTGCTCGTGCGCCTCCGCGATGCCGCGGACGGGGAGGCGTGGCGGCAGTTCGTCGAACTGTATGCCTCGCTCATCTATGGACTGGCCCGCAAGTGGGGCCTGCAAGATGCCGATGCCGCCGACGTGACTCAGGAGGTCTTTCACAAGGTCAGCACAGCCATCCGGAAGCTGGAGTACGATCCGCGTTGCGGTTCCTTTCGCGGCTGGCTCTTGACGCTGACGCGCCACGGCTTGCACGACTTTCTCGCGCGCCGAAAAAAGCACGATCAGGGCAGCGGCGACAGCGACATGCTGGCGCGGCTCGAAGAGCAGCCCGGCCGCGAGGAAGAGGAGGCTTTCTGGGATCAAGAGTACGAGCGGCGCGTCTTCGCCTGGGCCGTTGAGCGCGTCCGTCCCTGCTTCAAAGAGCCGACCTGGCAAGCGTTTTGGCAAGTCGCGGTCGAGGGCAAGACTGGCGGGGAGGTTGCTCAGGCACTGGGCATGACGGTCGGCGCGGTCTATGTAGCGAAGTGCCGCGTGCAGGCTCGGCTGCGCGCGGAAATTGATACTTTGGAGAGCGTGTAACTACGGTTCTGGTTGCAAAGGGAACAGCGATGACGACCGCTCCTTGTCCGGATCTTGCCCAACTCCAAGAGCTGGTCAACGACACGCTCGACGGTGAAGAGGAGGCCCGCCTGATCGCGCATCTGGATACCTGCGCCTCTTGCCGGCAGAAAATGGAACTCCTGGCCGGAAAGGAGTTCCATCCCCAGGAGCCGAGCACCAAGGCGTTGCCGGAGTCGGAACCGGCCTTCGCGGCGGTGGTAGCCCAGCTGCAAGAGGAGAGCGGCGCTGGAGAGACCTCCTGCGCGGCGGATGATGTCGAAGCGCTGACCTTATCATTCCTCGCTCCGCCGGCGCAGTCGGGACACCTGGGCCGGCTGGGATCTTATGAGGTGTTGGCCATCGTCGGCCGGGGCGGCATGGGCATCGTGTTCAAGGCGCGAGACGAGACCCTCGACCGCATTGTGGCCATCAAGGTGATGGCGCCGCAACTGGCGGCCAGCGCCACAGCCCGGCAGCGCTTTCTCCGCGAAGCCCGCGCCGCCGCCGCTGTCCGCGACGAGCACGTCATCAACATTCACGCGGTCGCCGAAGACAACGGCTTGCCGTACATGGTGATGGAGTACATTAGCGGCGTCACGCTCCAGGACCGCCTGAACCGGAAAGGTCCGTTCGAGCTGCGCGAGGTACTGCGCATCGGCCTGCAGACGGCGAAGGGACTGGCGGCGGCGCACGCCGAAGGACTGGTCCACCGCGACATCAAGCCGGCCAACATCCTGTTGGAGAACGGCGTCGAGCGCGTCAAGATCAGCGATTTTGGTCTGGCCCGAGCGGTGGACGATGCCAGCCTGACACAATCGGGCGTCGTCGCCGGCACGCCGGAGTACATGGCGCCGGAACAGGCCCAAGGCGAAGCCGTGGACCACCGCACCGACCTGTTCAGTCTCGGCAGCGTCCTGTACGCGCTGTGTGCCGGCCGGCCGCCGTTTCGGGCGCGCGGCTCCCTGGCGGTCCTTAAGCGCATCTGCGAGGACA
>DASRBG010000146.1:0-27305 GCA_035653735.1 Gemmataceae bacterium
AGGGCGAGATCGTCACGCCGACACTCCTGGCGCGGCGGCTCACGCTCAATCCGGTCCTCGTCATCATCTCGCTGGTGTTCTGGTACTGGATGTGGGGCGTGGCCGGCGCGCTGCTTGCCGTGCCGATGATGGCGACGCTCAAAATCGTCTGCGACCGCGTGCAGCCGCTCGCCGCGATCGGGTACTTCCTTGGCACGGAAGCCCGCGAGATGCAGGCCGCGCCGTCAACGCTTCCTGTAAGCGACGCAAATAAATGACCGCTGCACCCTGTTAACGCGCATCGACGAGCGCCACTTCTTCACCAGCGGTAAAGGATCGATGATCGCTTGAGACCGCTTCCTGATAACTGTCAGCTCCGCAGCTCTCGCGAATCGGTCTCGCCGTCCGTGGGTAAATTGCCGCGCTGTAGCCACGGAGGGACACCCCATGAAATACGATTCAATACTCACCCGTGCGGAACTGGATGGTGTGAGTCTTCCCCAATCGACCCTGGCCACGCCGCTCAATACCGGGCCAAGGCAACGATGGCTCGTCAGCGCGCTGAAACCGCCTCAAGCGGAAACATGCGCCAGCTCTTGCTGAACGATTCGAAGCTATGGGACCGAATGGCCCGATACGAAGAGGCCGCCAGGCCTTCGGTCAGCCGTCGGGGCGTAGTGATACATTTGGCTCGCGGGTAGTGTCCTAATTTGGAAGTGCCACAATGGTTACTAAAACGCCGACTGCTACCATCAGGACCAAAACAAATATCCATTCTTGGTTCCCGGCACGTCGCGGTGAAAGCACAAGCAGCGCAAGGACCGCGGCGACTCCCAGCAACACTGCTTTGAGAATGGTCATTCGTTGCTCGCCCTCCGCTCTGCCACGATAGTCTCGCCCGCGCCGCGTCAGCGGCAAGCGTATGTCGCCTTCAGTTCCTTGGCCACGATGGAGCCTTCGAGTCTGACGGCGCTATGGTGACGCTGCGGTAGCCAGCCGCCTGCAGTTCTTTCGCCCGCCGCTGCGCCTCCTCTAGCGTAGCGCAACTTTCACCATGGAACTTCCCCGTCTCCGGATGGATGCCGGACACGGTATAGGGAGTGGAAGACGCGGTGGCCATGTCGAAAATGTGCCACGACTGCGTGGCTGGACAAAGGCTCGCTTCAGGGGGGTGAGTTGGACAGCAGGACGTGGAAAATTCGGTAGTGTCCTGAATTGGACAGCCCGTAACGGTCGGCACATCGTCTTTGTCTTCGAGCGCGGAGTGCAAGATCCCTGGCCCAGCCGGTCTCTCGAGGGCTAGCGCCGCCGGAGAATGTGCTGTGCGGTCGTCAGCTATGAGAAGAAGGGAGCGGGGAACTGACAGGCGCGCGCCGCCGCAATCCGCGTTGACTCGATCAGTACGTCCGCCGGCCTTGGAGCGCAACGAACGCGATCGGGTCTGCGTTGACAGTCACTTCCCCTCCATCGGAGTTTCCATGACCATCATCGGCTGGCTCATTCTGGGCCTCATTGCCGGCTTCATCGCCAGCAAGATCGTCAACAAGACAGGCGAAGGCCTTCTCCTCGATATCGTGCTGGGGATCGCCGGGGCCTTTGTCGGCGGCTTTATGTTCACCTCGGTCCTTGGCCACGAGGGAGTGACGGGCTTCAATCTCTACAGCATGTTCGTCGCCGTTATCGGGGCTATCGTCTTGCTGGTGCTCTATCACGCGCTCTTCCGTCGCCGGGCCCTGTGAGGGAGACCGCGGCCGAGGCGAGGATTCCGCCTTCGGGATGACGAGCGTTAAAGGTTCGGAGACACAATGCGTCGATTCGTCTGGCTGGCCAGCGCCGCCTTGGCCATCGTGGGTTTTTGGAACGCCGGTCACGGCCAGACATCGCTTGCCCCGAAATCGATTGCCAGCTTCGAAGACGTCGCCGGCAAGTGGGTCGGCCACGCGAACAATCATGACGTCAGCCTCGAAATCGGCACCACCGGCGGGTTCACGGCGAGATATGCTCTCGGCGGCGAGAGCGGCGAGGCGAGGCTTGAGGGCGGCGCGCTTGTGATCCCCTTGCCGCAGCACCAGGGCTCACTGCGGTTGGCTTGGGACGGCGCAACGCTGGCTGGGCCTGGCCTGATCGCCGGCAAGGAGTGGAGGGTGAGCCTCGTTCGCACCGGTCGCGCCGCCAAGGCGGATTGAGGCAGCAGCCGCCTGCGATGATCGAGATCCGCGTCGGTTACGACTACTCCAGGGGGTACCCCCCAGCTTGCGCCGCTGATGGTCTTGGGCACGGACTTCTCGCGTGCGAGACATCGTCGTTCCGGATTGCCTGACGCCCCCCGACCAGAAATAAAAAGCCCACCCGCCGGGGATCAACGGCGGTGGGCTCCTAGGTTGACATGCGACCCGCCTTCGCGGTGGTGCCGTTATTCAATCAACGACTCGCCAAGCAATCGGGTTGCTGATGACGCTTGCGACCGTCAAGCTGGTCGCAGCACCGAAACCCGACGCGGGAACCGATGTTGTGCGAGGTCTTTGATCAGCTGTAGCGCCATCTCCGGTCCACCGGCGACGGTGATGCCCTTATCCGATACCGGCACGCCTGCCGCCTCGAGGAACGACTGCGCGTCCGGCGCCACGGCGATCGGCTTGCCGTGCCTCCAGGCTTCGTGAACGAAGCGTTGCGCCAACGTCTGGACCGCAAGTGCTTTGCCGATGTTGGCAGGGACGAGCACCGCGTCGTAAACGACAGATGGCGCGTTCGGTGCGGCCCGGTTGACCTTCATTGGGCCGGCGCTTGCCGACACGATGCCGGCGCGCGGACCGATGGTCTCCGCAAGCAGCTCGGCGCCGGACAAGGCTTCCAGCATTGCTTCGACTTCGCCGGTGTCGACACCGTCGCTCACCAGGACCGCAATCTTGCGGCCTTTGATCGTGGGGGGCGGCTTGTCCATGCTCAATGCTGGCGACTTGAGTTTGCGGGCATCCTTCAACGGTCCGGCCGGAGTCGGCGCCGAGGGCGTGGGCGCCTCGCGCGTGCCGGCAGGGTTGACTACAATGCCGGTCGCTTCCGATACCATGGTCGCGAGATCCGGATCGATGTTGACGAGAATCTCATTCATCGTGCGGGCGCGCACGCCTTCGTCGACGACCTGGTTCAGCTCGAAGGAAAAGGCACCGGCGATATGGTCCTTCTCCCACTCGCTCATGCTGTTTCAAAACTGCGTTGCCTGGCTGAAATGGTCAGCGAAGCTGGGACTCCGCTCGCGCACCTTCGGCCCTGCCTGCTCCCGCACCGCCACCGAGCGGAAGGCCGCAGCGGCGCCTAGCGCATGCATCGGGCAGCCGCCTCCCAGGCTGTTGGGGAAATAGGACACCCGCCCCTTGTTGATGGTCATGCGAGCAAAGCCGTCCCGCTGGTTGTTGTCGGCGGGGCGCAGCGAGCGGTTGATCGGGAGCTCATGGAAGTTCGGGCCGACGCGGCGCAGCTGCGTGTCGATGTAGGAGAACAGTCGGCCCTGCAGCAGTGGGTCGTTGGTGAAGTCGATCCCGGGAACCACATGCCCGGAATGAAAGGCGACCTGCTCGGTCTCGGCAAAGAAATTATCCGGATTGCGATTCAGGGTCATCTTGCCGACCTTGACGACGGGCACGACTTCTTCGGGGATGATTTTGGTCGGGTCGAGAAGGTCGAAGCCAAACTTGTACTCATCGGCCTCCTCCACGATCTGGAAACCGAGTTCCCAGTCGGGGAAGTCGCCCCGCTCGATCGCCTCCCAGAGGTCGCGGCGGTTGAAGTCCGGGTCTTTGCCGGAGATCAGCTGGGCCTCTTCCCACACAAGCGAGCAAACGCCCTTCCCCGGCTTCCAGTGGAACTTCACGAAACGGGACTTGCCCTGCGCATTGACCAGCCGGAAAGTGTGGACCCCGAAACCCTCCATCGTCGCGAACCGCTGCGGAATCGCGCGATCGCTCATCAGCCACATCAGCATATGGGCGCTCTCGGGTGTCAGCGAGACGAAGTCCCAGAAGGTGTCGTGCGCCGACTGCGCCTGCGGAATCTCGTTATTGGGCTCGGGCTTCACCGCATGGATCAGATCCGGGAACTTGTTCGCGTCCTGGATGAAGAACACCGGCATGTTGTTGCCCACCAGGTCCCAGACGCCATACTGGGTGTAGAACTTGACGGCAAAGACACGCACGTCGCGCGGCGTGTCGGTCGAACCGCGCGAACCGGCGACGGTAGAGAAGCGCACGAAAACGGGCGTCTGGACTTGCGGATCCTGGAAAGGGGCGGCCATGGTGAGAGCGGCCTGGCTTTCGTAGACCTGGAAGAAGCCGTGCGCGGCGCTGCCCCGCGCGTGAACCACGCGTTCGGGTATCCGCTCGTGATCGAAGTGCGTGACCTTCTCACGCATCAGGATGTCTTCGAGCAACGTGGGACCGCGCACGTGCGATTTCAGCGAATTCTGGTCGTCGCTGACCGTCACACCTTGATTGGTCGTCAGTTCCGGACCCGGCGCCATCGTCTCCGGGCGCAAGTCGAAGGTCTTGTCAGTGTCTTGAGGAGGCGACGGGGGCGGATCGAAGGGCGTCGCTTGCCCCGACGTGCGGGGAAGCGCGGGCGGCGGCACCATCGGAACGCTTCCGCCAACGCTCTCGGAAGGGGCGCGGTCGGACTGCGTAGCATCGGGCTTCTTGCTCGGCATGTTTTTCCTATCCTGCGTTAGGTGGTGTGCTGGAGATTCTGAACGTCTGCTCGCGCGGGTCGCACGGCGACGCTCTTCCGTCCCGCGGCCGCAGCCACGGGGGCAAAAATCTAAAGTTGCAGTTCACACGCCGCGGAAACGTCGGCCGTTGCCGCGGCGTCCGGCGGCGACTAGATCAGTTCGGCTCGAGCCTGCTTCGCCCTTGCGGCGCCAATGGCTGTCTTGACGTCCTTCTGTTCTTCAGGCGGCGGCAGCACGGGCTTCATGCCCAGGCTGGCGATCGATAGCTCCCGGCACCATCCTTTGGAGTGGTAGAGGTGCTCATCCTCCTCGTCCTCGATCTCGGAGTTCGCCGCGTCTATTGCTTTCTTTTCATCGCCCTTGGCAGCTTCTCCGTACGTCGTGAGAAGCTCCCAGTTTGCGTGGTCTTTGGTCTCGGCATGAACGACCATTTCGCAGGCCACGATCTCGGCAGCCGGCGGAGGGGCGCTAGCCTTCGCCATCTTGATGGCATCGACCAGCGCGGCTCCGATGTGCCGGACCACCAGGCGCCCGGGTGTTTCCTCGGGCATCACCCCAAGAGCCTCCATCAGATCCTGTACGACGCTGACATGGTGTTTGGTTTGCTCGAGGTACTTTTCCCATTCCTCCTTCAGATCGTCATTGAGGACGCACTGAAGGGCGGCTTCATACACGAGGACGCCGCCCAGCTCCGTTTCCAGCATCTGTTGTAAGTGTTCGTTGCGTTGCTCGATATTCATGAGGACCTCCTTGTTGCCACCGTCACAGAGTTAACGTTGTGGTTTCACACGGGACGCGCATGAGGGTTGCAAATCCTTCTCCCGTTAATGAAATCCTTGAGTCGCGCGATCGTTCGGCGAGTACGAGAACGAACCGTTTAATTTCGATGCGCCATCGGAAGCGTTGGTCCCATATGAGCGCAGAAAACATCGATGGCTTTTTGCCCGAAGGCACCCTGATCTATCGCGAATATGAGGCCATACGCCGTTCGAAGCGATTACGACCAGCGGTTCAGTCCTTGGCATACTTGAATTCGGGAAGGTCCTTGAGGGTGTCCTTGGTCGCTCCCGGTAGCACCAGCTTCTTGTCGTGCACCTTGAGCGCCTCGTGAGGGACGGCCACCAGCTTATTGCCCATTCCGAGGAAGCCCCCGACGGACAGGATCAGGAACGGCGCCTTTCCATCCGCGACGATGATATCATCCACTTTGCCGACGGTTTCGTTTGCATCGTTGACGACGCTTTCGCCGATGATCTTGGACGCCCTGAAGCCCGTAGCGACCCTTACAACATCGGTCTTGAGAACAGGGATGGTCTGCTGCGTTCCTTGAGCTAAGCACGCGCTGCCGATTGACATGGCGACGCCAGTAGCCAGCAAGGACAGGGTGAAAAGTTTCATGCGAGCCTCCGAATGATCAGAGGCAACGCGGTGCGCGCCGGCGAAGTTGCACCCTTCGGCGGCCCTGGGAAGTTACCACCCGCGCGGCGTGGCCCGTAGGCGACAGGCCGGTCTGGCAACCTCACCAAGTCGGGAATTGCCCCGTCGCGTGACACCGAAAGCCTTAGTCGTGTCCCAAATTGAACAGCACCGCCAGCTGGAAGGTGCACCCTCACGACGCATAGCCTGAGGGGCTTATGCAAACGTCCAAAGCCAAAGAAGAGCGGCCTATCCCTGCATACGTGCAGGCGGCCGGGCGTCGTGACATCGAGTTGCGCGAGCTCCTCGGCATGAGGCACCTGTGGGTGCTCGATGCCGACGGGAAGCGTCTGGACCGTCACAGACGGCGACACCATAAGCTCAACGGCACCACGTGACAGCTGTGGGGCATTGACGCGCCTGAGCTACATCAATCTTGCGCCGATACTGACGGCGCCGATCGCGCCCGCACCACATCAGACGCTCGATCATTTCGACGGCGCCGCGGCATCGAAATCCATGAACACCTTGAGCGGCTTTTCCATGCCATCGATCCAGGCATTAGGTAGCAAGCGCACCCTAGTGCTGCGGCGGAGCTTCCTGTTTCGGCTCTGCGCGAATGCTGAAGCGGGGAGCGTCAGCGCCAGTGCGGCGATAGCAATCCTCATGGGACAGACCATGCCACAGGCATTTTGCTAGGCATTCGCGCCATGTGAGGAAGCAGGAAGCGCGCCTAAGGGGCCCGAAAATGGGCGGCCGATCGCTCCTGCACCCAGCCTAGGGAGGAGCAATCGGCCGAGCCGGCGATGGACACACGAGGAGATGATCGCCGGCGTAAAGGACGTCAGGTGCAAACGACTAGCGCTGCGTCGGATCTTCCTGTTTCGGCTCGAGGCGCTTCCCGTCGGCATCGACCATCCACAGGTGGCTCATGCCGAGGATTTCGCGCAGTTCGGATGCCACGTCGGCGCTCCGCCTCTCGTACGCGGGAATGGGTCGTTCTTCTTTGGCATTGGAAGTTTGCATAAGACCCCCTCAGGCTTAAGCGTTTGGAGGGTATGGCTTACGGCCGGCGGCGGCTGTTCAATCCAGGACACCACCGCCGTACAGATGGCTAGGTGCGGATCTTGTGCTTACCAGCCGGCCTCCATTGGCACGACCGCTGTACCGGAAGCGTTCGCGGCTTTGCTCCTTTCAGGTGATGAGCTAGGACAGCCGGACGTGCGGAAAATTCGGTAGTGTCCTAAATTGAACAGCCCCCGCCAGCAGGAAAGCGCATCCTCCGGACGCTTAAGCCTGGAGGGTATGCTGATACACAGCAAGTCTGCGCCGTCAGGTCGCGTGTCAGCGAGCGTGGCTATGATCAAGCGCGCCATCCAACACCGCGCCTGTCTGAGCGGAACCCATGTGGAGTTCCGAGTGCGCTTCGCTCCGCATGTTCTCGGGCGCGATGAGAGCGGTCGGCACATCGTCTTTGCCTTCGAGTATGGCGGTCTGACCTTGGGGCGAGCGCATTGGGTGTGCTTCGCAGTGCATCGCCTGCGCGGCCTCCAGCGGACCGGAGATCCATGGCGCAGCGGCTCTCTCGAGAGCAGACCCCAGGTCGATCTGAAGGGCATTGAGGCCGCTGTATGAACGACGGTCGATGTCGGCATGATAGGCGGCAGAGCCAAGCTTGGCATTCCTTCGCGCTTCATCTCCGGCGAACCCTTGGTCGGTGATGGAGAGCATGTACACCCGGAATTCCGGTCCCAGTTTCTGCGGCCTGAGGATGTAGTCCAAGCAGATGGCATCGAGAACGAACAACGCCGGGCCCACGGGCTAAACCTTGACGGGCGGTGCGTGCCCGCCCAAGGAGGCGTCGGCTGCGGCATCCGTTCAACCGACTGTCGGACTCCCGCCGGCCTCCTCGTCGCAGCATCGAGGTGATCGCCGCAAATTGTCGGAGTAGAGGCGAGCCCGGAAGCAGCCGCGAACGAGCACGCAGACGTGAATTGAATTCACGATAGGAAGTCCCAACTGCTGGTACGGCACGCGCCTCGCCTGACCGACGCGCGCCCTGCGCGACTGACTGGTTCCGCGCGTCCTGTTTCCGCTTCACCTGTCCCTGTTGATCGTCGGCACCGCGATTCGTGCGTGCGCCGACTCCTGAAGGAGACCGCCATGAGATATGTCACTTACACAGTCGCAATAGCGACGCTTGCCGGGGCAGTTGCCGGTTGTGCCGACTCGTCCTACCCGGGCTATGGCTATCGGCAGCCCTACTCTTCGTCCGGTTACAACTATCCAGCGCCCAGCTACAACTATCCAGCGAACTACGGCTCCTATCCTGCCGGATCCGGCTACTATCCGAACCGCTACGGCTACGGATCGTCCGGCGACTACAACCGCAACTACGGCGGAACACGCTCCGGTCCACAGGTTACTTTTTCCCTTCCCAACTGAGTGCCCGACACGGGAGTAGCCCTCCGCTGCGCTGAGCACGCTCGGCGCGCAGCTCGGCCACGCGGGCCGCTACCTCATCATTTCTCATCACCGCTCAGCGTTCTGGGCCGCACCCTTGGGCTTGTAGAAGAGCTTCTCGCGTGTATGCCCCCGGTATTGATTTCGACTTTGCCGCGAAGCGCGAGCTGTCACACCAAGGTTTGGTCCAGGCGCTACCGAGCAACGGTTGCATTCCTGCGTCTAGTGGGGTGACGACCGCCGCAAGTTCACTTCCTTGGCCTTCTAATGAACGGCACTACCTTGTCGCCTGCACCCGGCCTGTACAGTGACCAGAGTGACTCTGTGCGCGATGCGCGAATTCTTCAACTGCGGGCGACGACCGCAAGATTTTGATTGGTCGCGATAGGCGTTCTACATCTGCCTCGGCGAGGCGCGCTCTCTTACCGCGTCCGACAGGGTGCCCCTCCTCACGCTCGCTCAGGCAGCCGAGCGCCTGTAGTTCGCGCCCTGAAGCGCCGGCTGCTTGTTCATGGTATTCCTCCCGTGAGCCGTGGGCGCCTGGCTAGGCTCACCAAAGACGATCTGCTCCGGCTGATACCGCCGATCACGGGACAGGGAGAACAGGTAATGCCGCCTTCCAAGATCCGCCTTTTTACCGTGCTCAGCCAACTGATCGAGCACGCCGAGTTCGTGCTCTCTCGCCCGACCGATGAAAAGCTGCGGATTGAGCTGGATGCCCAGCTGAACACTGAAGCCTGGCCCTTCGTCGTCGATAGTGGTGGAGACGAGTCCATCAAGGTCAAAGTGGACGATGCCCGTTCTGCGGCCCAGATCGTTCAGGTCCACTTATCGGCGCCCCCTTTGGCGTACCGTGCGGCGCTGGAACAACTGGTCGATGCGTTGCGCACGCTCAAGCGGGAGCTCGACCTCTAGCGCCGCAGCATCCGAATCGTAATTTGTGATAGCGCCATCACAAACGCCCCCTTAGGAACGGGTTGTCGCCCACTAGGCCTTTGCGCACCAACCGCCGCCAGTCCCAAGCCTTCTGACAGTCGTGCGCGTGCACGCTGATGCGGGCGCCGATCGCCGCCGCCGGGCTTTTGTGAACGACCTGCCCCGTTCATTGCGGCGCATGAATAGCGTTGGCGCCGGTGTCGATCAGCTCGTGGCGCCCCGCCGACTCCCTGCCAGCGCTTTCCTGCGAGCGGCGCAAATAAATGACCGTTGCGTACTGTTAACTCGCATCGACGAGGGCCACCTCTAGATCAGCGGTAAGGATCGATGATCGCTTGAGACCGCTTCCTAATAACTATCAGCCCCGCAGCTCCCGCGAATCGGTCTGGCCGTCCGTGGGGAAAATGCCCCGCTGTGGCCGTGGAAGGACACCCCATGAAATACAATTCAACACCCAACCGTGCAGAATTGGATAGTGTGAATCTTCCCCCAATCGACCTTGGCCGCGCCGTTCAATACCGGGCCAAGGCAACGATGGCTCGTCAGCGCGCTGAAACTGCCTCGCGCTGAAACTGCCTCAAGCGGAAACATGCGCAAGCTCTTGCTTAACGACTCGAAGCTATGGGACCGAATGGCCCAATACGAAGAGGCAGCCAAGCCTTCGGTCAGCCGTCGGCGCCCAACTCTGGGTGCAACATAAACCGAATTGAGGCAAACATGTCCAAAACCGAAAGAACCGTGCCTTTGGGCGTTGCCGACATTGAGGAAACCGACCTTCACCGGCGCGTGCTCGCACACGAACGCATTCTACACGTGCTTATCGCGCAGCTCGCAGCTGGCGAACCAAGCATCATGCCACGATTGGAGGCCGCCTTCGGCGGACGCCGGGGCAGCGAACGACGTGAGCACGACTACGTCGACACCGAAGCCTATGCCGGCGAGTTTTTGCGCCGGGTAGAACGCTTGATCGCGGACCTGGACCCTCCTCAAGCTGAGGACACGGCAGCAGCGAAGCCCGCACCTGAGGACCACGAAGCGTCATTCCAGTCGTACTGCACAATCGAGCCGGTTGTCATTTTGCGAGTGGGGTATCGCCGAGGGATTTGGGAGGTAACGCGTGACGGCAACTTCTATGGGCACTATCAGGGGCGATTGTCGGCCCTCGACGCTGCGGTAGCCGTGGCGAAGTCAATCGTAGCCCTATCTCGCCGCGCTGATGTTTCTTTGGAGGACGAGCCCTCGGCCGTCGACCGCAAGGGCCATGGACCTGGCGTCCCGGGTCAGATGCGAACCCTGCATTTCCGGCCGCCCCCGGTGGTTACGTTCGCCGCCCCTTGAAACGGTCTGGCCACGGATGTCCCTTTATCCAAGCCTCGCCTACGCCGTATCGTGCATCCACCCGGACACCGGCAAGTTCCACGGGGAGAGCTGCGACGGTTCTGGAAGAGGCGCAGCGGCGGACGGAAGAACCGGCTACCGGAGTGTCACCATCTCGCGCCTTGACCTCAAGGCAGCCAGATGGCCGAGAAACTGAAGTCCATACCGGCTGCCGGTCTCGTGGGGTACCAAACGCAGCGTCCGCTCATGACAATGCTGGCAGGCGGGTTGGCACTTCGCAACTCGACATGTCACTTTCGCTCCGATACTAACCTATTTTCGCCGCCGGCCATTGCGATGATTGAGCGATTGCATGCCCTTGGTTGCTTCCACGTGTTGGAGCCCGGTCATCATAATGCCGTCGATACGTGCTGGTACTCCATTGAATACGTCGTACACGGTCCAGGATCGATCGGCTTCGATCCTTCGACCGTATTGTCGGTCCAGAACGTCAGACGCTGGCGCTCCGCCTTCATTCTCCCAAGTTCCGATCGCAACGGCATATCGCCTTAATTCAGTGTCGTTGCCGGATATGTTCCCGGCCGGATCAAACCTGCCGGAAAAGAGCTCGTTTCCCTTCCTATCGCTGATGGTCATGGCGTCGGGCCGCTGCGGCATGTCGAGAGTCTGCCAGAGCTTCCGCGCGATCGAAATCGCATCATCGCGATTGGCCGCGTTCGCAACCTCGTGGCCGACGATGGAATGCACATCGTCAGTATCACGGATACGGTAGAACTCGATCGCGATGTTCATCGCCTTCTCACGCAGAAGCAAAAGCCAGCGCCGTCCAGCGCGTTTTCGACGTTTACGATCCCGTTCAACATCGGTTTCGCCTCCGCCAGCGCGTCAAAGTTGGTGTAGCGGAATTCCCTAAAGTGGAAGTAGTCAACCCGGACGCGCGTGATCCCGCATCGAATCATCTCGCCGATTGCTTCTTCAGGCGAAGGTCTTGCTTCGATCAGCTCTTGGGGTGCTCATGGTGTATTGATCCTTTATCAAGATTGCTTAGGCCTCGCGCAGGGCGCGATGCGCGGTGACCAGGGCGGCGCCGGTGTCTAGCCGCGAGCCTCCCAGCGTGATGGTTCAGGCCTTCACAGAGCCCAGGCTGTGCAGGGCGTCGGCGACCACGGCCGAAGCAAGCTCGGCCGGATCAACGTCGACCACCTCGCGCGTGTGGCCGGGAAGCGAATTGGCGGGCAGATAGAGCAGCGTCCGCACCCGCCGGAACGCGGCGAACGAGAGGCCCTCCAGCGCCTCTTCCTCGGTCAGGAGCCGGTACTGTCCCGCCGGCTGCGCCCGGTCGAACTGACTGAGGCGGAAGGGATGGATGAAGTGGATGGTGTGTTCGATGGATCGCATGACTTGCTAGCCTCTGCCGACGGCGGCAAGACCTCTCGGCCTGCCGCCGACGCCGGCGCCTAGAAAGGCCGGCCGTTCAGAATGGTGGTGACGTCGCGGTGCGCAACGTCCTTCGCGAGACCGTACTTCACTGCGCGACGACCTGCGTCTCTAGATCTTTGCCGCTCTTGAGGTCGGTTCCCGCCCGGTGAACTTGCCCCACTTGCCGCCGATGTCCGCCAGCAGGGTGCGCTTCTGCAGGGCGTGGTCCGCGCTCGGGGACTTGTCAGTCATTGGGATTTCTACGGTGGGCGTGGTTTGGCCGCATCGATCGACGGTCGGGGGCGCCTTCAATAGGTGGGATCGCAGCGGTGCCGATATAAGGCCTCTCCGGGCTTTTATTTTTGCCGATCGAGTCCATTGTCATGGACAGAGCGGGGATTGATGCCCCCGCTATCCTAGTAGACCGGTCGCCATAGCCCACCTTGTGGGAGGCTGGGCAACGATCGGGGCAAGATCCATAATGACAGCCAAACTGGGGCAGCCTAGCGAGTCGCTCGGAACGGCAGGCTCGAGACTGAATCACCGCCCTTGGCATACCAACGTGGTCCGGCGGCGGCAAAAGACCCCGCTCGGCAAAGGCCGGCCGTCACGGGCCGAAACCTTCGCCGCACCGCCGGCGTTTAGAGGCTGTGATCATTCCACCACGGACAAACCGAGGATCGCCATGCGCGCCAACGGAACTGCTCTGCGGGCCAACAAGGAACTGATCAAGGAAATCAGCGCGCTGCGCACGCAGCTCAAGAAGCTGTCGACCATGATGAACTCGGAAGCCGAAAGCGGCGTTAACCGGGCGCTCGGCGACGTCAAGAGCAAGAGCAAGGAAGTAATCGACTCCGCGCTCGGCGCCGCCCAGGATTTCATCGACCAGTATGCCGACGGCGCGCGCGAGGCGCTGCAGGACGCCTCTCAAAGGACGGCTGAGCTGCGCGACTCTGCCTCCGAATCGCTAGTGGAAGCCGTGAAGGCCCGGCCTTTCGCGACTGCCGTCGCTATCGCTGGGATCAGCTTTCTTGCAGGGTTTCTTTTTCGTCGGTCCCGACCGGCGGTGTCAGAATGAGGGCGAGGACGATGGGTCCGGCTGTGGAATGTGGAGGGCTCCCTATGTGGTCGTCAGCAGCTATGAGAGAATGGGGAGCAGAGGGAACTGAAAGGCGCGGCAACCGCCTCGATCCGCTTTGATTATCCGATCAGTGCGCCTGTCAGCCTTGGAGCTGGCCGCGACCTGCCGGACAACACTGGAGCCGCACTCAGTCCGGTGACCTAATCGGTCTGGTCGTGCGGCCAGCGCCTCCCAAGCCGTCTTGGTCGGCCGAGCGTGCTTGTAGCCGAAGGCGATGTGGCCCTGAACGTAGTCGTTCAACGAAGGCACCGGCGTTTGCCGCGACTATGCCCACTGGCGATCGCCTTCTGCCGCTACATGAACATTCCGGCGCGCTATTTGCACGGGCCACCTTGGCGACATCGGCGTCCCGCCGTCCGCTGTCCCTATGGACTTCGCCGGCTGGATCGAGTGGCCACTGGTACACCTTTCAATCCGCGCAACAACGTTCCCCGCATTGGCCACGTCCTGATCGGCCGTCGACGCGATGCCGCCGACGTGCCGATTACCCTCACATTTGGGCCGAACACCTGGCCAGCTTCAAGGTCTGGACCGACGAGGTCTGCTAGACTAGCAGTTTGCTGAAAAAGCTGTCGGTTTTTGAGCATTGATGATTCCATAGCGCGTTGTTGGCTATGGAGCGTGTAACATGCGCGGCGAGTTCCAGGATCAGGGCGGGCTGTTCTCCTACATCGCCCCGGAGAGCCGGATACCGACCGGCCATCCGCTGCGGCAGGTGCGGTCGCTGGTCCGGGCGGTGTTGAAGGATCTGAATCGCAGCTTCAGCCGGCTTTACTCGCATGAAGGCCGGCCTCGATCCCGCCGGAGCAACTGCTGAGCGCGCTGCTGCTGCAGGTTCTCTACGGCATCCGCTCGGAGCGGCTGCTGATGGAGCAGCTGGACTACAATCTGCTGTTCCGCTGGTTCGTTGGGTTGTCGCCGGACGATCGGGTGTGGGACGCGACCAGCTTCACCAAGAACCGTGAGCGCCTTCAGCAGGGCGAGGTGTTCGACAAGTTCATGGCCAGACTGCTGCAGCAGCCCGAGGTCGAGCCGCTGCTGTCGGACGAGCACTTCTCGGTCGACGGCACGCTGATCGAGGCGTGGGCTTCGCACAAGAGCTTCAAGCCCAGGGATGCCGACAAGGACGACGACGGCTCCAACTTCCACGGCCAGAAGCGCAAGAACGACACTCATGCCTCGACCAGCGATCCCGACGCCAAGCTGTATCGCAAGGCGGCCGGCCGCGACGCCCGGTTGAGCTACATGGGCCATGCGGTGATGGAGAACCGCAATGGCCTGGCCATCGCCGGCACGGTCACCCGGGCTGACGGCACAGCCGAACGGCGGGCCTCGGAGAGCTTGCTCAAACGCAAGATCAGACGGCACCGCCGGCGCATCACTGTGGGCGAGGACAAGGCCTATGATAGCCGCGACCACGCGGCCGCCCTGCGCCGGCTCAACGTCACGCCTCATGTCGCCCAGAACGATGCCCTGACCAAGACCGGCCGCCGCCGGACCAGCGCCATCGACAGGCGTACCACCCGCCATGTCGGCTACCGCATCTCCCAGTCGTGTCGAGCCATGGTCGAGTGCATCTTCGGCTGGGGCAAACAACACGGAACCATGCGCAAGACCAAGCACCGCGGTATCGCCGCTGTCGGCGCCGACTTCCTGCTTAACCTCATCGCCTACAACCTGGTCCGAATCCCTAAACTCCTGGCCATCTGAAGCACCACTTCTCACGGCCTCCCGCGCCTCTCACGGCCTCCCACGCCACACCGCCCCTGCCTACTGCCAAACAACTCCTTGTCCAGCTGAAATAACTCCAACTTCAAGGGTTCTTCAGCAAACTGCTAGAAGCGAGCCAGAGCGCCCGTAGTCCGGCGAGAACTCAAAGACCGTCTCGGGTACCAATCACCTTCCTCCTATTCAAGGCATCAGGCACTTGGCGCCTCGTGCGGCACGCTTAGCAAGATTGCAATCACACCCGCAGGCATGGCAGCTTGCCCGCCTCTCCTTTGGCGTGCCACTCGTGAGCCGCAAATCTAACGATCAGTTCGCTTTTGCACCCGATAACGGACATGCGGGAGGATTTTCGGCATGTCCGCTAATGCCAGAACGGCCATGATCTTGCGTAGGCTATACCGGCCGGCCGTTATGGCAAATCCGGCAGCTTCGGCATGGCGACTTCAGTCTGCGATCTTGCCCTAAAGAAAGCCTTATACGGAGCGTGCAGCTTCTAAGGCCAAGAAAGCAGATTTGAGGCTGTTGATACTTCTCAGCCGGATCGCCCAATTTTCCTCGGAATCCGCTGGCGGTGCCGACTGTGCGCGTCGGACACCTCACTTTCGAGCGCGCTTCTTTCACAGTCAGCAGCATTCATGAGGGCGGCCTTGTCGCTCGGGTGCACGACACGCCATTCGCAAGCGGGCCACCCGCCAATGGGAGCGCTGTTCCGTTTTGGACAGACAGGGTCGGGGTTGGGAGCGCTTACTCAGCATGCGCACCGTATTTGCACCAAGTGCATCTCTCGCTGCGATCGAGACGTTGATCGTCAACATGCCAACCGGCCAGGGCGAGTAGAGCGATGAAGATTCGTGCAGCAATGATCGGCATGATGGGACCGATGGCGCTGCTGCTCGTCACACTGACGGCAATAGCGAAGGCATCCAGCGGCGGCAGCACGTCAGAGCGCGCTGCTGACGGCAGCAAGCACCGGACCGACGGATCATCGAGCACGGCGACAGGCTCGCACCGAAGCATGCTCCTGGACCATCTTTGGACAAGCCGATCTTCATCCTCTCACCCAAAGGCAGGCTAAGGCCTATACCGAACCGGCAATCCAGGTCGCCTTCTCATCGCGGTGCGGTCACTACTGACTGCCCGCCTCGCTGCAGGGAATTTCAGGCGGAAGATCAAGAGCAAACGCTTATAATGAGTCTGGGTGCTTCTGCGATCGGGAGGGTGCCCTCAATGGCAGAAAAAGCAACCGCCACCTTTGACGCGAAGGCGTTTCTCGCCACCGTCAATCAGGGTCGCTCAGTATCCAACTATCGCAAAGACGATATCGTCTTCCTGCAGGAAGGGCCGGCGGACGCCGTCTTCTATATCCAGACGGGCAAGATCAAGATCACGGTCACATCCAAGCTGGGCAAGGAGGCGGCCATCGCGATCCTGGGGCCGGGCGAGTTCCTCGGCGAGGGATGCCTGATCGGCCAGCCGCTGCGTCTGGCGACCGCCCCGGCAATGGTCGAAAGCAGACTGATGCGGGTGGACAAGACAGAGATGATCCGCGTTCTCCACGAAGAGGCGACGTTCGGTGAGCTCTTCACGGCCTATCTCTTGACCCGCAACAGCCGCGTCGAGGAAGACCTCGTCGACCATCTTTTCAACTCGAGCGAGAAGCGTCTGGCGAGAACGCTCCTCCTCCTCGCAAATTTCGGCAAGGAAGGCGGGCCGCAGCCGATCACCGCACCGGTCAGGAGATGCTGGCCGATATCATCGGCACGACCCGCCCGCGGGTCAGTCATTTCATGAACAAGTTCAGGAAGTTGGGCTTCGTCTCCTACAACGGCCATCTGCAGGCTCTTTGCTGAGCGTCGTGCTGCGCGACGACGCCTGAGAGGCGCTCTTGCCGTGTTCAAAAGCAGACGGACGTGCGTCGCCCTGCTGCCTAGTCTGCCACCTTCTGATCGAACCCCCACACTCGATGCGCATCAGCCGCAGGGCGATCATAGGATCGTCTTGACAGCGCGCGGCCATCTTCAGCGGTCGTGCTCCAACTGGAGAACGAGCGAAGGTGCAGATGCGCTACCGCAATCAATTGCAGCAACGAGTGATGCGAAAGCGTCCTCTCTATCGGAGCAGGTTGACTGAGACGCGCCGTGCACCGGTTCGGCTGGGTTACGATACGATGTGGCTCTTGGACGCTCGTGGGAAATCATCCCACGTCCGACTTGGTCCGACGGAACGCGCGTTCGCCCAAGTCGTAGAAAGCCAGGCGGACCAAGTCGAGCTGGATGGTTTGGCCGGCGGGTTGGACGGCTCTAATATGACGAAGGCGTCCTTGCAGCTACCTCCGACTGGATGAAGCCAAAGCTCCGGTTGATGTTGAAGAACTTCACGGAGAGAAAATCCTTTCACAACATGGCATGTCGGCGCGCAGAGGGCGGCCGTCGAATTCACATTTGTTTCGGGAGCAAGTCGCTCTCCCTGCAAGGACATTGCGCACCGGCGCGCAAATCCCCATGTAACGCGTGACGATACTGGCAAAGAGGACCCCCTCTCATGGACGCAGACCGGGCCCCTGCTCGCTCGGGGGCCGAGGTACGACAGGCGGCAGCCGCCTTTGCACAGCCGATCGGTGAGCAAGGCGTGTTGCAGATCCTGACTTCTTTCGGTCCATTCATCGCCGCGTGCGTGACGATGTATCTCGTCTTCCCGATCTCCTATCCACTGACCCTTGCCCTCGCCGTGCCCACGGGGGCCCTTCTGGTCCGCATCTTCATCATCCAGCACGATTGCGGCCACGGCTCGTTCTTCGCCTCGCGCTGGGCCAACGCGCTGGCCGGGCGACTGTGCAGCCTCATCACGCTGACGCCGTTCGCCAACTGGGGGCGCCAGCACGGCCTGCATCACGCCGATTGGAACAACCTCGACCGCAAGGGCGGCGGCGCCGACATCTATTCCTCCTGTTTGACGGTGCGGGCCTATTGCGCGCTATCGCACCGGCGCCGCCTGCTCTACCGCCTGCCGCGCCATCCCCTGGTCGCCAACGTGCTGCTGCCGCCGCTGATCTTCGTGCTGCTCTATCGCCTGCCGTTCGACACGCCGCGCGCCTGGGCGCGCGAGCGATGGTCGGTGCATCTCACCAACCTGGCGCTGGCCGCGGCTTTCGGCGCGCTGGTCGTCCTGTTCGGCTGGCAAGAGGTTCTGCTCATCCATGTGCCCATCATGGCGGTGGCCTCGATCGCGGGCGTATGGCTGTTCTCCGTGCAGCATCGTTTCGAGACCGCGCGCTGGACGGCCAAGGGCGACTGGAGCTTCGCCGACGCCGCGCTGCAGGGATCATCCTGGTTCGGCCTGCCGCCCTTCCTGCACTGGCTGACCGGCAACATCGGCTTCCACCACGTCCATCATCTCAATCCGCGCGTGCCGAGCTATCGCCTCCGCGCGGCACACGAGGCGGTGCACGCCCTGCTGCCCATAAAGCCCCTCAGCATTCCTGGCGCCTTGCGTGCACCGTGGCTGACGCTATGGGACGAGGCCGCCGGCCGACTGGTGCGCTTCCGCGACGTGGACAAGGCGATAGCATGACCCGCCCCGACAGTACTTAATTTGCAGATGGTGCACGTTGGCGGCCGCCGATGGACCGGCGTTGCACCGAGCAGTCGGTCAGTCTTGGGAACCGGCTGAGACGCCAGAAGTTGGCGCAGGTACGCGCGACATCGATGTCGGTCGTATTGCTGCCGGACATGAGCACCAAAGTCGCTCTTCTTGACGGTGCTGGCTGCTCCCACGAGCTCACTTTGGCAAACTCGGCGATCTTGGCCGGAGGGGTGCCCCTTGGCAAGGAACCGCTCGGCGCAGAGGGGCGCCCAATCACGTCTGCTTGCTCAGGCCACGGCACGTTTACCGTGCCATGCGGCAGTTGAACGGTTCTTTTCTCTCAATGTGGGCATCGCTGACGCCCGAGCCTCAGGTCGGACGAGCCCCGCTCGGCTTCCCGACTGCGTCGGTTGTGGATTCCAGGGAGGGACCTCCGTGACATTCGGTCCGGCGCAGCCGGCCGCTGGCTCCACAGGCATCGACATGGCCTTCGACGCGGGCGGGCCGACGAATGATGCCTGACCTGATCAAGGCCCGAATCCTTCCGGGCTTGCGTTGGGTGAGTGCGCAAGGGCGGCCAAGAGCATGTTAATATGACCTGCGCGCGAGAATGAACCCATGGCTCACATGGTTTGCGCGAGGGCGGTTCAAGTCTCGCAAGTGGCTGGCTCGCGCGAACACGCAGGAAGCTCGGAGGCTTACATGACGCGCTCGATCTTGGCCGGGGTGCTGTCTGCTGCGATCGGGGTACCGGCGCTTGCACAAGGTTACGAGGAATTCAGCAAAAGATGTTTCGAGAACAGCAGTCCAGACCGGACGATCGAGGCTTGTTCCGCCGTCATTGCCGGCGGACAGGTCGGCAGAAAGGACCTGGCTACGGCGTTCAAGAACCGAGGGAACGCGTTTGACGACAAGGGTCAATATGATCGCGCGATAGAGGACTACGATCATGCGATCGCGATCAACCCAAAAGATGCCGATGCTTTCAATAGTCGGGGCACCACCTACCGCGCCATGGGCCAATACGGCCGGGCGATCCAGGACTACGACCAGGCCGTGATACTCACGCCCAAGAGCGCCATGGCGCTCAACAATCGGTGTTTTGCGAAGGCGCTGATGGGCCAACTCGAGCAGGGGCTGGTGGACTGCAATGAGTCTCTTCGCCTCAGGCCGGGAGATGCCAATACATTGGCTTCCCGCGGCTTTATATACTTCAAGATGAAGCGTTACCAAGCAGCGGTCACCGATTACGACGCGGAACTGCGGGCAAACCCAGGCAACCCCTATTCGCTCTTTGGCCGGGGAATGGCCAAGCGCCTGAAAGGTGATTCGTCAGGCGGAGACGCCGACATCGCAGCCGCCAGGGCGATAAGGCCGAACATCGCAGACGAGATGGCGAAGCTTGGAGTGCAATAAGAGCGAAGGCTAGTTGCCTTAGTAGAGCCCTGCACTATTCCTAAAGCTGGTTGTAGCCAGCACGAAGCGAGGCCAGGACGAGCCGTAATTTGTTCCAGTTGTATACCCGGCGCCTGAGTATTCCCAGCATCACCGTGACCACCGTGCTATTTCCTCGCCATCGCCCTCTAAATTCCGGACGAGTCCACGAGCCCGTGGATCGGCAAGAGAGGCCTATCTCAGCGAGGCGCGCCGCCCGGGTCGATCCCAATCGACATCCTGCGCGGCAACCACAGCGCCGCTTGGCGCGAGAGCTTCTTGCGCGTTCCAGAAACTGGATTGTCAGAAGACCCTTCGAAGGGTCTGCTACGCTCCGATCTGGTTTGACTGAGGAGCTATGCCAATGACGCTCCACCAGAGCGAAGCTTTCTTGATTGTCGCCTCGATGCTCGGTCTTTTCGCGTGGGGTCGCCTGCGGCATGACATCGTGGCACTGCTCGCGCTTGCCGCGGGTTTGCTGACCGGCGTTGTGCCTGCTGGCAAGGCTTTTCTCGGCTTTGCCAATCCGGTCGTCATCATCATCGCATCGGTGCTTGTCCTGAGCCGCGCCATCGCGATTTCGGGCGTGATCGAACTCGCGATGAGGGGTTCGCTGCGCCGGCTTCATTCTACGTCAGCGCAGATCGGGGCACTGACCGGGTGCGTAGCAATCCTCTCCGCGTTCATGAAGAACGTTGGCGCCCTCGGCATCTTCATGCCTATCGCGATTCAGACTGCAGAGCGCGCTGAACGGTCTCCGTCAGCCTATCTCATGCCGCTCGCCTTCGGTTCGCTCATCGGTGGTACCATAACCCAGATCGGCACTTCGCCGAATCTGCTGATTTCCGCTGTTCGCCAAGACTTCGAAGGCCACCCCTTTGCTCTCTTTGACTTTGCGCCAGTCGGCCTGCCCCTCACGGCACTTGCGGTCGTGTTCCTTGCCCTCGGCTGGCGATTGATCCCGAAGGACCGCACGGCTGAACGCGCAGTGGCGAAGCGGTTCGAGATCGAGGACTATTTGAGCGAGGCAAAGATTCCAAGCGCCTCACCATTCGCCGGCAAAACCGTTCAAGATGTTGAGGAGGTCGGGGACGGCGGCGTTGCGATTACCGCGATTATCCGAGAAAGTAACCGACGCTACATTCCAGGCGGCGACTGGAAGCTGTTCGGGAACGACATACTCGTACTTCAAGCCGACCCAGCCGCACTCAAGCCTTTCCTCGACCAAGGTCAGCTCGAGCTCGTTGGCGCAGCCGGCGCGTCTTTGCTTCAGGCCAAAGAGGAGGAGCTGGAGACAGTGGAAGCGGTCGTCATGGCCGATTCACCGATGGTCGGTCAAACGTCATTCGACCTCCACTTGAGACGGCGCTTCCAAACCAACTTGCTGTCGATCAGTCGTGGGGTGCAACGGCTCACGACCCGGCTAGCCCGGACCAGGTTTCAGGTCGGAGATGTGGTGCTCCTGCAAGGACGCGCCAAGACTTTGCCCGAAGCGATGGCCCAGCTCGGATGCTTGCCGCTGGCAGAACGCTATCTGACCAGACATCTGACCATGAGTCGGAAGCGGCCGCGACTCTTGCCGTTGGTGATCCTTGTCGCCGCCATGGTACTGGTGGCACTCAAGCTCTTGCCCGTTGAGGTGGCGTTTTTCATCGCCGCTGTGCTCGTTGTCCTCCTTCGGCTGCTGACACCAAAGGAAGCCTACGACGCCGTCGATTGGCCAATCGTCGTTATGCTTGGCGCGCTCATCCCAGTCGGTGAATCTCTGCAGGCAACCGGTGCGGCAGGCCTCATTGGGAATGGATTAACGATCATCGCGGCGCACTTGCCTGGAGGGCTCGCCGTCGCCCTGGTGCTGCTTACCTCGATGCTCATAACGCCGTTCCTGCATCATGCACCTGCCGTGGTCGTTATGGGACCTATCGCCGCGGTTCTGGCGCGCAACCTGGGTTTCATGCCAGACGCATTCCTGATGGCGGTTGCGCTCGGAGCTTCGTGCGACTTCCTGACACCCATCGGCCACCAGAACAACATGCTGGTCATGGGCCCCGGCGGATATCGCTTCGGTGACTATTGGCGTCTTGGACTGCCACTCTCGTGCATGGTCGTTGCAATCGGCACGCCGCTCATTCTCTTCGCCTGGCCCTTGCAATGACAGCGGTGGGGCGTAGACGCGGCCGTCTGGTGTTGCTACGGATGCGCTGATCGCGTGTGAGACCACTGCCTAGGCGCCTGACGTCGCAGCATCGAGTTGGCGCCAATGAAAGGCAGTATCGGCCTCGCGGCCTGCTCGGGGCCCAATGGCTAGGCCAAGATGCGATGCATCTAAGAAGCGACAACAACCTATCCTCGCGTAGAAGCGTTTTCGGCAGGCGCAGCTAGTTCCGCGGCGTCGTTGAGGGGAACATCATGGCGACAGGCGTCTACGACCGGGCATCCGACTTTGTCAGGTCAGCTTTCGATCGGCGAATCGCCACTCCCGCCGTCCTGGGCGCTGCTACCTACTTTCCCGCGCATGGCGACTTCTGCGCGTCGTGGGAAAAGATTCGTGCTGAAGGCTTGACGGTCGCCGAGGGTTATAACCGGATTCCGCGCTTTCATGAGGTCATGGTTGAGCAGGCGCCCATCTCTGACAATGACGGTCGCGACTGGCGCCTGTTCATCTTAAAGGCCTATGGAATCGAAATCCCCGGCAACATGGCAAAGTGCCCGATCCTTGCCGCGCTGGTCCGCGGCCATCGCGACGTACTCTCGGCCTCGATCACTTTTCTTGGTCCGCGAAAGCACATCCCAAGACACCGCGGTCCTTTTCGAGGAATGTTACGTTTCTCCTTGGGGCTATCTGTACCACGATCGCCCGACGGCTCGCCTGCCGTGCGCATGATGCTCGATGATCAGGAGCATCGAATGGGCGACGGCGAATGGTTGTTGTGGGACGACACGTATTACCACGAGGTTTGGAACGACAGCGAAGATGTCCGCATCGCTCTTTTCTTGGACATCTGGCGCCCTCACATGCCACCTGACATGTGGATAATGTCCAAGGCGATATTGGCCATCACCCAGGTGGCGATCGTCTGCAGGGGGGTGACGGGAAAATATCGGAAATAGGATCTTGCTGTTGTCGGCCGAAAACCTCATCCGCGCTCGATCGGCCAACGCGCTAACGCTAATCGTGCGTGATCGACCGGCCGGCATCGCCCCCCTTCTTGACGACGCGCCGCACACTTTGCGCCGCACGAACTTGGTTGGTCCGGTGTGGATGAGTCGTTGGCCCGGTGTGGATGAGCACCTAGATCGGCCAAGAACGCGACCTTGCGCATGATGGAGAGTCGCTACTGTCAGGCCGCTATCCCTGATGGCGCTTCGCTTACTCGGTGGCGGCAGCATCTGCGCCTTCGCGGGTCAGCCGAACCGGAGTTCATCGGACAGCCTGACAGTGCTCGAGGGCCTGTGAGGCCTGCTTGCCCGCTGGCACGGGAGCCGGCAAATCAATCGCGCAACAGGACGCTCAGCAAGGAGCTATGGACCTGCAGGTGACCGTTGTAGTCAATGAAGCCCAGCTTCCTGAACTTGTTCATGAAATGGCTGACACGCGGGCGTGTAGTGCCGATGATCTCAGCCAGCGTTTCCTGGCTGATCGGTGTCGTAATCGGCTGCGGACCGCCTTCCTTGCCGAAGTTCGCCAGTAGCAGAAGCGTCCGCGCGAGCCGCTTCTCGCTGGAGTTGAACAGCTGATCGACCAAGTCTTCCTCGACCCGGCTGTTGCGAGTCAACAGGTGCGTCATGAACAACTCGGCGAAAGTCGGCTCGGCGTGAAGGACGTGCAGCATCTCGGCCTTGCTTACCCGTACGACCTGACTTTCGGTCATGGCCTTGGCGGTCGCCAGACGCAGGGGTTGGCCGATCAGGCAGCCCTCGCCGAAGAACTCGCCAGGCTCCAGAATACCGACCACCGCCTCCTTGCCTTGCTTGGACGTGACCACGATCTTGATCTTGCCCTTCTGGATATAAAAGACCGCGTCCGCTTCAGCCGACTGCTGGAAGACTACCTCCTCGCGGCGCAAGTCGGACACGGTGTGTCGGCGATTCGCGGTCGCGAGAAACATCTTGGGATCGAAGGCGGCTTTGGCGATGTCGGCCATGACTACCCTCCGCTATGGCCCGCCGGCTCGAGTCGGCCGAAGGCCGTGAGCAGGTCGCCGCCCCGATGAGCCGACACGCGATCGGGCATCGCGGCGGGGTGGCTCGCCGAGCAGGCGGTCGAACTCGCGCTTGGAGACGCCGTAGCACTCGCACGCGCGCTGCCTCAGGCCGCGGCGGTCGAGGATGGTGACGATGCCGCGACTATAGCGAATCAAGCCTGCTCGCTGCAGAGCTCCCGCCGCCGCCGAGACGCCGGTGCGCTGCACACCCAGCATCATGGCAAGGAATTCCTGGGTCAGCAGGAACTGGTCGGACTGCATCCGGTCGTGGGTCATCAGCATCCAGCGGCAGCAGCGCTGCTGCAGGGTGTGGAAGTGGTTGCACGCGGCCGACTGCGCGACCTGGTTAAACAGCGCATGGGCGTACCGCAGCATGACGGTACGCATCGAGGCGCTACGGGCCAGTTCGGCGCTGAACCGTGCCGCCGTCATGCGCAAGCCCGTACCGGGCACCTGGACGTAGACACTGGTAGGCCCGCGGTCACCGCCCAGCAGCAACGGAAGGCCGACCATGCCCTCGTTGCCGATCGTGCCGACCTCCGCCCCTTGGCCACTGGCCATGGTGTTGACCAGCGAGCCGACGCCAGTCTCGATGAAGTAGACGTACCCGAGCCGCTGGCGCGCGCGATAAAGCGACTGCCTGTAGCCTAGAGGCACACGCCGAAGATGGGGCTGGAGGCGCCGATAGTCCTTGAACGACAACAAACCGAGTAACCGGTTAGCATGAGCGTCCACAGCCTGGTGCGTAGTGGCCACTGTTTTTCCTTTTCTAATGCGCGAACGACGCCGGCATTCTCCGCCGGATAACGCCCGGAAAGGACATTCGCCATACACCGAAGCAACGCTTCCGTGGGGCCATCAGCGCGCGCTGTCGAGCGGATTTCGTTCGGCGGCGCTGTTCAATATGAGACTCAGGCTATGGCTAGTATACGACATAGCCGGCGGATTACTGTCGGGTAGTCGACATTGTTCCGGACTCGGCCGGAGAATGAGCGCCTTGTGTCGTCGCCCATCAGAATCGGATCCGTCGGAGCGCCTTGGAGGGTAACGAGGCAGGCTCACGGGTGGCCGGTTCAGGCCTCAAGCGACGAGGTACAGCACAAGTTGGGAAAGGGAGGGCATTGTGTCCCTTGAGCACGTTCCATTCGATCGGGCCTCCATGGAGCTCCGCTTCGCAACCTGCAAACGCCGTTGATGGAGCACAATCGTACGGAAACCCGTCTGCGCGAGGCGCTTACCAGGGACGAGGCGCTGCTTCAGACAAGGACGAGGTCATTCGGCGACGGGACCTTTTGTATCGGGAATACCACCACAGGGTATTGAACAACCTGCAGGTGATCGCCGCCCTGCTGTCACTGCAAGGTCGGCAAGAAGCCTATGCAGACGCCGCGTCGCACTTGGCCGTGGGCAGCCAACCGCGTCCGGGCGGTTGTGCACCTCCACCAACATCTCCATTCCATCGACGATTCCCCGACCGTCGAATTCAAGCCATATCTCGACGAACTCTGTCGCGATCATGCAACGATGTCGCTGTCGGAAGAGTGCCCGGACAGGCCCATCGTTGTCGAAGCGATCGATCTGAAGCTGCAACCACCACCGGACTCCCCTTGGCCTCATCGTGAATGAGTTGATCACGAATGCGATCAAGCACGGCAAAGGCCAAGTCGCGGTAAGGCTCGCGCAAACCGAAAGCGGACATGCCTTGTCGGCATGCAGCGGCGGCCCTGCTCTGCCCGAGGGTTTCGATCCCGCCGCGTGCAAGGGCCTGGGCATGACCGTGGTCTCCTCACTTGCCGCGCAGATCGGCGGCGAACTGCGGATTGATCGGGGCGACGACGACTGCACGAGGTTCACCGTCCTGTTCGCGTGAATCATCCCAGAGCGGTCATAACTTTGCTCCGAACTTTTGGGCTGTTCGTGCCATCGCCCTAGTCAGCGCATTTTTGCGATGGGTGGCCAGGCCGCCGCGATCAGGCTGCTGGCGGCCGAAAGGACATCGTCAACCCCTCCCCGTCGGGCCGAACGTCTCTTCCATCAGCGGGCCCAGTACCGAATCCTCGAGTGGCTTGGGCAGCAGGGGGACATCCTTGAACTCCGCCGGCACCATCGCGGCGGTATAGCCACTCGAGAAGATGAAGGGGATGCCGCGCGCCCGTAGCGCGCGAGCCACCGGATAAACCATCTCGCCGTCGATATTGATGTCGAGAATGGCGCCGTCGAGCGCGGCAGTATTGGCGAGAGTGAGGGCGCGCGGCAGGTGGCCGGCCTTGACCACGTCGCAGCCGAGATCGCGCAGCATGTCCTCCACCAGCATGGCGATCATCATCTCGTCCTCGACCAGCAGGACGACGAGTACGCCCAGTCTCCGGGAGGACGGCGCGCTAAAGGACGTCATGGCGAACCTCCGGCAGCGGGATGTCGATCACGCAGCGCAGACCTGTCGGATCGAAGTCGAGTCCGACCTCGCCGTCGAGCTGATGGGCCAAGCCGTCGGCGATCAGTCGGGTGCCGAAGCCGCGCTGCCCCGTGGGTTTGACCGGTGGTGCAACCGGCGGGCCGCCCGATTCGGTCCAGATCACGCGCAGCCGGCGGTCGCCGCCGCGTGCCGCCACGTGCCAGTCGATCGCCAGCCGGCCGCTCGGCATCGAGAAGGCGCCATACTTGGCGGCATTGGTCGCCAGCTCGTGGAAGGCCATGGCGAGGGCAACCGCGGCCTTTGCCGGCAGGGTCACCGACGGACCGCCGCAGCGCCAGCGCGTGCCGGCCTCATCCTGGTAGGGCTGCAGCTCCGCTTCGACGATCTCGTGCAGATCGGCGCCGAGCCACTCGTGGCGAGTCATCAGATCGTGGGTCTTCGACAGCGCTTGCAGTCGGTCGATGAAGGGTCGGGTGATTTCCGCCGCCGGCCCGCGGCCCAGCGTCTGCATCGCAATCGCCGACACGGTGG
>DASRBG010000147.1:0-7059 GCA_035653735.1 Gemmataceae bacterium
GCGGCCAAGAATAAATTGGCCGGCATGCGGCGCGAATTGGCGCAGCTCAAAAAGAAGGCCCCGCCGGCCCCACCGATGGTTCACACGCTGAGCGAGGGACAGCCGGCCAACATGCGAGTTTATCTGCGCGGCAATCCCGACAAGGAAGGCGATGTTGCGCCGCGGCGCTTTCTGCGCATTCTCGCCGGCGACAACCCGCCGTCGTTTATGCAAGGCAGCGGCCGGCTTGAACTGGCGCGGGCCATCGCCAGCCCGAACAATCCGTTGACGGCGCGTGTGCTGGTCAACCGCATTTGGCAGCATCACTTTGGCCGAGGCATCGTCGGCACGCCGAGCAATTTCGGCAAACTCGGCGAACGGCCGACGCATCCCGAACTGCTCGATCACCTGGCCACAAGATTTATTGCCTCCGGCTGGTCGATCAAGGCGCTGCACCGCGAGATCCTGTTGTCGGCGACGTATCGCCTGAGCAGCGAGCGCGACGAGCGCAATGCCGCCATCGACCCGGACAATCGGCTCTTGTGGCGCATGAACCGCCGGCGGCTCGACGTGGAATCTTGGCGCGATGCGCTCTTGGCCGCGTCCGGCGAATTAGACGGAAATATCGGCGGCCCCCCGGTAGATCTCGGCAGTGCAGCCAACAAGCGGCGCACGCTTTACGGCAAGATCAGCCGGCACAACCTCGACAGCCTGCTGCGTTTGTTTGATTTTCCCGATCCGAACATCACCAGCGGAGCGCGACCAGTAACTATTGTACCCCTGCAACAACTGTTCGTGCTCAACAGCGAGTTCATGATCGCGCGCGCTCACAGTCTGGCGGCGAAACTGGCCGCCGAAGAAAAAGACGATGTCGCACGCATCCGCAAGGCGTTCGTGCGTCTCTTCGGTCGAGACGCCAACGAGCGCGAGGTACAAATGGGATTGGCATTCCTTGGCACCGCGGAGAAGACGGCCCTCATACCCTGGGAGCAATACGCCCAGGTGCTGTTGAGCGCCAACGAATTTGCCTTTGTCGATTAAGATAGGGTTTAGGGTTTAGGGTAGGAGCATTTGGCCTCCCCCTAAACCCTAAAGGAGCATCGATCATGCAACCGTGGATGACGCGACGGCAAATGCTGTGCAGTTTGGGCAACGGTTTCGGCGCGCTCGGACTGGCCAGCGTCTTGGCCGGCGAAGGATTGCTTGGCTCGACAGCGCGGGCGGCCGGCGGCGCGAGCAATCCGCTGGCGCCGAAAGCACCGCACTTTCCGCCGCGCGCCAAGCGCGTCATTTTCCTGTTCATGAACGGCGGGCCTTCTCAGGTCGATACCTTCGATCCCAAGCCGGCGCTGGCGAAATATGCCGGACAATCGAAAGAAGGCACCACGCGCCAGAAGGCGGCGGGCAAGCTGATGCCGTCGCCGTTCAAGTTTCAGAAGTACGGGCAGAGCGGCATTGAAGTAAGCGAATTATTTCCGCACGTGGCCCGCTGCATCGATGAGATTTGTGTCCTTCGCTCCATGCACACCAATACGCCCAATCACGAACCATCGCTTTTGATGATGAACTCCGGCGAGACGCAGCCAACGCGGCCGAGCATGGGTTCGTGGTTGTCCTACGGACTCGGTTCGGAGAACCAGAACCTGCCGGGCTACGTCGTGCTTTGTCCGGGCAAGCCGGTCGTCGGGCCGCAGCTGTGGAGCAATAGCTTCTTGCCTGGCATCTTCCAGGGCACTCACATCAACAATTCGCGCGTCGATCCGAAAAGCGTTATCGAGCATGTCGCCAATCGCCATTTGCAGCGCGATGCTCAGCGCCGCCAGCTCGATTTGTTGCAGCAGATGAACGCGGCCCACTTGCAGGAGCGCGGCCGCGATGACCAACTCGAGGCCCGCATCGCCTCCTTGGAAATGGCCTTCCGCATGCAAACCGAGGCCCAGGAAGCGTTCGACCTGGCGAGCGAGACGAAGGCCACGCGCCAGCGCTACGGCGACGGACAGTTCGCCCACGCTTGCCTCATCGCCCGCCGGCTTGCCGAGCGCGGCGTGCGCATGACGCAGATTTACTACGGCAACGGCCAACCGTGGGACGATCACGCCGACATCCTCAATCACCGCAACCATGCTCGCCAATCCGATCAGCCGATCGCTGCGCTCTTGACCGATCTAAAATCGCGCGGCTTGCTCGACGAGACGCTGGTGATTTGGGGCGGCGAATTCGGCCGGACGCCGGCATCAGAGGGCAGCAAGGGCCGCGATCACAACAGCAAGGGCTTTTCGATGTGGCTTGCCGGCGGCGGCGTCAAGGGCGGCTACGTCCACGGCGCCACCGACGAATTCGGCAGCAGCGCCGTGGAGAAGAAAGTCCATGTTCACGATCTGCATGCCACCATTCTGTACTTGCTCGGCATCGATCACGAACGATTGACCTTCCGCTACAGTGGCCGTGATTTCCGCCTCACCGACGTGCATGGCGAAGTGGTGCGCGAGATCTTGGCGTAACTATTCAACAAGCCCCAAAATACGTGCATTGGCAGTGGGTTGGCTGCCGGGATTGATGTTGAGGGTGGCAAGCCCACTGACGCTGATGGTGTCGGCGATGATTTGACCGGCCGATACGTTCGTGCTGGAGCTTGCCGTCAGCGAGACGCTGGCATGGGCGGCGTAAATCGTTCCTGTCACGTTGGTGTTCGCCTGCCCGTTAATACTCATCGTGGGACCGGCACTTGAGAGCGTGCCGCGTTTCTGAAAGATGCTGAGGCCGCGATAGATTCCGCTGGCGGGTGGAGTGATGGTAATAGTTCCACTGCTGCTTATGTTGATGGCGTCTGTGGAGCTGGACCAATTGTTGTAAATCATGATCCCGGCCGTTTCACTCGAGGCCGTCTTGACACTGGCAGAACCCGATATCGTGAAGCCATTTGATCCATTCAAGTAATAAATGCCCGGCGTGCCATCGGAATTGGCATGAAGGGTCACGTTTGCCGTACCGCTGATTTGGATGCCGCCGTTGTACACGCCTGGGTAGAGATCGACGTTGCCGCTGCTAATGGTCAAGTTCGTGCCCTGCGTGGTCAAGCCGAGCGAAACCGGATCGGGAACGGGCAAATATCGAAGCGGATCAGGGAGAGGCAAGCAGGTCGTCACCGTCGGCGTGGAACCGCCGATTCCCAAGAGAAAAGAAAGAATGCTTCCGATCAGGCCGCCTGTGTTTGGATTGAGCGTGATCAGCGGGGTCGTTATTTTGGCCAAGCCGCTCACCTGGACTGCCGTGGAGGACTTGGAATTGGCCTGGATGTTCGTATTGACCGCGAGGCCGCCGAGAAGGTTGGAAACCTTCAGAGCGGCGGAGGCTTTCAAGTTCAACGCGAATGCGTCGGTGGCGGCGAGGGGCGCGCAACGGCCACGCGCGACCGCGCGGGCGCGGACGGGCGTGGTGCCGGAGCCGAAAACGCCGCTGAACAGGTGGCTGGCGTTGTACTGGATTGTCACTTCGATGTAACCGGCTGGGAGTGCCTTGCCTTGATTGGGACCGCCCACGTAAGTCTGCGGCGAGGTTCGGACCGTGACGGTGGATTGAACGCCGTCATTGGCAAAACCGTTGGAAGAGGCCGTGTCCTGAGCGCTCTTCAGGGCCGTGCCATTGGAGTCGATTCCTTGATTGCTAAGGTAATTCGTGTACAGATCACTGGCACCGGCCAGCGCCGCGGCGTCCGCGGTTGCCTGGACGTGACGCCGCGCTTCCATCAACGTACCGCTATCCACGGCCATCGCGACGACACCCACCAACAGCGATAAACTCAGGACCGTCAACGGTGTGACGGCTCCGCGACGCCGTGGCATCGGACGGGGCAACAACGAGGAACACATGAGACTCACCTTCGTGCGGGGATAGGACAAAGACTACGCCGGACGGAACGACGAAGGAGGACTGCCGGGGGAGAGGGGTAGACTCGATTCGCCAGCCTACCCTAAGGCTGCCCGAATATATCGAGACATCGTTTGAAACCTAGATCGCAATTCTTTCTAAGTCAAGCCGGTAGTTTATCCATGATGGCTCAACTCCGCCTCCAATTCTTCGCTGACTTGCACGGAGTAGGTTTGACGCTGTTCCAAAACCAGCAACTCCGGAGGCAGCCGATGCAGCTGTTCGGCGCAGCGGCGGCGGATTTCTTCCACAGGAGGCAGCGCCTGGGCCGGTTCGCCCTGATGCAACACCGGCACCAGCAGCGGCTCGCCCTCTTCGCGCGAGGTTGCCTTGACGATGCGATCGCCGCGAAAGATTCCGTGGGCATCTTGTTGGCGATAAACCTGTTTGGGATAGGGATAGCTCTTTTTTCCCAGCGATAGCTTGAAGCGGCCGAACGTCCCTTCGGGCGTCTGCTGCTCGACGAGCTTGTACACGACGTTCAGGGTCGGCTCGTCCCGGCTGGTAACCAACTCGGTGCCGACGCCGAACACGTCGATGGGCGCTCCGCCAGCGAGAAGATCGCGGATTTTATACTCATTGAGATCGCCGCTGGCGACGATCTTCACGTCCTGCCTGCCGGCGTCATCGAGGATCGCACGGACTTCCTTGCTGAGCTGCCCCAGATCGCCGCTGTCCAGGCGAACGGCCTGCATCGCCGCGCCCGAGGCCAGAGCGTTGCGCACGCCCTGCACGGTATCGTACGTGTCGATGAGCAGGGTGGAGCTTTCGGGAAACACCTGGCCGAACTTGCGGAACGCTTCCTGCTCGTCCTGGAAGGCCATGATCCAGGCGTGCGCCTGCGTTCCCAGGGTCGGTATGCCAAGCAGTCGGCCGGCCTCGGTATTGCTCGTACCGGTACAGCCGCCGATGAAGGCAGCGCGGGCCGCCAGCAAGCCCGCTTGGGGTCCGTGCGCCCGCCGCGACCCGAAGTCGAAGATCGGCCTCCCCTGAGCAGCCGTGACCGCCCGCGCCGCTTTCGAGGCAATCAGCGTCTGCACCGTCAGCGTCGTGATCAGATACGTCTCGGCGATCTGCGCCTGCATGAGCGGTCCAGTCACGCGCAGCAGCGGCTCACCCGGGAACACGACGGTCCCTTCCGGGATCGCCCACACATCGCCCTCAAAACGGAAGTTCGCCAGCCGCTCGAACCAGCTGGCCGGCACATGCCTGAAGACCGGGTGCTCGCGCAGATAGGCGATCTGCTCGGGGGCGAAGGAGAGATGCTGCAAGTAGTGGACGGCCTGTTCCAGCCCGGCGGCCACCAGATAATTCCGGCACGACGGCAGCCGGCGGACCCACAGCTCGAACGTGACCCGCTCGTCAGCCATACCGCACACATGGTAGCCGGCCGCCATTGTCAGCTCGTACAAATCGGTCTCAAGACCGAGATGTTTGTCGTCCGGATTGAGGGATTGAGACATTGCTCGCCTCTCGATTTTCCAAGCACGGGAGCTTGATTCTATCGTTTCGGTTGTTCGGGTTCGAGAGAGCATGCTCATATTCATCTTCCGGACACCTGCCATTCCGACAGGCCGTCATCCTCTCGCGCGCAAACTTGGCAGGAAACGATCCTCGAAGAACTGTCTCGTTTTTCGGCGCAACTCCTTGTGAATACGGTCCTTTTGTTCATTTTCTCCATCGGGCATGAGACTTGCATCCCAGCCCCACGCTCACGAGGGACTCGTTAGGGAGTTGGACTTCAGGAGAAGCGCATGAAGATCAAACCGCTAGGCGATCGGATCGTGATCCGTCGCTTTGAGGCGCAGGAAAAGACGGCCGGAGGCATTCTTCTGCCGGACTCGGCCAAGAACAAACCGCAAAAGGGCAAGGTGCTGCACGTCGGTCCCGGCCGCTTGCTCAAGGACGGCAGCCGTCAACCGCTCCAAGTGAAGGAGGGCGACGTGGTGCTGTTCACCAATTGGGCCGGTGATGAGTTCAAAGAAAGCCGCGGGGAGAACATTCTCCTCATGCGCGAGGAAGACGTGTTGGCCGTGCTGGATGAATAACCGTTCTTAGTTCTGAGTTCTAAGTTCTGAGTGACAAAAACTCAGACTTTCGGGACTCAGAACTCAGAACTTAGAACTCAGAACTTTTTTGGGAGGCAAGATGGCTGCGAAGCAGATTGCATTCGATCAGGAAGCGCGGGAAGCGATGCGTCGGGGCATCGGCAAGTTGGCTCGCGCGGTCAAGGTGACGCTCGGTCCCAAGGGCCGAAACGTCATTTTGCAGAAATCGTTCGGCTCGCCGACCGTTACCAAGGACGGCGTCACGGTGGCCAAGGAAATCGAGCTGGAAGACAAGTACGAGAACATGGGCGCCCGCATGGTCAAGGAAGTGGCCAGCAAGACCAGCGATGTGGCCGGCGACGGCACCACCACCGCCACCGTCCTCGCCGAGTCCATCTTCAATGAGGGGCTTCGCGCCGTCGTCTCCGGCGCCAATCCCATGCTCATGAAACGCGGCATGGAGAGGGCTGTCGAGGACATCGTCGCCAAGCTCCAGTCGATGAAGATTGACGTGAAGACCAAGAAGGACATGGAGAATGTCGCCTCCGTGGCCTCCAACAACGACCGCGAGATTGGCCGCATCATCGCCGAGGCGATGGACAAGGTCGGCAAGGACGGCGTCATCACCGTCGAGGAAGGCAAGGCGCTGCAAACTTCGCACGAGTTCGTCGAGGGAATGCAGTTCGATCGCGGCTACCTGTCGCCGTACTTCGTCACCGATCCGCAGAAAATGGAGTGCGAGCTGGAAGACCCCTACATCCTCATCTACGAGAAGAAGATTTCCAGCAACAAGGATCTGGTGCCGGTGCTGGAGAAAGTCCTGAACCAGGGCAAGCCGATCTTGATTATCGCCGAGGAAGTCGAGGGCGAAGCGTTGGCGACCCTGGTTATCAACAAGCTGCGCGGCACCTTCAAGTGCGCCGCGGTCAAGGCGCCGGGCTACGGCGATCGCCGCAAGGCCATGCTCGAAGACATTGCCATTCTGACCGGCGGCCAGGCCATTTTCGAGGATCTCGGCATTCAACTGGAGACCGTGCGCCTGGATCAACTCGGCCGGGCCAAGAAGGTCAAGATCGACAAGGACAATACCACGGTCATCGAAGGC
>DASRBG010000148.1:0-15072 GCA_035653735.1 Gemmataceae bacterium
GCCCACCTGAGTGTAGTGAATCCTGGCCCGCGAGCAAGCCGCAACAGGTGACGCCGGCAGCTCCTCCCGCACACAGTGTAGTGAATCCTGGCCCGCGAGCAAGCCGCAACGGACCTGGAGAATGCCCTGATATTCAAGAAGTGTAGTGAATCCTGGCCCGCGAGCAAGCCGCAACAAACGCTCGGTGCGGGCCGTGGCCATCACGAAGTGTAGTGAATCCTGGCCCGCGAGCAAGCCGCAACCAAGCACCACGATTGCCCATGCCGCCTTTGAGTGTAGTGAATCCTGGCCCGCGAGCAAGCCGCAACACGATCTTGGGAGGACCACCTTCCTCAGCTAGTGTAGTGAATCCTGGCCCGCGAGCAAGCCGCAACAGAACAGGAACCGGAACCCTGCCAGCGAAGTGTAGTGAATCCTGGCCCGCGAGCAAGCCGCAACTGGAAAATGCGGCGGTCGGACGTGACACTCAGTGTAGTGAATCCTGGCCCGCGAGCAAGCCTCAGAAAATCAAAAACGCCAGGAACCGTTTTTCGCGCATGTGGGAAAACGTACCGCGATACTTCTGTGCGGATGATCCGATCGACACCGCCTTGTCCCGTTTCGATCATTGCAGGCACAGGCGCAATTCGTTGCAACGAATTACGTATTGACCGGTCGTGGACTTGTGCAGTTTCGTTGGCGTCGTTGCAATGGTGCGCCTGTCGTTGCAAGGAGTGCGGAGCAGAGCGATGCAATGACACTACCATCGAAGAAACGGAAAGGGGGCCGGGATCCGTAACCGTGGTGGCGGCACCGGCCTCATGTCTTGTATGAGCTTACATTCCTCCTCCTCCGGGCAGTCGGCCGGAAGGCGGAGTGATGTCGTTCGCTGACGCTTGTTGTCACGGTCTGGCGGCATGTAGCTGTTTGCCACTCAGTTCCCGGATGTCGCGTGTGGACACGGCCTGGCATTTCCCGGCATTTTCTGGCACGAGCGTGAGGCGGCGAGAAGGTGGCGGAGTGGCGGCAGGATATGGCAGTGGGTGGCACGAAGGTACGGAACGGTAGCGGCGCGGGGAAACTCAAGATCGGCAGTTGGGCCTGTCAGTGATGATGGCCGCCGTGCCCGCCTCCGCCTTGGTGGGTGGCCGGTGCTGCATGATGCGCCGGCGGTGCGGAATGATGCGCCGCCGGGGCAGGATGATGTGCAGCCGGGGTAGCATGATGCGCGGCCGGAGCAGAGTGATGAACCACGGGGGCAGAGTGATGCACAGCTGGGGCGGGATGATGGGCAGCCGGAGCGGCATGATGCGCGACCGGAGCGGAATGATGCGCCGAGAATGTAGAGTGTACAGGCGCCGGCGTATTGTGATGAGCCGGAAGAGGATGGTACACGGGCGCGGACACGTGCGCGGCCGGCTGGTGCGGCGTGGCGATGCGGGGGCTGGGGGCGATATGGGACGCGCCGGGTCCGTTGGGTGCGTGATGCGGCGTGGATAGTGCGGGCAGCGCCGCATGGGCGGGGGTTGATGGGGCGAAGGTCATTGTGTGCGAGAGCGGCAGGGAACGTCTGGTTTCGCGCGGAGCTAGTCTTGTTGCGCTGAATGACTGGAGATTTCGGGCCAGGTTGCGCTGTACCGCGAGCTGCTCGGTGCTCAATCGCGCCAAACGCACGCCGCGGAGCTGGTTCAACGGCTGGACGGTTTGCAACGGCGGGAGCGCCGGGGTGCCGGCGAAGCGGCCGCGATAGGCGCCGCGGAGATTATTAAACCACGCGGGATTGTTGAGGTTGCGCCAGCGATACCAGGAGAAAAGCGGATTGACGGCGGCGTTGGCGAACCACGGCTGGAAACCGAGCCGGCGATACGAGGGGCCAAAGTAATTGCCGTAATAGTAGCCGCGGTTCGATGGCCCCATGAAGAGCGAGTTCAACAATCCGTTGTAGGGCACGCAGTAGTTGGGCTGATAGGACCAGCCGGGCGTGTTCCACAGCGGTTGATTGAAGGCGACCGGGGCGAAAAGCAGGCCGCGATTTGCCAGCGGCCAATCCCAGTAACCGGGCGCAAACAGATAGCCGGACGGCGTCCAGATGTAGCAAGGAGGCATCCAGATCAGGTTCGGCCGATACGCTTGCCAGTAGCCGGGCTGCCACAGGTAGCGCGACGATCGATAGATCCAGCAGCCGGGCGTGTAGAAACTATTGTCATCCGGCGGCGGGCTGTTTGGCCCGTTGTCGATCGACGCGGGCGGTTCGGGCAGGTAGGGCATCTCCGCTTGACCAGCGGGCGCCCAGAAACCCGGCGACCATTGGTAGCCGCCCTCGACGCTCTGCCACGAGCCCGGCATCCATTTGCAGCCGTCCGGCGGCACACGCCACAAACCGCTGATCCACAGAAAATCCTGTCGGTCGGCGTCCCAGGCCCAGTAACCCGGTATCCACTGCACGTTATCGCCCTCGGGGCGCTGGTCCGGCGGCACTTCCGGGATGGGGTCGGGCGGTCTTCTGGCAATGAGGGGACCGGGCTGCGGCGGCGCATTCGATGGCATGGCGAATGCCTCGTGGACTGGCCCACGCGGTTGCACAGCAATGCCGTCGCCGCCGGGCACCGGTGGCGGCTCGCCGATCTCCTGGGGTGAACGCGCGGAGGGGAATTGCAGCTCCTGGGCCGGGGCAAAGGCAGCGGTCAGCAGGAAGATCACCGATAGTCCGAGGAGAGGAACGGGATGCCGGAGAAGTGTCATGAAGAGAGTCCTCGCGGGGGGGTCGGTGGGGAGGTCCAATCTCGCCTTCCATAGAAGAAACGTTCGAGCCGGACTACCTTGCGCCGCGAAATTGCCAAACGATTTCATTGTGTAAGGTCCGCCGGTTGATGGCAAGCCGGTGACCTCAGGCATGATCCTCCTTCCCGGCGGGCGAGCTTTTCTTCGCCAATACCGTCTCGATCTTCGCCAGCAAGCGCGGGAAGTCGATCGGCTTGGTGTCGTAGTCGTCGCAGCCTGCCTCCAGGGCCTTCTCTCGGTCCCCTGCCATTGCATGGGCCGTCAGCGCGATGATCGGGATGCCTCGCATCTCCGGCGCGGTTTTCAGTTGTCGGGTGGCCTGCCAGCCGTCGAGAACGGGAAGGCTCATGTCCATGAGGATCAAGTCCGGCGTCTCCGCGCGAGCCACGTCTATCCCCTCTGTCCCATCGACAGCGATAAGAACCTGATAGCCCCTGCGCCTCAGGTGGCGGGACAGCGCATCCCGGTTCTCCTCGTTGTCCTCGACTAGGAGCACTTTCGGCATGGTATTCTCCTGGTTGGCTTGTCTGGGACCAAACGACCTCGTTACGGACAGCGATTCGAGCCGGCCATCGCGGCTTCGACTTCGGCCAGCAGCTGGTCCTGGGCGATCGACCCCTTTTGCAGAATCTTTTCGATAGGTCCGCTCAGGCGCTGACGGTCCGCAGCCGTCAGATCCTTGGCCGTGAGGATGACGATGGGCATCGAGCAAACTTCCTCCTTTTCTTGCAGCGCGGCGAGGAACTCGAAGCCGTCCATTCCTGGCATGACCAGATCAAGCAGGATCACTCCGGGATCGCGTCTGGCCAGCTGGGCCAGCGCCTCCTGGCCATCGGCGGCCTCGTTCACCTCCCAGCCCTCTTTCTCCAGCAGGTTACGCAGGTGCTGGCGCAAGTCGGCGTCGTCATCAACGATCAGCGCCCGTCGATGGGCTGAGTCGCAGTAGCGGTGCAGGATGGCGAACAGGTGGTCGGGATCAACGGGCTTCATCACATAGTCCGCGGCACCCAGGTGGAGCGCCTCCTTCCGGTCTTGCGCCATCCCGGTCAGGAGCACGACGGGGATGTCCGCCAGCTCCGGCTCCGACTTTAGGGCCGTCAGCACCGCCCGGCCATCCATCCCCGGCATGACCGAATCGAGCATGATAACCCCAGGATGCAGCTGGCGAGCCAGGCGCAGACCTTCCTCCCCCGTGGTGGCGACTTCGGCGCGGAACTCCTTGCGATGGAGAATTTTCTTGAGTGCTTCCCCGGCGGTTGCATTGTCATCAATGATCAGGACACTGCGGTCCCGCGCTCGCGCTGGCTCTGGGCGGGGCGCGGGCTGCGGCTCCGGCTTCACTTCCCCCACCACCGCGGGGAGTCGAATGATGAAAGTAGAGCCGACTCCCGGCTGGCTTTCGACCGTTATGGCCCCACCCATCGCCTCACAGAAGTGGCGGGTGATGGCCAATCCCAGTCCCGTGCCGCCGAAACGGCGCGTCGCCGACGGGTCCACCTGAGTAAACGGCTGGAATAGTTTCCCCAAATGATCGGGAGTCATGCCAATGCCCGTATCGGATACGCGGAACGTGAGCCAATCCCCGTCCCGCTGCGTGCGAGCGACCTCCAGGCGGATCGTGCCGCTCTCGGTGAACTTACAGGCATTGGACAGAAGATTGAAGAGACTCTGCCGGACCTTGGTGAGGTCAGCGCGCATGGTGCCGACGTCCGGGCCGCAGTGGACTTCGAGATGGTCGGCGTTCTTCTGGGCAAGTGGCTCGATCGTGGTCACCACGTCGCGGATCATGGTTGGCACATCGAACGTCTCCAGTACCAGCTCCAGCTTTCCGGATTCGATTTTGGAGAGATCGAGGACATCGTTGATAAGGGAGAGTAGATGTTTGGCCGCCCCGTAGATTTTCTTCAGGTCGGGGAGGAAGTACTCCAGACCGCGGTCGGTAGCCTCGTCGCGGAGCAGATCCGTGTAGAGGATAATGGCATTGAGGGGAGTACGCAGCTCATGGCTCATGTTGGCCAGGAACTGGCTCTTGGCCCGGTTGGCGATCTCGGCCGCTTCACGGGCCTTGTCCAACTCGCGCATGTCGCGAAGGATGCCGATTGCCCCAATAACTCGTCCGTCGGTATCCCGTAAGGCCGAGGCGTTTAGCGTGGTCGAGATGGTCTCCCCGCTGGCGCTGCGGGGATTGAGACGAGCGTTGCGCGTCACGCCTTTTTCCACCACTTCGCGGAGGGCGGCCGTGAACTCGCGTGTCTCCTCGGGACTGATAAAGCGCGACAGCGATTGCTCCACCACCTCATCGCGGCGGAAGCCCAGCAGTTGAGAAACGGCATCGTTGGCCTGCAGGATCTTGCCCTCCAGGTCGGAGACAAACACCGGATCGGGCGCGTTCTTGATGAGGCTTTCGGCATAGGCCCGCGCCTTGTCCAACTCACGCATGTCGCGGAGGATGCCGATGGCGCCAATAACGGTGCCCGTAGCATCTCGCAGGGCTGAGGCGTTCAGCGTGGTCGGGATGACTTCCCCGCTGGCGCTGCGGGGATTGAGACGGGCGTTGCGCGTCACGCCTTTTTCCACCACTTCGCGGAGGGCGGCGGTGAACTCGCGTGTCTCCTCGGGGCTGATGAAGCGCGAGAGGGACTGCTCCACCACCTCATCGCGGCGGAAGCCCAGCAATTGAGAGACGGCATCGTTGGCCTGCAGGATCTTGCCCTCCAGGTCGGAGACAAACACCGGATCGGGCGCGTTCTTGATGAGGCTTTCGGCATAGGCCCGCGCCTTGTCCAATTCGCGCATGTCGCGGAGGATGCCGATGGCGCCGATCACCTGGCCGTCTGAATCGCGTAGCGCAGAAGCGTTCAAGGTTGTTGGGATGACCTCGCCGCTGGCGCTGCGAGGATTGAGACGGGCGTTGCGCGTTTCCCCCTTTTCCACCACTTCGCGGAGAGCGGCGGTGAACTCGCGCGTCTCCTCGGGACTGATAAAGCGCGACAGCGACTGCTCGATCAGCTCTGCCGGTCGGAAGCCGAGCAACTCCGAGACAGCCTGGTTAGCTTGCAGAATCTTGCCCTCCAGGTCCGACACGAAGACAGGGTCCGGCGCGTTCGCGATGATGATGGCAGCCCCAAGCGAGGGGTTCGACCGGTCTTCCTCAAGCGAAGCCCTGGACGGCTGAGATTGTGTAGAGGAGGTCATAGAATTCCCTTCCCACCTTGGAGATTATGAGTAGATCAATCGACGAATCCTTCCCTTTCTCATCAGGACGGGTGTTAACGCAAATATTGCGCCGGTTTTGTCGAAAAGACTGGATCTTTTTTCCAGGAAGTAAAAAAGGAGCGATCCTGGATAACCGGCCGATCGACCGGGATAGGACGTGATGGTGCAGACGGTTTCCTTAAAACCTCTAAAGAAATAAACCGCCAAGGCGCCAAGAACGCCAAGATAACAAAGAGAGAGCAAGAGTAAGAGGAAGATTAAGATTAGGAAGAGGATTAGGAGCCAGAGAAAGATTAGGAGTAAGATTGGCCCTGCGGAGGCCACGGCCAGGATTCCTTCACTTACTCTTGCTCTCTCTTTCTTATCTTGGCGTCTTGGCGGTTCATTTTGAGAATGCCTCTTACTTTCCAGCCGCGCTCCCTTTTAGCGGCGCTTCCATGCTGTAGGTTCGGACGGCCCCATCGAAGAAAGCCACGGCCAATCGTTTGCCGTCGCGATGCAGATCGAGATCGCGGGCGTTGTTGGGCAGTTTCAGGTTGAAAAAATCTTGGGCGTTGTCGGGTTTCCAGAACCACAACACGCCGCCGTTGCCGCCGCCGACGCCGGCGATGAAACCGGCGGGATGGACGATCACGCCCCAGGCGGTGCCCTGGAAGGGCGCTTTGGGCCGGAGAAGCTGCTTTTGTTTGCCGCTTTTATAGTCGAACAGCACGATCAGCGGGTTGCCGACGCCGGCGAAGGCGTTGCTGACGTTGGTGATGCCGGCGCAGGCCAACAGCGATCCATCGGGACTGAATACCATGCTCCGCACCCCGCCGTGGTCCGCGAGGAAAGACGAATCGTATTTATAGAGGATTTTCGCGTCCAGCTCGCGCTCGGCCTCACCCTTGGCAACATCCCAAACCTTGACGACGCCTTTAAGATCCGCGGAAATCAGATGCGTGCCGCCGGGATGAAAGGCGACGTTGTAGACGTGGCAAGCGTGGCCTGCAAGCTCTCGGATAAGCTCGCCATTCGGAATCGACCACAGCTTGACAAGATGGTCATTGCCGCACGAAGCGAGCATCTTGCCGTCGGGGCTGACGGCGAGAGCGCGGACCCAGCCGCGATGGGCTTCAATAGTGCGCGCCGGCTTCGGTGCATCGTCGCCGGCCGGCCATGCCAGGATTCGCCCGGCGTAGTCGCCGGTGAACAAGAGCTTTTCCTTGGCCGCAAACGCCAGCGCGCGCACCCAACTCTTATGACCAGTCAGCAGCGTTTTCTTGCCGTTGTCGAGGTTCCAGCGGACGATGTTGTTGTCTTGAGCGCCGGCGAAGACGAATTGCCCGGATGGATCGAAGCGGCAACCAAAGAGCGGGCTGCCGTGCTTGTAGTCCTTGAGGAGATGCGTTTTCGCCGGATCGATTTTCGGAGTCGGCGCGGGGTTCATGCCAGCACCTCCTTGATCGGGCTGGCCTTGGGATCGGCGATGGGAATGGGTCGCTGCTCGACGTAAAAGTTCTTCTTCGAGTTGAAACCGAGGGCGCTCAAATAGGTGTGGAACAGGTGGCCGCCGTTGACTTGGCGGTCGGTGACGGCGGTGCCGTCGGCGTTGGTCTTGCCAGAGACGCTGCCGCCCTTGATACCGCAGCCGGCCAGGGCGATCGACCAGGCCTTTGACCAGTGATCGCGGCCAAAATTGCGATTGATCCGCGGCGTCCGTCCGAACTCCGACAGGACGAGGACCAGCGTGCTGGACAGCAAGCCGCGATCGTGCAAGTCGTCCATGAGCGTGGCGAACGGTCGATCGAACTCGCCGAGCTGCTCGATGTGGAAATCGAAGTTCTCGTGGTGGGTGTCGTAGTTGGTGTGCATCACCTTGACGAAGGTGGCGCCGCCTTCGAGCAGGCGGCGGGCCATCAGGCAATGACGGCCGAAATCGTGCCGGCCATAGCGGTCGATAACGGCGGGCGGCTCCTTGCTGATGTCGAAGAGATCGCGGCGGCGCATGAGCTGGGCGGCCTGATCATAGGAGTGCGTGTAGGCCTCGGTCTGGGCGGTGCGGCGCGAGCTCAGAAAACGCTCGTTGGCGTGCATGCGGAACTCATGGCGCTGCTGATCGGCAACTTGCGTGAGCGCGGCGGGGCGGTCGAGGTTGGCGGGAGCGTGTCCGTCGCTGAGGGCCACGGAGGCATAGCGCGGGCCGAGAAACGCGGCGTCCTGGCTGTTGACGCCGCCGTTGCCGCGCGGCGTGATGTGGATGTAGCCGGGCAAGGGATTATCGCTGTCGCCAAGCAGCTTGGCGCATACGGAGCCGAAGTGCGGCCACTTCATCGCCGGCTCCTGCCGTCGGCCGGTGTGCATGATGTAAGCGCCCTTGCCGTGATCGTCCTCGGCGGTGTTCAGGCCGCGGACGAGCGCGAGGTGGTGCATGATCTTCGCGGTGTAGGGCAGCAGCTCGCAAATGTGGATGCCGGGCACGGACGTGGCAATGGTCTGGAAGGGACCGCCGGTTGCCGTGCCGGGCTTGGGGTCCCACGTTTCTAGTTGGCTCACCCCGCCGTGCAGCCAGATCATGAGGACGCGCTTCTGCTGTTTGTTCAACTCACGCGTGAACGCGGGGCGGATGAAAGATCCGAGAGATAGCGCACTCGCCGCCGCGCTGGCGAAGAATCCGCGCCGCGAGATGCCATGTTCTGCCGAGTTGCAGGCATAGGAACACCACATGAGATTATCTCCGCGTAGGCGAGTCGAGTGTCAATGATTGAAGCGAAACTCCGCCGATGCCAACAGCGCCCAGGCCATATCTTGCAGCGCCGCCAAGCGGTCCTTCGATCGCGATGCCAAGAAGTTCGCAGCCTCCTTGCGTTCCTCGGCACTGGGCAAGCGCGTGAACACACTCAAATACAACTCCTCCGCGAGCGCGTCCGTGTTCGTCAGTCGCGTGAGGCGATCGATCAAATTTCCGGGCCGCGGCGCCAACCAGCCGCGCACGATCGAGCCATTGGCCAAGAACAACGCTTGATCCAGCCGGGCGTCGAACTCCTGCGCCTGGCCGGGCGGATTCCCGAATGTCCTCACAAATGGAGCCTTATTCGCCGACAGGCGCGCATACAGCGCAGCCTCATTAGCTTTTTTGCCCAGTGCCTCGCGTTCCGCGTCGGTCAAGCCGGTCGCTTGCATCAGGCTCCAGGCCAGTTGCTCCGGCGTCAGCGGTTTGAGCAACGCAACCGTGTAGCTTGCCGCCTCCGGCTCCTTGCTGAGCGAGGATTGTTCGCTGGAACGCTGATAGGTTTGGCTCAGAGCCAGCTCGCGCAGGAAGCCGCGCATGTCGAACTTGCGGGCAGCGATGTCGTCGGCCAACAGTTTCAACAATTCGGGATGCGACGGCGGATTGGCCGAGTGATCGAGATCGAGCGGATGCACCAGGCCGCGACCCATCATCAACGCCCAGAGGCGATTGGCGATGTTGCGTTTGAATTGCTCGTTGTCGGCGCGGGCCAGCGACGGGCCGAGCAGAGCGCGACGGCTGAAACGCGGTACGGCGCGGGCCTTCGGCGCGGGGGCAGTAAGATACTCCTTGCCTTTCTCGACGGCCGGCTCCTTGATCGGCGGTGCTTCCGGCAGACGCGGTCCAGTGCTCTTTGTTACCTTCGCCGGATCGAACACCGATTGAAACGTCACTTCGCCGTCGGCTTTCTCGGACAGCACTGCCATTTTCAGCTTTTGATCGACGATGAGCGAGCTGCGATTCAGGAACGCGAACAGGCCGTAATAATGGGCCTGTTTGTAATCGTCGATGCGTGGATGATCGTGGCATTGGCAGCATTGCAGATTGGTGCCGAGAAACAGCCGGCTGATGTCGCGCGTCAGCAGATTGGGTTCGGCCTCGCGTTCGAGATAGAATTTCGCCGCCGGCCGGGTCTTGCTATCGGCGCCGTCGCTCGTCAGGATTTCGCGCACTAGTTGGTCCCAAGGCTTATTGGCCGCCACGGACGAACGCAGAAATTCCAGCCATTGCGCATGCGGCACGTACTTGTCCCTGCGGCGCTCCATGAGCATGACATCGAGCACCGTGGCCAGATGGCGGGCATGTTCGGGGCTGGCCAACAGGCGGTCGATGAGCGTTTGCCGTTTGACGGGCGAAGAATCTCTCAGAAACGCGCGGCTCTCGGCCGCGGTGGGAATGGTGCCGATCAGGTCGAGATAGATGCGGCGGAGGAACTCGGCATCGGAAGCGGGACCGGCGGCGTGATGGGCGAAATCCGGCTGCGCGGCGGCAATGGCCTGATCGATGCGCTCGTGCAAGGGCGCCTCGGCGAAAGCAAACGCCGGCGCGAAGGTGAACAGACAGAAGGCCAACGGAGAACCAAGGCGGGTGCGGTATGGCAGCATGACGCGTCCTTTCGCACGGTAGGTAGGAAGCAGGCGGGCGGGCAGGCGGGCAGGGGGGTAGCCTACCTATTGTGCTACCCTGATGGCGCGTCGATGTCAAGCATATTTGCGGCATAAAATGAGTTGGCGAGTTATGGATGGAGAGTGCGCATCGTTTTCATCCGCTTCTCCATCTCTGGGCAGATTGATAGTCATTACTGCTTTGCCGTTCCTGTCAGCGCGATCAGGCCATCGACAAATGGGCCGCGCCAACAAACGGGATCGTGCCCACCGCTGAATTCGGCATAGTCGACGAGATAGCCCTTGGCCTGCAACACGTCGCGCAAGCGGCGGTTCTCGGTCAGTAGACTAGACGGGAAGAACCAGTGTTCAAAACGGCCGGCGGCAAGGTAGAAGTGCAGCGGCACGCGCCGAGCTGTTACGAACTGCCGCGTCAGCCAGCCGGGCTCCTCGTCCATCCGTTCTTCCAGGGCGCCGGGCCACCACTCGAAGCCGCCCGATAGCGACAGCACATTTCCAAAAACGTCGCTGTGCCGCAAGCCGCAGTAGGCAGCCATGCGCCCGCCGGCACTCATGCCGCCGATGATCACGCGCGTCGGTTCCCGGCTGATGTGGTAATGTTTCCGCATCCAGGGGACCAACTCCTTGGCCACGAAATCGGAAAAGGAAGGTGAACAACCGAGCTCGCGAAGTCGTTCACGGGTTTGGTTGACGAACACGCCCACGAGGGGGGGAGTCTTTCTCGTGGCAATCAAGTTATCCAGAAGGACGGTGATGGGCATGTCCGTGGAGGGATTACGGCTACCCTGACCATCGAAAAGCACCAGGAGTCCATAGAGCTGGCCCTTGGGATCGTAGTTGGCCGGCACATAGACCGTGAACTGGCGCTCGTGATCGAAGCCGGGCCTCGCGTCGCGGATGACTGCACTGGTGAGCTTGTGTTCGCTCAGCGTGCCCGCGGGGACTTCGGGCAGACGTTTGAGCCAAGGCTGTGGCGGCGCATCTGGAAGTTCGACCAGCGAACGATCCTGAGACGCCGTCTTGCGTGGGTTCAACGGATCGGCCCGTGGCGGGGCGAGTGGCGGCAACTTCTCGGCATGTGGAGGGAACTTGAGCGGCCGATTAACCTGAAAGAAATAGCTGAAGCGAGAATCGTTGGGGATTCGGTCGGTTCGATACCAGAGATTGGTGTCTCCCAGGCGCTTCATCCAGTTGGCAAAATCACCCGACGCCGGTCCGCCCTGGACGTTCACTCGTCGCGTCTTGCTATCGCCCCGCCACACGAAAGTTATCCAGGAGGCGTGGGGATCATCGGCCACCGGTTCAACCAGTGGTGCTTTGCCTTGCATCTCGCTCCAGAAGCGGTCAAGAGCCTGATGATCACCTGCCTTCAGGGCCTTGGCGAGCGCGGTCAGGCGCGAACTATCAAAGCCCTCTTCTGGTTCTGTGACCTCCCAGACGCCGGAAGAACGCAGAGCGAACGCGCCGATCACACTGATGAGAATGCCGACCAGAAAAATCAAAGCAGCAGTTCGTTTCTTGGTCATGGGGCACCGGTTTAGGGGTCGCTCAGCTGCCAACGGTCGATACTAACTACCGAAGAGTGCCCCTACAAGGATTTTCCCCAAAAATCTGTTCCCGAAGCGTAGTTCCAGCAAAACCGCTCCCTTACGGTCGTGGTTCAGCTGGAACTACGCTTCGGCTCCGTTGCGGCGCCAGCCGTTGCAGAGCGGCCTTGGCCTCCACGGTCTGTCGCACTCCCGGCGCCCCGTTGGCAAGCGTTGTCAAAACTTCCTTCGCTTCCTCTGTTCCCGTGCGTTCCAGCACTTCCAGGGCGCGCCAGATGCGCAGTCGCTCGCCGCTGGGCGACCATTCTTCGCGTTCCAACTTTTCGACCAACGGTTCCAGACGGCGGCGCGTTTCCAATGCCGGTTTCGCTTCGAGTGCCTTGCGCATGGCGTGCAACGCCGCCGCGCCGAGCTTTCCCAGCTCGGATGTCGCTTTCTCGCGGACGGCGAACTGGTCGCTGTCGAGGTCGGCAATCCATTGCTGCAAACGTTTCTCATCCGCCGGAGCGATGGGATGGAGTCGCGTCCGCAGATACGGAACCGTGTGAGCAGGGTCCGCGGCCAAAACTCGCATGGCGTGAAAGGCGGCTTTGGCATCTTCGGCAGCGAGCGTCTTCCAGTGTTTTTCCAATTCTTCGACAGTGAGAGCCGCGCCATGCTTCGGTCCCATAGCCAATCGGTCGGTCAAATCCCACACGAGGGCAGTCGTGTCGTGTGAACCAGAGATGAGCATTTTGCCATCGGCAGAGAAAGCGAGACAGAAGATACGCCCAGTATGGCCGACGAAGTGATGGCGCTCGCGGCCGGTTGCAATTTCACCCACGTAAACCGTGCCCTCGCGCCAGCCACCCCAGGCCAGGCTTTTGCCGTCGGGCGAGAACGCCAGGTGCGACACGCCATCCGGCGCCGTGGTGAAGCGGCAGATTTCCTTTCCCGTGATTGCATCCAATACAGGGAGAATGTCTGGTCGCGGAGCATTGCCCGGTAGTGGAGTATTGCCCTGAAAACCGAAGGCGAAGAGTTTGCCATCGGGCGACAGCGCCGCCGTATAAGAGGGATACGTATTTGGAAATCCTGGCCGACCATCCGGCCCTGGCCCCGCATCGGCAGGAGCGGTGAACTGCCGGCGTCTCTCGCCCGTAGCCGTGTCCCAGACTGTCACGGTCTTGTCAGTGCTCCAAATGAATAAACTCCTGCTGTCCGGTGCGAAAGCCATTCCCATAAAGAATTGATCGAATCCTGTGAACGTGTGCAGATGTTTCCCTGTCGCCGGGTCGATGAGATTGACTTTTTTGTTTTCCGCATCGGCCTCGGCGAGAATGCGTCCATCGGCAGCAAGGGCAACGTGATAGCCGCGGCCCTTCCAGCCCTGGATGACGCGGATCTCTTTGCCGCTGTCCAGATCGCAGACGCGCAGCTTTTTATCGTCTCCCGCCGCCAGGTAAGTCTTCCCGTCCGGGAGCATCTGCAAGACCGACCGAGATTTTCCCGTGATCCTCCGCCGTATTTCCCCTGTTTCCACGTCCAAAAAATAGAGAAGGCCATCCCAACTGGACGTGACCGCGGTTCGGTTGTCCAGGCGAAAATGAACGGAACCAACGCCGGTTTTGTGGCCATCAAAAAAGATCGGCTCCTTTCCTGTATCGAGCCGGATCAAGCGAATCGCCGAGCCGCCGCCATCCACCACAGCCAGCGTCTTGCCGTCCGGATGAAGAGCGAAGGCGATAGATCCGCCTACGAAACCCGGAAATTGCCGCAGTTCGTTTCCAGTTGCCGGATCCCAAAGCCGGATTACTCCATCGTGTCCGCCGGTCACGAACGTCTTGCCGTCGGGGGCGAACAGGAGCGTGGAAAAGCCGATCTCCGCGCCTCGACTGGTTTCGACGGGTTGCATGGTCAGCTGCCGCAGTTCCTTCCCGGTGTGTGCATCCCACAGACGGATCACCGCCTCGCGTCGCCACCAGGTGATCCCTTGTCCGAGATCCTGCTTGATGTGGCCGAGGGAGGCGAGGATGCGGGCATCTGGAGACAGAGCGATCTTTTCCACAGAGTTCTCGGTCGCGATCTGACGCTGTTGCTTGCCGGACATCACGTCCCAAAAGCAGATTGTTCGATCGTCACTGGCGGAAACCAGAGTTTTCCCATCGGTGGAAAACGCCAGGGACCAAATCTGGTCCTGGTGGCCCTTGAGCGTGCCGAGCGATTTCCCCGTGGCCGGATCCCACAAATCGATCTCCGAATGATAACCGAGGGTCGCGAGCACTTTGCCGTCGGGAGAGAAGCTAAGGGAATGCACCTGGCGTTTACTGAATCGCTGCACAATCCGGCCCGTGGCGATCTCCAGCAAACCCACGTTCTCATGGGAATCGGGGAGCAGCACCGCCACGAGCTTTCCGTCGGGCGAGATGTCGTTCCTTCCCGTCCCTGCCGAGTTGTTCCCTATCCGGCGGATTTGTTTTCCAGTGGCGGCGTCCCAGATGCGAAGCCCATCAACTCCTTGAGAAACGAGCGTCTTGCCGTCGGAAGCGAAGGCAAGCGACTGGATCATTCCACCGTGCCGGAACCGTAGCGTGCCCAGCCGCGCCAGCGCCTCGGCCGGCAACGGATCGCCGGCTTGATCGCGACGGATTCGTGGCTTCTCACTCGGCGTGGCTTGCGGTTTGTCCTCCGCGCGCTCTTCGACTGGCTGCGGGGCCGGAGTGGGCCATGCCAACAATCCCGCGCCGGCGACAAGCGTGCTGGCGGCCAACAGGACAATCGAGGCAAGTTTCAATTTCGTCAGCATCAGGCCGCGAATTCCTTCACGCACCAGCGCGGCGACCGATGCTGGAACTTCGGCCGATGCGGGGCAAGTGGAGAAACGCACGGCCAATCGAGTGAGGTTGGCCGTCATTGGTGCCGCATCTGCCGATGCTTGCATAAACGTCGCGGTCAGCACCGCCGGGACGATACCGCGCTGCGCCAGCCGCGCGCGCAGCCGCTCGCGGCCACGCAGCAGCCGGCCACGTAAGGAACCCAGCGTCCAACCCAGTAACCGTGCCGCCTCCGGCTGAGTGCGTTCCTCCAGATCGCACAGCACCAGCGGCAGGCGATACACCTCCGGTAATCGCGCGATCTCGCGATCGATCAGCCCCAACAGCTCGCGGGCGCTGAG
>DASRBG010000149.1:0-15234 GCA_035653735.1 Gemmataceae bacterium
CAATTTGTCGAAGGAGACTTCCAGCACTGGTGGTTCGCGCCGGCCGGGCAGGGGGTGCGCACCCGCATATCCGATGACCGGGCGTGGCTCGCGACCGTTGTCGCGCACTACATCGAGACTACGGGCGATGCGGCTATCCTCAATGAAAGAGTGCCGTTCCTCGACGGTCCCACCCTCAAGCCGGGCGAGCACGATCTCTACTTCCAGCCTGGCCTGTCAGACGAAGTCGCATCGTTGTACGAGCACTGTGCCAAGGGCCTCGATCTCAGCCTCGAGACCGGCTCGCACGGGCTGCCCCTCATCGGCACCGGTGACTGGAACGACGGGATGAACCGCGTTGGCGCGGAAGGCAAGGGTGAGAGCGTGTGGTTGGGCTGGTTTTTCCATGCCGCGCTGACCGCCTTCGCCCCGATCGCCTCGGCCCGCGCCGATCGAGCACGGGCGGCGGCATGGACGGCGCATGCCGGCGCGTTAGCCGAGGCACTCGATCGCGAAGGCTGGGACGGCGAGTGGTACCGCCGAGGCTACTACGACGACGGTACGCCGCTAGGTTCCGCGCAGAGCGACGAATGCCGCATCGATTCCATCGCTCAATCGTGGGCCGCCCTGTCGGGCGCTGGCGACCCGGCGCGCGCAGCGCAGGCGATGGCGTCCCTTGACCGGCAGCTCGTGCATCGCGGCGACCGCTTGGCCCTGCTATTCGCACCGCCGTTCGACAAGACCGCGCGCGATCCCGGCTACATCAAGGGCTATCCGCCGGGCATCCGGGAGAACGGCGGGCAATACACGCACGCAGCCGCGTGGGCCATCATGGGCTTCGTAGCCGTCGGCCAGGGCGATAAGGCAGCTGAGCTGTTCTCGCTGGTCAATCCCGTCAACCACGCGAGCACGCGCTCGGGCGTGCTGCGCTACAAGGTCGAGCCCTATGTCGTGGCAGCGGACGTCTACTCTGTGGCCCCGCATGTCGGGCGCGGCGGCTGGACTTGGTACACAGGATCGGCTGGGTGGCTCTATCGCGCTGGCATCGAGTCGATCCTCGGCCTCAGGATCAAGGGTGACTTAATGGAGATCGACCCCTGCATCCCCACTTCATGGCCGGGCTTCGAGATGACGCTGCGGTATCGCGGCTCGGTCTATGAGATCTCCATACACAACCGCGAAGGCGTCGGCCGTGGCGTGGTTGCCACGGAGCTGGATGGAGCAAGCCACCCTCCTTCTGGCGGCAAGGTGCGCCTGAAGCTGGCCAAAGACCGCGGCACGCACAGCGTCATCGTCACCTTGGGCATCGGGACCTTGGAGTAACTGGCGGAAGAGGGTGCGAGGGCGAGATTTCGGCTGCAATTGCGCAGGAGTCGGACATCCGGTTCGTCTGGCTTGTGGCTCAAATCGAGCTGTCGGCGGCGTCTCGCCCAAGCAGCCTTATGGAAGCTGGTCGTCCAATCCCATCGCGGGTAGTAGCCCAGTGGCTTGGGGTTTGGTCGGAATTTGGCGCCCTGAGCCGTTCGTGGCCAGCTTGGCGATCACTTTCTTTCCGGGTCAGCACCTGGGGTACGCCCTTGGTCACTTCCTTGAGGCCAAGCGGGATCGATTTCCGGATCCTACGACTAGTGTCAGATGCTGGGCGCCGGTCGTGGCGGTGATGTTGCGATCAGCCGCAGCGATAAACAGCCTCTACACTGGACACGGCCGGTCGACGTTCTCCACTCGCACATGGAACAGCTTGGATCGACGGCCCGTCTCATCTACATCGCGGAAGCGCACCAATCTGCCGTCAGCGTTAGCCACGGTGCGCGCAAGGCGTCAGGAACGCTGCGTGCCATCGCGGGCCGGCACTATCACGTTCCTCGTTACGAAGTGCACCGCGCTTGGCGGTGCACCGGAATTCCGGGCCAAAAAGCACTGAAGGAAGATGAGCCTCAGCTCTTGGGTGGCGTTGCCGCCAGGATCTCGGCGCAGGCTCGTGCGACATCGGAATCGGCCAGCTTGCTGCCAGGCATGGTAGCGAATCCGCTCTTTTCGATCAGGCTGCTGCGCTCCCAAGTGCTGGTCTTCAGGAGGGCGTCGGCTTTCACGATAGCGTCGGGCTGCGAGCGGAAACGCTCGACGCAGATCGGCGCGAGGGCAGCGACCACGGCGGTGTGCGAGGCGGCGACGCTGTCCTTGGCCGCCGTGCCGCCGGTCACCCACCCGCCCCAGCTGAAGCCGATGATGGCGAGTGCAATGGCGCCGACGACGGCGCCCTGGATCCAGGGCTTGGTATGCGTTGGCATATTCATGGGAGTCCCTTTCGCGGCCGACGAGCGGCCGTCGCCGGCCTTAGGACCGGCATGCGCTAAAGCGCGTAGCCGACGATCAACAGGATCGGGAAAAAAGCGGGAACCGGACAGGCGACGCGAGCCTAGCCGAACCGTTGAAGCTCCCGACCAATATCCGGTATCCTGTCGGGGGCGCCGAAGCTGCATTGGCGCAAGTCATTGTCACTTGGGCGCAACACAGCGCGCCACGACAACTCGAAACATTCATCGCGTCTCGAGCCGACAAGCAAATTGAGGACTTTGTCCGCCGACTTTCCGGGTTGTCTGCGGCCTTGTGCGCTGACCAAATCACCGGCGTCAAACCAGGCATCCTCGTAACAGAAGAGGTGCGGGGTGCTGCGCTCGTGCGTCTCGATCAACTCCAAGGACCACAACCCAAGCAGGCCTATCGAGGATCCTCTGCCGAAATTGTCTGCGCAGACCATCTCGGGCGCGACGCTCCCTACCTTTTGTATCAGGCAAGCCCGGCGGGTGGGGCCGCGCTTCGGCCCCGCGAAAATTTTCGGGCGTTGGCTGGTTGGTTGCTCCGCAAGACGATTCCTCAACAGTATCATCCGATGCTTGATCCGAGCGCCACCGAGGCCATCGGCGCAATGCTCTATGAAATCTTCAAGAACACTGCTGATCATGCATTAGTCGATGCGCAAGGAGATATCCTCAATATTTCGATCCGGGCGCTTAAGACGACACATCTTGGATTAACACCTGCCGATCTTCTGCATATGGTAGAAGAGTTCGAACCACTTGCGCGTTACTGTCAGACCTTGAGGCCGCCCCAAGGCGCGACGCAAGTTCACCTATTCGAGCTGTCCGTTCTTGATTCAGGGCCTGGATTTGCCACCACCTGGACAGGCCGTTCCCTTGATCTTCTCTCGGAAGACGAGGAAGAGCTAGCAGTGCGTGAATGCTTCGGCCGGGGCAGTGCCAAAGGCCAAGATCGGTTTGGCGAAGGTCTTCCTCACGTTATACGTGTGCTGCGACGTCAGCAGGGGTTTCTCCGCTTGCGAACTGGCCGCCTGTCTTTCTTTGCGGATTTCTCTAGCGCTGGCCGCGCCGTAGAGGGATCGCAAGTCCTTCAACGCTGGCGTAATGCCGATTTGTCTCCGCTCGCTCCCGTGGCAGGCAAACGCCCACCGATTGGGGAGAACGTCGGCGATTAAGAGCAATTGGTTTCAGCAGACGCTCTTGGCGCCAGGGAACTTCGGACGTTTTAACGACGATATCATTCAGGCAAGTATTCTGCGCGCGGCCTACCCGTTCGAGATGAATTTCGGCGACGTTGCCGCCGAAAGCCGTGAGCTCGGTCGCTTGATCCGACGCATTGTAGATGCGTCGCGCACCGCGCGTGGTGGGGCGGCTGCAGAATTTCTGATCGCGATGGCGACGGGGCGTCTCCGCCTTCGCAAGGAGGATTGCTTCGATATCCTGTCCGCCGGCGGCGGCGGGTCGCCGATGGTGGCGTTTCTGCAGAAAGTCTGTCGTCTGAGACTCGGCCTGTCTTTCGATCAGGGCGCATGAGATGGCCGCCGAACTCTTGCTATCGACGCCGTAATCTGGCCCTGCAAATGGCCATCTCGCGAGGGGAGTGCTCTTTCACGGCCGCCCGACGGCGAGGTCAAAGCCACCAACCCCGGCTCCGCCCCGTGAACATTGAGATCCAAGAGACCAGTTCACAGGGGGCGCCAGGCAGAAGCCAAAGGGGCGAGAAAGTTGACCAACGGTCTAAGTCTTTGAGTTAATGACATCTTTTCACCGTGGTGCTGCGTATGCGTGGTCAACTAATGGCCTTGTATGTCGGATAAACAGACATTACATTCATTAATCCGTCCCAGAAAGACACACGATGACCGTCGGCACTTTAGCACCACCTTCTTCCGACTCGGTTCTGGCACCGTTTCCCGCAGCAGCGGTTGAGGCGAGTTTGCGAAGTGAAATCATTCAGGCCGTGAGGGACGAAGCCTCGATCAAAGGTATCACGTTGCCGACATCGGACGTTGACCTTGCAAAGGCGACTTTTCAGGTGGACTCGCTCGTCGTCGTTTCGATCCTGTGTGTAGTCGAACCAGTCGTCGGATTCGAGCTTCCCGAAAGTGTCGTCCGCACGGGTGGCTATAGGTCGGTGGACAGCGCTCTCTACCAGCTGCTGCCCCGGATCGAAGCACAGTGGAAGAAGCGTAAAGGAGACAACCTATGACCGACCTAGCACTTCAGCAAGCAAGCGATGAAGCGGAGCGACGGCGCCTGGGTGATCGGTTACGCGAGGCGCGTAAGTATCTCGGCCTCAAGCAGGAGGAGGTCGCGACCTACCTCAAGATCCCGCGGACGGCGCTCACCGACATCGAGAATGGTCAGCGCCGCGTCGAGGCGATCGAGCTGACACGGCTGGCGAAGCTCTATCGGCAGCCGGTCGCTTTCTTCACTGGCGAAGACGAAGCGTCGGCTAATCTGCCGGTCGATGTCGCGCATCTCGCGCGGCGCGCAGCCGACCTGTCGCCAGAGGACCGCGATGAGCTCGGCCGCTTCGCTGAATACCTGCGCACGCGGGCGCGTGCTGGGCAGGGCTGATTCTCATGGCGGCAGCAGACTACGCGGGCGCGGTGCGAGCAGGGACGATGGCGGCAGCGCGACTGCATCAACGTCTCGACTTGCGCCAGCTCGTCGAAACGAGGGGTGGCAATGTCGATGTCTTCGGTGCCATCCAGGCCGTCGACCTGCCTCTTCTGCTCCGTCCGCTGCAGGGTTTGCTGGGCGCCTATCTGAGCGACCCAGCCCCCGGTGTCCTGGTCACGACGCGGCGGCCAATGAGCATTCAGCGCTTCACCGCCGCGCACGAACTCGGTCATTCCGAGATGAAGCATCAGCCTAGTCTCGACGATGAAAGTATCCTTCGCCGCATGACCCTGACCGGCGCGCCCGCAGAGGATTTTCAGGAAGTCGAAGCCGACGCCTTTGCGGTCGGCTTCATGATGCCCCGGTGGTTGATCCAGTGGCATGCCGCCCGCCAAAGCTGGACGGTGGACGATTTCCGGCGTCCGAACCGGGTCTATCAGCTCGCGCTTCGGATCGGCGCGAGCTACGAGGCGACGTGCTGGACCCTAGTCCGCCATCGTCTGATCCAGGCCGCGCTTGCCCGTGAACTCCTTCAAACGCAGCCCCGCGAGCTGAAGGTTGGCCTGCTAGAGACCTATAAGCCGCGGGATTATCGTGGCGACGTCTGGCTCCTGACCGAGCGCGATGCCGGAACGCGCATTGATGGTAGCCGCAACGATCTGTTCGTATTGCGGCTGCAGGAACATAGCGGTGGCGGGTATCTATGGGAGATCGACCAGCTCAAGGCGAGCGGGTTCGCGATCGTCCGCGACGAACTCGAGGCGATCGACGGCGACGGTGTGGGCGGGCCAGTCGTGCGGCGCGTGACCGCGGCGCCGGAGGAGACACATCGCGGCTCACTCCAGATCGAGGAGCGGCGGCCCTGGGATCCTGAGCCTCCGCTGTCGCGGCTGAAGCTCGACTTCGACCTAACGGGGCCGGAAGAGGAAGGGCTGTCGCGCGCCGAGCGGCGGAGGTTACTTGAAGCCGCATGACAGAGATCGTTGTGTTGAAGGATTTGCGGCCGCTGTTCGGCGAGCCGCGCAATCAGGGACCGCGGCCGACCTGCCTCGCGTTCGCCGGCAGCGATGCCCATGCGGCCCTCCGGCCAGGGTGGGCGCCGTTGTCGTGTGAGTTTGCGTTCTATCACGCGCAGCGGCGTTCGGGACGGCCGCCCGGCCGAGGCGCAACGCTTTCTGCGATGCTAGAGGCGCTGCGCAAGGACGGGCAGCCCGAGGAAGCGGGCTGGCCGTATTTGGCCGCAACGCCGAGCGACACCGCGTCGTGGACGCCATCCGACAATGTCGGACCGCTGTTCGGGCGCGCCGGTGAGTTGCTTCAGCCGTCGCTCGACAGGGTCATTCAGGAACTCGAGGGCGATCGTCCCGCGATCCTCCTGCTGATGCTGTCCCGCGCATTCTATGCACCGTCCGCCGAAGCTGTGATCCATCCGACTGCCGGCGAAGGGCCTGATCCGGCGCGCCGCCATGCCGTCGTTGCCACTGCTCACGGGACGGTCGATGGCGAGCGCGCGATTTTGGTGCGCAACAGCTGGGGCCTCAGATGGGGCGCCGCTGGCTATGGCTGGCTTACGGAAACCTTCCTCGCGCCCCGTCTCTTCGCGGCCGCGATATTGACGGAGGATGTCGATGTATCTGCCTGTCCCGCCGCAGCCTGACTGCGCGACCGCGTGGCGCGAAGCGGTCCGTCTGGTCGACGGCGCCTCCGGCCATGTGGCCTACAATGTCGTGATCGATGTGGCCGATCCGACAGCCAATGCAACGCGCGCGCACCCTGGCGTCGCGGTCGTAGATGACTTCTTGACGGCGCGCGACAAGTCGGTCGAAGCGGTCGCCAATACGATTTTTCCTGCATCACTCTATTATCGCCATGGTGCGCCCGCCTTTTTTGACGTGTTCAGCACCAAGGTGCTGCCGAAGGTGCGACGGAGCGGACGCTGGTCGGGTTACTATTTCGAGCGCATGATTAATTTCCCCGTGCCGGCGGGCGAACCGCCGAACCAGCTCTGGGATATCGTGGAGCGTTTGCGCAACGACGAGGTACGCGCGCTCAACAAATTCGAACTCTCGCTGTTCGATCCAGTCCGCGATGTAGACAATTCACCCTATGGCGGTCAGTGCCTCAGTTTCATGAGCTTCAAGGTCGTGCCGGGCGCGGAGCGCACGTTGACGCTGACCGCGATGTATCGAAACCACTTCTACATCGAGAAGCTGCTTGGCAACTTGATCGGGCTCGGACGGCTGATGGCCTTCGTCGGCCGTGAAACCGACCTCCAGGTTGGCGCGCTCACCGTGATCTCGACGCACGCCGAGATCGACCAACCGAATAGAGCCCGCCGCAGCGAAATCGCGGCGATGCTCGCACAGTTCGATCAGGCGGGAACACCGCTCGCAGCGTGAGCGAACGGCAATTCGAGCGTCGCATCATCCCGATGTGGTCTATCGAGGCCATAAAGGGCGTAAACGCCGGCGATGAATTCCGCCTGCCCACCATAGCTCGGATGCCGAACCATCGTGACCGGAACGTCGATCTCCGCAAGCGCAAGGCCCGCATCGCGGCCGATCGCGACAATGCGGCGCGGCGCGATCATAGCGATCAGCGCCATCAACAGCGGCCAAGTCGCATTGCGCTCGGACCGGCTGTGGCAGCGGTTGGACATCGGATCGGCAGCTTCATGGGGATGGAACGGAAACACGTTCCACAAGACGACCGGCGCGCCAATGCGCGCGAGCACGCTCCATATGACCGCGGCGGTGCGTTCGGCGACGATCGGGCCACGCGTTGCACGATCAAGTGTGATACCGCCAAGCAGCGTGCTGGCCGAGGCAAGATGCACCTCGTCGGTCAAGGGGAGCCCGGTGCGGCGGCCGCCACGGTAGCCGAGATCGCGGGCGATCCACATCGTATCGACATGGGCGTCGAGCGCGGCTTCGAGGCACTGTGTGAGGTTACGCTTGCGCACAAGCGGCGCATCAGATCGGTCGTGGATCGGGCAGCTGTCGCGATAGGGATTGAAGACAGCCGGCAGGTGTGCGTTGGCAAGTGTGGTCGCGAAGGATCGGGGCGTTTTCACGGCAGGGGCTCGATTGAAAGCTGGCGGTTGTTCATGTCGATTCGGACGCGGCCCTGGCGGTGCTCACGCAGGAAGCGGAAGGCTGTGTAGCCCTGCAGGATGGCCTCTTCCCAGAGCCAAAGCGGACAACGTTCCGCTTCGTAGCCTGCAACGAACTGGCGGACATGCTTAAGGAGATCGAACGGCAGATCGCCACGCTTCATGTTGGCGAAGAGGTCGAGCTCGATCGCCTGGCCAAAAATCCAGGTCGTAATGCCTTCCTCGATCAGTGTCGCACGTGCGCCATCCTCGGCATCGTCGATCGTGGGGTCTGATTTGCGCTTAAGACGAAGTAGCGCGCGGATCACCGGCGACCAGGTCAGCACGGCGACATGAGCGTAATGGAAGACGTCGTGAAAGCGATAGTCGTCGGCGGTCATCGCGTTATCGGTGAGACGGTCACCTATATTGATGCCGTTGCAGCGCTGGAAGACATAAGTCTGTCCGCGCACCTGTCGTTCGAAGATTTCAATCGTGAGATCGCGCGGCAGCTGCTCTTCGGGCTCGGCGCCGGCATCGAGTGGTGCAGGATAGGTGCGTTCACGCGGCCAGCGGTCGGCTGTCTTAGCGAGGTTCTTGACGGCGGCCGCCTCCAGTGTGACGCCGGCCTCGTTGGCAGCTTGGATAAGCGTGCGGGTGATTGCGCTTAAGCGGCCGAGCAGGGCGGAAGGGCTGTCGGCGAGTCGTCCCGCTTCCTGGTCAATGACGAGAAGGCCGACGTTGCCGGCGAGTTTGAGGAGCGTGTGCTCGAAGGCGTCCGTCGGCTCGGTGGCACGGGTCATGATCGCGGGCTGTACGGCAGCGAATGACAGTACCTCTCCCTTGCTGCAAGCATGGGCTTGCGGCTCTGGGGCTGCTTCAGCAAAAATATCGGTTAACGCAATTCCGCCGCGTGCGGCGACCGTAGATAGATACCACAGAACGTCGCCAAGCTCCTCAACGACCGCGCCGGCATAACCGAGATAAGAAGCACGATCGCGCTGCTTCTTCTTGACCTCGCTGAGCAGGCTTCCTGTCTCGCCGAATAGGCCGAGCAGGGGGAAGCTCAGCGATCCTCCATCGCTGCGCTGGTCGGTTTCGGCTGCGCGAGCGGCATAGTCCGTGATCGTGAGCGGGGAGAAGTCGGTGGACGCTATCGCGATCAGGCACTCACGTGATGAGGAACCGCTGCTTCCGGTCAACTCGAGGTCTTTGGTCACCTGCTGGAAGGTCTCATAGGTGATGCCCCCATGCCCAGACCTCCTCGTTCGCTGAGGGCGGTTGCCTTTCGGCAACGGAAATCAGCATGGCCGCCGACGTTTCTTGTTAGTCAGGACGCCGTAGGTAGTTCGTCCTTAATAAGCAGAAAAACCCTAAAATTCAAGGCAATGTGCTTTCTTCTTTCCAAAGTAGTGCTTCGGGGGTGGCTGTACCTGAGACTGGCTGAATGACGCTCGACCGCGCAAGGCTGCGGATGTCCGTGAACGTTGTGTGCGACGCAAGCGGCCCGGAGAGGATGTTCACGGGCTCGCTGACGGGCGGACAGTCATTCGAACCGGCGGGGGCTATTTCGTGAGCGCGCCGTGACACGCCTGTAGGCCGGCGGACAGTGAGGCTTGTTTCAGGGTTTCCTGCACGAGGTGGTCGCGCCATGTCGTCGTCTCGGGTCCCCTCGGTCGGCCCATACGGAGGACGATGTCGGGACTTGTTCCCTGATGGAAGTACGAAATGAGCATCGCGAAGGACCACTCGACCATCAGGGCCCAGAGAAAAGGCCCACGCAGACGGGCAAAAAGGGCCTCTTAGGGGCGCAACAGTCGTTCTCTCGTGGTCCTTGGTACGCCAAAACGCACCGGTTCCCGGGCATTTTGGCGTACTCGTTATGCGAGAAGAAGTCCTCGCAGACTAGTTGGCGGAGAGCATCGGATTCGAACCCACGGTAGCTGTTTGATGCTTGCATCATTCGCTGCAAGCCGCAGGCACCGAGAGCATTGATCGAGCGGAATTCCGGACCCTCTTAAAATGCCCATTTCACCGGCTCTCTTCGCTCTGCATCGAGCAGGCGCTTGCGCTCGTCTCGCTCTGGCCTCCTGCTGGTCGCGCGCGAGGCGGCCTGGAGAAAAGTTCGTGCACAGACTCCCTGCCTACCAGTCGAGATCAGAAAAACCGTGATGTGCACTCTATAGTAGAAAGACCATCAAGTTAGCGCGAAGCGGAGGACGATGCCGAGGCCCATCTCCTTGTCGGAGTACGATGAGCATCGGGAACGACCACTCGACCATCATGGCCGGGAGAAAAGGCAGATGAACGGCCATATTCGGCCTCTTCGTGGCATTCTCTAGTGGTGGATCGAGCGCGGAAACGCCCCGTTATCGGGGCGTTTCCTGTGCTCGTATAGGTAGAAAAAGACTGAATGGCGGACAGGGCGGGATTGCCTATCGGCCAAGCTAAAACGTAGGAAAATCGGGCTTTCCAGGAACCGCGTTTGTACCGCTTTGTACCACCGCTTTGGTTCTAGCTGAAGGACTCGTCGGCTAGTCGGGCACGAAGGAAAACAACTGCTGAACCTTGCCTGTGCGGAGATATTCGGCGATCCAAAACATCCGCCTGTAGTAGGCGAGCAAAATCTTGACCGCGGCCAGCCGATCATCGCTGCCGAGCCCAATGATGTACGCTTCCTTCCCCTGGAAGTTGATCGCCGCACAAAGTTCGCTCAAGTAGCCCTTCAACGTGTCCTTGTCGCCTGCTGTAAGCTTAATGTCAGCGCTCGCTTTGCCGCTCCACTTATTCTTTTTGAGATTGTTCGAAACAGCATTGAAGGTCTCGCGAACGGGCGGGCCTTTGGTCGCGTCGTTGATTTGCTCAACAATCTTCCTGACTGTCATCGCAATGTCAGTGTTGACCAAGGTTTCAATGAATCCTGGCGATGCGTATTTCATCCTCCTGATAGCCACGTCATCATTCGCCGGAATCATGACGTGCAGGTCTGAAATGAAATTAATCGTGCTGAACCCTCCTCGCCAAGGATATTTGGCAAAGAGTTCGTGGATGTGTTTCGTCTGCTTCGCATTGCTGGTTGCCGTCAGCGCAAACGTGAATACGTAGGCGTCTCCAGCAAGAGTGCCGAACTGCCGTAGGTCTTCAATTTCCCATCGGCCATCGATCTTTGTCGAAAGCAACTGACGCTTCAGCGTTGTGGCTGGAGTATTTTCTTCAGAAACGTGAAAGAAGCCCACCTTGGGTAAAAATTTGACCGGCTCATCATTTAATAGATGGGTGACAAACTTCTCGCCAACTTCCCCGTGCAGTACGCCGCCGCGATAGCTTCCTTTCATGCCATCGGTGAAGAGGTACCGAAGGTCCACGCGCTGTTGCAAATAGTCTTGCCACATAAAGGCTTCGACCTGTGCAAACGCGAAACGATAGGCTTTCTCGGTGTCTGAGAAATTGAGCCCGACGTAAGGCTTCCCCAACGAGTCTACAGCGCGAATGACGAGCGGCTCGTCATAGGTGACGACTACCTCCGTCACCGTGAAGACGTTTCCCTTGAGAGGATTGGGCGTGGTCATTGGAGCTTCACCACGTCGCTAACTAACGAGGCTACGTTGGAAGACGCGAGCGGCCACCAACTACTGTGAGTCGGTTTGGAACGGTGTACCTTTCCGTTACCCGCAGGAAGCGTCACTGCCCCGGCGTGGGTAAGGTGTTCCTTCTTGGGGAGCAGGATGATCCTCTTTGCTTCGTCCAAAGAATGGACCAGCGAAACGGCTTTAGCCGTACAAATTGTGGCGTCGGGTTTCCCCGTGAAACGAGCCGGATTGCGTCTAAATTCAGAATCGAAGTCAGCCGCTGAAGCGGTAGGGCCAGGAAGTAAACGCCATCCTGATTGGCCTGAGGTCTCATCTGCTTCGGCACACGGGCAGTCAGCAGGAAGGTCCTCGCGATAGGCAGCGGAGTTAGAGGTCACGTAGGCGTTTTGGCCTTCATTTTCGACGGGCTGTAGCATCGAATGGAAATGCTCGCAAATGTGGTCTGGGCAGCGGCCAAGATCGCCCGAGTGTCTCCCATTGTGCGCCGGGATTTCAAGACTCGACGTTCTCTATTTGTTCACGTATGAGTCGCCCCAGGAGATTCACCCAATGGGCGCTCTCACGCTTCACGATTTGGTCGAGCATCCTGGCCCTGTCGGGGTCGAGTGCGACCACTGTATCCGCCGAGCCATTGTCTCGCCTGCGGACCTGAAGGCCACGCGCGGAGATAGGCGGACGTTGGCCGAAGCGGGACTTCGTTGCGGCAAGTGCGGCTCCCGCAATTTCTCAACGCATCGCTTCATGTCGCGTGGCCGTCTCCAGGCATTCATGCGGAACCTCTGAGATGGTCCGCCGAAAAGCCAATCCGTTCGCTCAAATGAAACGCCGCGTGCCGCATCACGCATTCATCCGGCGTACCTTTCCTTTCCGCGCTGTCGATCAAAAGGAAATCGAAGAGACTTGTCGGCGCATCGCAGGAAACACCGAATACTTGAGTTGGGCTGCGTGGAGAGATGATCGAGAACTGAATTGCCGTGTGATTGGCTTCGAGACTGCCGAGCGCGCCCAGGCGATGCAGACTTGGATAGAAGAGAGCAATATTGCCGCGCGCCCATTCCCCAAACTCGGACCATCAACTGAGGAACTGGCGGCGCTGCTCTAAGACAGGGACCATGGCTCGATATCTTCTCCTGGCAATCGCTCTGGGTTGCTCGCTCGTAGTTGCCCCAGCGTTCGCCCAGCGTCTCACTGACGACGCGGTAAGGAAGCTGATGATCGAAGAGTCGCTTTCCGGGTATCGCGGGAACTGCCCATGCCCTGACAACTTGGCTGCCAACGGAAGCCGTTGTGGTGGTCGCAGCGCGTATACCAAGAGAGGCGGCGGGGGCCTCCTCTGCTATCCCACCGATATCAGCCCACAAATGCTTGAGGCATATAAGAAGAAACACGGAATGATGTAGCGGCCTCGTGCACGATGCTCTTCTTGATTGGGTGGGCGGCGTGGGAAGACCCGTCGCCGTAAATTTGGGGAATGGGGCCGAACATTAGGCAGACGAGTTTGCGCTACTCCTCTTCCCGAAGAATGCAGAACAGTAGGCGGCAATGGCCCACATCGGCACGATGAAGTTTACGAAGGGCTCAGTCGCAATTCTTTCCGCCAGACTATTTTGAAGAAGCCATGCCGCAATCATCAGGGCCATTAGCGCAAATTCGATTCCCAGACGAAGCCTAGGTGACTTCGCTTCTCCGAGCTTGCGTGTCTTAGCAGAGCGATAAGCTATGCTTCCAAAAAACGCTACGATTGCCATTAAGATGTAGTCCCCCGGCCGACCGTTTGGTTGGGTTGTTTGGTGTGCGGCCGTAAGAATGCAGAGCACGCCAAATAGTAGCGCGAGATTCGAACCGAGATGCTTCAGGATTCTTTTCATTGCCTCGTCTCCCGTTGCAGTCTCCGCCAGTTCCATATCTCTTCGCAGTTCACTCTATCGGACGGTTCCCGATGATTTCCCTTAGAGTATCCATGAAGTTCGGCATGGAGAGGCCGCTACCTGGCCAGAAAGTACAATGTGATGCCGACAGGGACGGCCAAGGTAATCCAGCCCATAGCTCGCAGCGCCTTGAATGCGACGATTGCGGCCAGCCATCCCAGCCCGATACCGAGCCCGCCCCAAATGAGGCCACACAACCCCCACACAAGGATTGCCCCGATAAACGCGGCGATTGCCACTAGAACGTCAAACCATTCCGGTGGCTGATACGGACCGTTGTCACCGTTCATCAGACAGTGGGCTACAACGTCCCGGATCGAAGCCGCCACCTGCTCGACGGAATCAAAGTTCCCCGTAGTCGGGACGTATCTTCCCATGATGTTGGGGAAGTGATCGCTAACATAAAAGCCGCTTCCGGAGACGCTCACATCGAGGCACCCAAAGGGCTTCCGTAGAGACGACCTTCCACCGATGTTCACCTGAAAATTCTTGCTTAAGTGCGAGGCGGGCGGGTCGGAGAACGTCACTCTAACTTTTGGCGCGCAAGCCTCGACGATCTCACGAAGTCTGTCGCGCATCTCATGGACGTTTTGGTCGAACTTCAGTTGGTATTCATAAGCTCGGCGCTGCTCGGCCTCAACCATCGCAGTCTGCGCCGCTTTGGCTTGTCCGACTACTGCGGCGATTTTTTCCCGCTCCCCCATGCGCCTAGAGTGCCGATTGAACATATCGCGATCAAGGCTATCGGGGGCGGTGCCGGAAGCGTGCTGGGTCCTCAAACGTCCCTGCCCAAGCTCCGGCGTGATCCGCGCGGGCCTGCGCCTCGATCTCCCGGTACTCATTCCCGAATGCGGCCAGCGCCCATCCCAGGCGGACCATTTCCCGGCCGAGGTCGATTTGGCCAACCCAACAGTGGACAAGAGGACGACTATAGCGGTCGGTCTTGTCCCCCTCGCAGCGGACCTCATTCGAGCCGATCAACCCGGACAGGGCGCGGGTCGCCTCGGCACCGCAGCCGTACTCGACGCCGTCCCGGGTGCAGGTCTGGGCACTCTCAAAGGCATCCATGGAGAGGAACCGGAGTCGCGCCGAACCGATGTAGATCGTGTCGCCGTCTACGACACGGGCCTGACCCGCGTAGGACTCAGCCAGCGCCGAGAACGGGATAAGCAGGAACAGGGTGAGCCAGCGCATTCCCCGTATTTGGACCGGGACGACGTCCGGATCGTGTTTGCCGTGTAAAGAACTGTTGCGGTCAAACCTCTCCGCCCAGTCAGACCGTTTGCCTAATTTGATCGGGAGCCGCACGGGCGGGACCCAATTCGAATCGTGGACCATGCGGGGGAGGGTCGTGTTTCCTATCGGCGGCCTCGCGCGTCGAGGGAAGCCCTTCGCACACCCATGACATTTTCAGAGCCGAGCTATTTCCTCGTGGATGGACACGGCCATATCTCCTGGAACCAGATCAGCGCGAGGATTCGCAGGTCTCCGTCCATCAACTGCGGGCGATCCTCCATCCGCTTCACCACTATCTGGAGCGCCTGTTTGTTGTTGGCTCCCGGCGGCGGACAGAACACCCGTTCCTGATCCATCCAGTGGCCCACGCCGAAGATCGACGAGACGATGCCCAAGCAGATTCCCACTCGTAGGGCCAACCTCGGTTTCACATAGTCCTGCGGGGACAACGATGGAGTTGCGGC
>DASRBG010000150.1:0-5195 GCA_035653735.1 Gemmataceae bacterium
TGCTTCCGTCTCGTCCTCGAGCTCAAGACTTGGCACGTGTTCACCGCGTTCGGGCTCGACAATCTCGGCTCGTCAGCGGTCGGCCCCTGGCAAAGCTACGCCACCGGCGCATTCAACTCCTATCTCCTGCCGGGGGATACGCTGGCGGTCAACCTCTCGACCACAGCGAACGACCCGCGCCAGCTCGGCTTCGGCCGGCTCTCCTACGATGTGCCTGTCGGCACCGATGGCGCGCGAATCGGCGCCTCGACGCTTTACAGTGAGGTCCGGCCCGGGGACGACCGGCGGCTTTTCAACGACAACACCGTTACCGACGCTTTTGAGCTGCATGGCAGCATCGTCCCACTGCAGTCGCAGCGCTCTTCGCTCGTGCTCACGGCCGCCGCAGCAATCAGCAATGTCAGGGAGAACGACGCGCTCGGCGAGGTCTACGATGACCACATCCGTACCGTCACGCTGACCTCCGATTACCGGCTGCAGGACGGCTTCGGCGGCGACAATTTCGCCACGCTGAGCTGGCGGCAAGGCCTCGACATTTTCGGCGCCTCTCATTTCGGTGACAGCCTGGTCTCGCGCGATGGTGCTTCGGCCGATTTCTCCGTGCTCAATTTCTGGTTCACGCGCTACCAGGCGCTGTCCGACGCCTGGTCGATGAAGCTGTCGATGGCGAGCCAGACGGCATCGGGGCCCTTGTTCACCTCGCAGCAATTCTACCTGGGCGGGGCCGCCTTCGGGCGCGGCTATGGCAATGCGGAAATCAGCGGCGACAACGGGTTGGCCGGTTCCTTCGAGCTGCGCTTCGACCAGGGCGTGAACTGGCGCTATCTCGCCGGATATCAGCTCTACAGCTTTTTCGACGCCGGCGCGGTCTGGAACGACGGCTACAGCATCGGCGACGGCCTCGCGCTGACCTCTGCCGGCGGTGGCGTTCGTCTCTTCCTCTGGGATGGGCTGCAAGCCGATATCGGCGTGGCATTCCCGCTCAGCTACCGCGCGCCGGACAATTCGATGCGCAGTGCACGGCTGTTGTTCTCGCTTTCCAATGCGCTCAAGCTCTGTCCAGAGCGAGGGCCACGCTGCCTTTAGCTGCGCCCTGCGGCGCCCCTTCCGGTTCCCCTGACAGTACCGCATCCAGCGCATAGCTTTCCGAAATTTAATTCCCCGACCGCAGACCTCAATTCGCGCTTTGGGCGTTCCCTCACTATCTCTTGACTGAAAGTGATTGGGTTGGAAACGATCAAGAACGATGAAGAGGGCTCTCGCAATCCTGGCCTGCCTTTGCCTGCTCGCGGCCGGCGAATATTTTGCCGTCAGCAAATGGGCGATTCGGCATGAGACCTTGAACCTGTTCGACACGACGCGGCAGCGGCCGGTCTCCGTCGATCTGGCGGTGCGCTGGGACTATGAGATGAAGGCTGACAACGGCCTGTGGAAGCTTCCGGTTGCCGTCATCAGCAACGGCAATACCGTCCGAAACACCGAGTACTCTTTCCTGGCCAACGTGCTTGCCGCGCGCGGCTATCTGGTCGCCAGCGTCCAGCAGGACCTTCCGAGCGACCCGCCGTTGATGACCAAGGTCGGCATGCCCTATGTCGGCAGGCTTGGCGTGTACCTGCGCTGCGAGGCCAACATCCTGTTCGTGCTCAACGAGCTGCAGAAGCGGCAGCCGAATGCCGACTATAGCCATATCACGCTGGTCGGCCATTCCAATGGCGGCGACGTCTCGATGTATGTCGCCAAGCAGCATCCAGAGCTGGTTTCGAAGGTGATCACGCTCGACAATTTGCGGGTACCGTTCGTGCTCACCAAAAACCTCAAGATTCTGTCTTTCCGCTCCAAGGATCCGAACTTCCGAACCGATCCCGGCGTGCTGCCGCCACCGGGCACCAACGACAAGAACGTCGACATCATCAATACCGGCGCGCTGCACACCGAGCTCAGCGATCGCGGCCCCGACTCCGTGAAGGAGCGTATTCAGGCGACCCTCAACAAGTTCCTCGGCGAAACGGCGTCCAGCGATCTGCAAGCCTCGAACACAATCGAACCGATGATCGCCAATCCGGGCGATTACTGAGACCACGACTCCGTTGAGACAGATCAAGGCGCGACGCTGGCGCGGATACCATGCTTGATGCATGGAAAACTTGGTCTTTCGATGCGCGCAGACGGGTACAAACGTTCAGGTGTGGCTGGCCGACAGCACGGAGCCTGAGCGGGCGGATAGCTATGAGGCCGTGACCTGTCCGGCTTGCGCCCGCGTGCATCTCATCAACCGGAAGACCGGCAAGATGCTCGGCGACAAGAACAAGGATAAGGAGGGTTAGGTGCCGCGCGCCGCAGTCGACATGCCGGTCGCTTCGACACCGGCCAAATCATTCCCGGTGCCTTCGATTTGGCAGCGCGCCTTGCGGCTCCTCAAGTCGATTGCGGCGCGGATCGACTTGTCCGATTTTCCACCTTCGTGCTGCGGATGAAGGTGACTAGCAGCGGCATCGCTGCAAACAAAGCAGCGGAACCGCCTAAGCGCGCCGTTCGGCGTCGCGACTAAGCGGCGCGCTCGCAGGCAACGGCGAGCGCCTTTCCTGAACTCGGCTCAAGCCCAAAGATTCCTGGAGCGCTCCGAAAAAGGAAGCCGTGCTGAAGACGATTGCAAAATGAGCCGCCGAACTGACGCGAGAGAGATCGCGAAACTGGGGAGTTTCTGCATTCGGAACGCCATCATCGGCAAAGGTGCGGGCCGACTTGACCGGGATCAATCGGCCTGACGCGCCATCGCCTAGTGTTATATCGTTCAGAAGGGAGCATCGGATGGGCTTGGCACGAATGAAAACCATGATCGCCGCGACGATGGCCTTGGGTGTTTCGCCGGCGTTCGCCGCAGACGCCGATCACGGCGCCGACCTCGCCAGGCGCTGGTGCGCTGCCTGCCACCTGGTGGACAGCGCCCAGAAGCAGGCCCTCGCCGACGTTCCGTCCTTTGCGATGATCGCACAAAAATCCGACTTCACCCCGGAGAAGGTGGCCTTCTTCCTGCTCGATCCGCACCCGAAAATGCCGAACTTTCCGCTGAGCCGAAGCGAAGCTGCGGATATCGCCGCCTATATCGGCTCGTTGCGGAAGTAGGTCCGGCCCGGCGCGATCTCTTGCGCGGCTCGCAAGCGCCGCGCCAACGGCCTTTTCAGGTTTTTGGCTTGCCGGCGGACATGATCTTGCCGGTGATCTCCCGCATGTGCTCGCCTGCGCTGGTGAACTGGCTTCTCAGAAAGTCCGACTGGATCCGCATGGCCTCCTGAAGATCAGTGGCATGCACGAGCTTGCGGGCGTGCTCAAAGGCCGCTTTCATGTTCTGTTCGGTGAAGGACAACGCCTGTTTGGAAACCTCGGTGCCCGGGCCCGGCATGGTCGCGACCGATTTGCTCGCTGCCTCGAAGAACATCCCAAATGCCCGCTCCGCCTGTTCGATGGTCTTCTCGGCCAGGTCGCGCAGTTCGGCGGGGACTTCCAGTTTTGGTTCAGCCATTATTCCTCTCCTCCAGTTGCAATGATCCGCACGGCAGGTTGTCCGGGTGCCCAGGCACAGCGTAATCTTCGACCTTTATAATGGTAGCATATAAGTTCCAGTCCGCCACGACCGGCGTCAAGCGCTCACATGCCCAATTTCATTGAGCCTCGGAGACGCAGGCTCTCGAGTGTTTGTTTCGACCGAAGCAGCCCCGAGCTTGCTCCGCACCTCTGCGCTGGGAGGCGCCCTCCGACTCGGGCGGCGGTTGATCGAAATCAAACGCTTTCCGGCAGACTCGTGCTTTGATTGAGTTTATAATGAATACAACGATCTGAAGACTGGCATTTCGATATTTTAAAAGTTTTCAGGGGCAGATTAAATGCCGCGCACCTACTATTTCGATATGAAGGACGGCGGAGCAATAAGAGACCAGACCGGGTTGCAATTTCAGACGGTCGGTGGCGCGATCGAGCATAGCAGGGATCTGGCGCGGCGGCTGCGCAACGATCCTCGTGTCACCGATCGCAGCCTGTCGATCGTCGTGCTCGACCAGGACGGGCGCGAGGTCCACCGCGAACCGGTACACCCCACCCATCGAGACGACCTATTTGGCTGACGAATCCTTGGCCATCTGCACGATGGCGTCCTGCACCGTCGTCATGAACTGGGCGGGAAAGATGATCGTCGAATTTTTCTCGACCGAAATCTCGGCCATGGTCTGCAGAGTTCGCAACTGCAGCGCTACGGGGTGTTGGGTGATGATGTCAGCGGCCTCGCCGAGCTTCACGGCTGCCTGATACTCGCCCTCCGCAGCAACGATCTTGGCACGGCGCTCCCGCTCGGCTTCCGCCTCCCTCGCCATCGCCCGCTGCATGTTGTCCGGCAGCACGATGTCCTTGATCTCGACCGCGGTCACCTGTGCGCCCCACGGCTCGGTATGCTGGTCGATGACATTCTTGATCTGCTCATTGATGCCGGCCGTGTCCGACAAGAGCTGATCCAGGCTGAACCGCCCGACCACGTTGCGCACCGTGGTCTGGCTGATCTGGTTGATGGCATTGTAGACGTTTTCGATCGCGATCACGGCTTTTTCCGGGTCGGTGACGTGATAATACGCCACCGCCGCGATATCGATCGAGACGTTGTCGCGGGTGATGATCTTCTGCGAGGGGATCTGCATGGTCACGATGCGCAAGGAGACTCGCACCATCTGCTGGATAGGAAGGAAGATCAGCGTCAGTCCCGGCTTTCGCACTTCGGCAAACCGACCAAGGAAGAACACCACACCGCGCTCGTACTGCTTCAGCACCCGCAGCGAAGCGAAAAGGTAGAGCACGATGATCAGAATGAAGATCCAGCCCATGTCGTTCTCCCAATGTCGTCCTCCCCAACGGCTGTCGTCCCAATCGAGGCGACAGCCGCGTGATCGCGGCAACTTACCGGACTGCGGAGCCATTCACCAGACGCGCGGCAGCAGCCGACAGCGCACCCTGTCCTGATACGCGACATAGCCGGGCAGATTCCGGCCCAGGAAACGCTCCTCATCCAGAAGCCGCCAGATCATTGCCGGCAGCAGCGTGACGAGAACGAGCACGCCCCACCAGGAGCCGAGGGAAATCGGGATGCCGAGCAACATCAAGAGCGCGGCCGTATACATCGGGTGGCGAACAATTGCATACGGCCCGGTCGATAT
>DASRBG010000151.1:0-40489 GCA_035653735.1 Gemmataceae bacterium
CTTCCTCATCCGCGATCCCGAAGCCGTCCGCCCTCGCCATCGCCTGTATCTCTGGCTCAGCACCGTGCAATGGGCATGCGGCTTGCTTTATCTTTTTCTCACGCTCGTAATGTGGCGAAAGGAGGATTCTGTGGAGAAAGAGTCTATTGCTTCGTGCCGAAAGGAAGGTGTGGAAAGGTAGAGCGCAAAAAAAGTTCCGCCGCTGGCTTCTTCGGCGTCGCCCAGTCACCGAAGCAGTCATACGGCGGAACAAAAATAATCCTACCGGCTTGTCGGCGACTTGCAAGAGGAATTTCAAAAAAAAATCAAAAAAACTTTTTTCGCTCAAGAAGCCAAAAGCGGGAAGAAACGAACGTGCTCGCCCGGCCGGATTGACGATAAATAAACGTGCGTGCGCGGAGGACAATTCGCCGGGAGTGGCAGGAATGTCCGTCTTTTCGTTCTCTATCATCTAGAACAGGCAGCCTTCGTAAGTTATCCAGACTTTGCAAACTTTTCAAATTGCCAAACCAATGCTGCGGCGCGCATCATAGAGGAACCGAAAGGATGGAGTAAAAAGAGGAGAGAGAGACAAGAGGGGAAAGAGAAGGGACCGTCGAGGCAGCTTTCGGGGTTGCCGGAGGACGGAGGGATATATATACTTCCCCTTTTTAGGCCGGCAAAATCGGCTGAAGTGCTTGCCGGGGAATACTTAAGCGTCGGGCGGTGCTTCATGCGATTCAACTTGATCGACCGGGTCGTGGAAGTACGGCCGGGCCAGAGCCTGCAAGCGTTGAAAAACCTCACCTTGGGCGAGGAGTACCTGGCCGACCATTTTCCGACGTTTCCGGTGATGCCCGGCGTTCTCATGCTCCACACCTTGGTTGAGGCGGGAGCGTGGCTGCTGAGGTTGACCGATAACTTCGCTTCCAGCGTCATCGTGCTGCGAGAAGCGAAAGGCGTCAAGTACGGCACTTTCATGGAGCCGGGACGACAGATGGCGGTCTCGGTCGAGTTGGTCGAACGGGGAAACGGATTGGCGGTCTTCAAGGGCAAAGGTGAGACGGAAGGACAAAGCACTGTGTCTGCCCGTCTGGCGCTGGCCCACTACAACTTGGGCGACCGCGACCCGGCAATGCGGACGGCGGACGAACGGCTGATCCAGCATTTTCGGGAACTGTACGGATTGCTGCAACAACGATAGGGATTCATCGATTCACGCAAAAACGATGAATCCGAAAGGACAAGACATTCATGCGGCTGAAGGATCAGATAGCCTTGGTCACGGGCGGAAGCCGCGGCATCGGCCGGGCCATTGCTCAGGCGTTCGCCGCCGAGGGCGCAAAAGTGGCCGTTGTCTATCGCGGCAGTCAGGAAGCCGCCGGCAAACTCGTCGATGAGATCAAGGCCAAGGGCAGCACGGCTGTCGCCTTCCAGACCGATGTCGCCGACGCCGCGGCCGTGGAGTCGTGCGTGCAGCGCGTCGAGCAAGAGCTGGGGCCGATCAATATCCTCGTCAACAACGCGGGAGTGATCGAGGATGATCTCTTCGTCCGCATGAAGCCCGAAGCCTGGAACAAGGTTGTGCAGACCAACCTGGGCGGCGTCTTTAATTTCTGTCACGCCGTCGCCTTCGGCATGATGCAGCGCCGCGCCGGCCGGATCATTAATATCTCCAGCGTCGCCGCCGACCATGTGAACATGGGGCAGACGAACTACTCAGCCAGTAAGGGAGCGATCAATTCGTTCACGCGGGCTTTGGCGGTGGAATTAGCCAAGCGGGGCGTCACGGTCAACGCCATCGCGCCGGGCTTCATCGAGACGGACATGAGCGCCGCCGTCCGCAATAAGGCGGGCGACCGGATCGCCAAATACATTCCGATGCGTCGCATCGGAACGCCAGAAGACATCGCAAAAGTGGCGGTTTTTCTGGCAAGCGCCGATAGCGCCTACATCACGGGTCAGGTGCTGACGGTGGACGGCGGGCTGACTTTGGGAGCAGTCGCCGAATAGCAGTGCCGCCAGGCGGATGGCCTGCCTGGCCGTGGATACTAGCTTGTGATCGTGTTTTCTTTTGTGGGAGGTTTGCTCCGATGCCGACGCAGGACGAAATCTATTCCAAGGTGTCTGCGACCCTGGTCGAGGCGCTCAACGTGGATGAGGAGGACATTAAACCGACCTCTACGTTGCAAGGAGATCTGGGCGCTGAGTCCATCGATTTCCTGGACATCGTCTTCCGCCTCGAGCGCGAGTTCGGGATCAAGATCCCGCGCGGCGAGTTGTTCCCCGAATCCATCTTCCAGGGCGATCCGGAGCTGGTTCAGGACGGCCGCGTCACCCCCAAGGGGCTTGAGGAATTGCGCGCCAAGATGCCGTTCGCCGATCTGACCAAGTTCGAGGAGAACCCGGAAGTCGGCAACCTCAGCAACCTGTTTACCGTGGATCTGATCACGCGGTATATCCAGGGCAAGCTGGAAAACGGAAACAACTAACCTCAGCCGGGAAAGCACGGCCGCGACCGTAAGGGAGCGGAGAGCGGGGTTGCGTAAGCGCCCCGAGACAACCGCTCCCTTACGGTCGCGGCTCTGCCTGGGGATGAAGAAGCAACATGCGCTGGATCTGGATTGATCGCTTTGTGGATTTCCAAAGTGGCAAATCGGCGCGGGCGGTGAAGAACCTCAGCCTCGCCGAGGACCACTTTCGCGATCATTTCCCCAACTATCCGGTAATGCCGGCCGCGCTCATCCTTGAAGGTTTGGCCCAGACGGGCGGCATCCTGGTTGGCGAAGTGAACAACTTTCAGGAAAAGGTTGTTCTCGCCAAGGTTCCGCGGGCGGTCTTCCACCGCGAAATGCTCGCTGGGGAGCAGCTTGTCTATGAAGCGGAGATCCAGCATCTTCGCCCCGAGGGCGCGTCCGTGCAAGGCCGCGTCCTGGTGGGCGGCCAGGTGACGGTCGAGGCCGAGATTTTCTTCGCCCACCTCGATCAGTCGCGCTCGAAACAACTGTTTGGCGATCATAACTTCGTTTTCAGCGGCGAGATGAAGTATCTGCTGGGCCGGATGACTGGCGGAAAAGATAGGACGGGAGGCCCGGCCGGGACGGCAGGGGGCTGAGTGATTAACAGGTGTCCCATGTCTTCACCATCGCGCCGGGCCGTTATCACCGGCATTGGCATTATTAGCCCCATCGGACTCGATGTGGCCTCTTTCTGGCGTTCCCTCGAAGACGGACGGAGCGGTATTCGCCCCATCCAGTCGTTCGATACCTCCGGCTTGCCCGTTCGAATCGCCGGCGAAATTCCCAATTTCAACGCCAAGGATTTCCTGGAGAAGGAAAACCGCAAGAGCCTTCGAGTGATGGCGCGGACGATCCAGCTCGCGGTCGCAGGTGCCCAGCGTGCGCTCGACGACGGCAAGGTGGACAAGAGTAAGCTGGACCCAACGCGTTTCGGGGTTGAGTTCGGTGCCGGCCTTATCGCGACCGAACTGCACGATTTGATCGAGGCGTCCTGCGTTAGTGCCAATTGTCAACCGGGTCGTGTCGATCTCGAGAAATGGGGCGAGCACGGTCTGCCGGCGATTCAACCGCTGTGGATGCTCAAATACCTGCCCAATATGCTGGCCTGCCACGTCTCGATCCTGCACGATGCTCGCGGACCCAATAACAGCATCACCGAAAGTGACGTCGCCAGCCTGTTGGCGATGGGGGAGGCGTATCGCATCCTCCTGCGCGACCAAGCCGACTTCTTCCTGGTGGGCGGGGCCGAGAGCAAGCTCAATCCCCTTAGCCTGGTGCGACAATGCCTCTTTGAGCACTTGTCTCGCCGGAACGCCGAGCCGGAAAAGGCGTGTCGTCCCTTCGATCGCTCCCGCGATGGTTTGGTGCTGGGCGAAGGAGCGGGCGTCTTTGTCGTCGAGGATCTCGAACACGCTCGGCGACGCGGCGCGCGCATCTATGCGGAAATCATAGGCTTTGGGGCGGCGTTTGATCCAGGACTTAAGGGAGACGGACTCGCGCGGGCCATCCGCGCCGCCTTGAACGAGGCGGGAATTGGGCCGGAAGAGGTCGATCATGTCAACGCCCACGGTCTCTCGACGCTAGAATCCGATGCGTGGGAGGCGCGCTGTTTGCACGAAGTGTTTGGCGCTTGCTCGCCTCCCGTGCCGGTCTTCGCTCCCAAGAGTTATATTGGCAATCTTGGCGCCGGCGGAAGCACGACCGAACTGGCGGGCAGCGTGTTGGCCATGTGCAGCGGCCGAGTGCCGCCCACACTCAATTACGAACAACCCGACCCCGATTGTCCCATTACAATCCTTACCGGCCAAGCGCGGCCCTTGGCTCGCCCTTACGTGCTTAAAGTGAGCTTCACGCAGATGGGACAGGCCGCTGCCATCGTAGTTCGGCAATGGAACGACGGGGCGAAATAAACTGTCCCCGTTTAGACGCGAAGCGGAGCGCGGTAGCAGTCGGCTACGCGTCGCGGCTAAACGATCGGAGGCATCCATGCGACGACGAGTTGTCATCACCGGGATGGGCGTAATCACACCTCTCGGCCATAATGTGCGCGAGAACATTGAGGCACAGCTGCACGGCAAGAACGGTGTCGGGCCGATCGAGTCGTTCAACGCAAGCCGTTTTCCCACGAAGTTCGCGGCCCAGGTCAAAAACTTCGACCTGCACCGTTTCATTCTCGATTGCCGCCGCTGGGATCATTCGGGCATCAATAGCCAGTTCGCCGCAGTCGCCGCTCAGGAAGCGCTCCGGCACGCCGGCCTGCTCAACGATCCGCGCGTGGATCGCAATCGCTTCGGCGTTTACCTCGGCTCCGGCGAGGGCATTCAGGATTTTCACAATCTGCTCTCGTGGATCTACCAGTCCTACCGCCGCGAGACGCGACAGTTCGATACGGCCGCCTTCGAGCGCGGGACGTTGACCGCGTTTCATCCCGAACGCGAGTCCGAGCAAGAGTTGCACACGACCCCGGCGCATCTTGCCGCGCACTTCGACCTGCGCGGGCCGAATTACAACTGCTTGACGGCCTGCGCCGCTAGCAGCCAGGCGGTCGGCGAGGCGACCGAACTGATTCGCCACGGTGACGCCGATCTTATGCTCGTCGGCGGCGCCCACAGCATGATTCATCCATTCGGCGTGACCGGCTTTAATCTGCTGACGGCCTTGTCCACGCGAAACGATGCTCCCGAGAGGGCTTCGCGTCCGTTTGATCTCCAACGCGATGGTTTCGTCCTCGGCGAAGGAGCGGGCATGCTCGTACTCGAAGATCTAGAGCACGCCAAGCGCCGCGGCGCCGAGATTCTGGCCGAGTTGACCGGCTACGGCTCAACGGCCGACGCCTTCCGCGTCACCGATAGCCATCCGGACGGGCGCGGCGCCATCGCCTGCATTGAGGGGGCGCTAAAAGATAGCGGACTTAACCGCTCCGATATCGGATACATTAACGCCCACGGCACGAGTACGAAGGTCAACGACAGCGTGGAGACCTTGGCAATCAAGAAGGTCTTCGGCGAACAAGCGTATCGCATCCCGGTGAGCAGCACCAAGAGCATGATGGGCCATCTCATCGCCGCCGCCGGCGCGGTCGAATTGATCACTTGTGTGGAAGCGATCCGGCGCGGCGTACTGCCGCCAACCATCAATTACGAGACTCCCGACCCCGACTGCGACCTCGATTACATCCCCGGCACGGCACGCGAAAAGCGAATCCAGCACGCGCTCAGCAATAGCTTCGGTTTCGGGGGACAAAACATCTCGCTCATCGTCAGCCGATTTTCCAATTGATGATTGATGATTGATGATTGATGCATGAGGTTTATTTCTGCTTCATTCATCAACCATCAATCATCAATCATTAATTGCCTTGGAGGTTGCTGCTGTGTTGTTCTGGCTAGGTGTGGCGCTTCTGTGCAGCATGTCGGTTCTTTTGTTCCTGACTCTCGTGCTCCTGCACGTCTATATCCGTGTGAGATACCTCCATTTTCTCATACGGATATTTCAGGAGAAACCGCTGTTTGTGATCCCGCGCGGCCAGGCGCTGCCGGAAGCCGAGCAGGTTCGTTTCCCCACCAGCGACGGATTGACGCTGTCCGGTTGTTACCTCCGCGCGGCATCCCCGCGCCGAGGCGTTATTCTCTTCGGACTGGAGTTCGGCTCCAATTGCTGGGCCTGCCGCTCGTACTGCGAGCATTTGGTGGAAAAAGGCTTCGACGTGTTCGCTTTCGAATCCCGCAATCAGGGCACGAGCGACGCCATGCGGGGCTATGAACCGTTACAGTGGGTCACAACTTACGAAGTGAGCGATGTCGAAGCAGCATTGGCTTATCTCAAAGGCCGGCCCGATGCCGACCCGCGCGGCATCGGCTTCTTTGGCATCAGCAAGGGAGCAGGGGCCGGACTATTCGTTGCCGCCCGCGATCCCTACATCCGTTGTTGCGTAACCGACGGCGCCTTTGCCACCTATACGACGTTGGTGCCGTACATGAAGCAGTGGTTCCGCATTTACAACGACCACTACACCATCCAGGGATTGATCCCGCTCTGGTTTTATGGACTGATCGGCCTGGCCGGTATTCGGCGAATCGAACGCGAGCGCCGCTGTCGTTTTCCGCATCTGGAACGCTACCTGCCGCGCCTCGCGCCGCGTCCGCTCTTGATGATTCACGGCCAGGCCGACACGTACATCAAAGCGGAGATGACCAGCCGCCTCTTCGAGTTCGTCCGCGAGCCGAAGGAATTATGGCTGGTCGAGAACGCCAAGCACAATCAAGCCCTCCAGGTCGCCGGCGAAGAATACAGGCAGCGCGTCTTGCGTTTTTTTGAAATGCACCTGGCGGAAAAAAAAATAACCATGAGACGGGACGCGGAGCGTCCAGACGCACGTTCCCACGCGGAGCGTGGGAACCAGGAGGGTCGGCGAACGGTCAAAGTTAGTCGGCAGCGTTAAACTCTCCTCTTCCTGGTTCCCGCTCCGCGTGGGAACGCAAGTCTGCGACGCACTGCGTCGCTGCTTGCTCAGCGTGAGACGATCATGAGCAATCCGATTCGTCGCGGCCTCAAGAGCGTGGTTCGTTTTCTGCTTCGCAAGGTCGTCCTCAAGTCGATCGCCCGGCCCATTCGTCGGCGACTGGCTCAGTTCGAGGCGGCCACGTACAGCCCGCGCGAGGTGCAGGAAGCCCTGCTGCGCGACATCATCGCCCATCAATCCGCGACCGGTTTTGGACGAGACCACCGCTTCGACGCCGTCCGAAGCGTAGATGACTTTCGCCATCAGGTTCCGGTGGCCGGCTACGAATACTTCGAGCCGTATATCGCGCGCCTTCGACACGGCGAAACGTCCGCATTGCTCGCCGATTCACGCATTCACATGTTCGCCTTAACCAGCGGCACCACCGCGGTACGCAAATTCATCCCCGTTACCCAGCAATACCTCGACGATTACCGTCGCGGCTGGAACATTTGGGGTTTGAAGGTTTTCCGCGATCATCCGGCGGTCCGCATGCAGCCGATCCTGCAAATGTCCGGCGACCCCGACGAATTTCGTACGGAGGCCGGCATCCCCTGCGGCGCCGTCACAGGCCTGACCGCCCAGATGCAGAAACGCATCATCCGCTGGCTCTATAGCGTGCCGCCGTGCATCGCCCGTATCAAAGATCCGCGCAGCAAGTATTACGCCGTCCTGCTCCTGAGCATCCCGCGCAAGGTCGGCATGATTATCGCCGCCAATCCCAGCACGCTCATCAACCTGGCCCGCGCCGGCGACCAGGATAAAGAAGCCCTGATCCGCGATCTCCACGATGGGACGCTGTCGAGCCATCTCGATTTGCCCGCCGACATCCGCGCCGAATTGACTCGTCGTATCCGCCGCCACCCGGAGCGTGCCCGTCAGCTGGAAGAGATCGTGAACCGTACGGGAACGCTGTACCCCAAGGATTATTGGCCGTGCGATTGCATCCTGGGCAATTGGATGGGCGGCAGCGTTGGCTCGTATTTGCGGCACTATCCGCGCTATTTCGGCGCCACGCCGGTGCGCGACGTTGGACTGATCGCCAGCGAGGGCCGCATGACGATCCCGCTGGCCGACGGCACGCCTGCGGGGGTCCTCGATGTCACGACGCATTATTTCGAGTTCATCCCCGAATCAGAGGGAGATAGTCCGAATCCAACCGTCCTCGGCGCTCACGAGCTAAAGGAAGGAGCGACCTACTTCATCCTGCTGACGACGGCGTTCGGTCTTTATCGCTACCACATTCACGACCTGGTCCGTGTCGCCGGCTTCCACAACGGCACCCCGTTGATCGAATTTCTCAGCAAGGGAGCGCACTTCGCCAATTTGACCGGAGAAAAACTGTCTGAATACCATGTTACCCAGGCGATGGCCGAAGTGCAGCGCGAGCTGGATTTGACGCTGACCGCGTACAGTCTCGCCCCGTGCTGGCCGGACAACGAGGCCACGAACGGCACAGGCACGGAGTTCGAGCAGCCCTATTATGGTTTGTTCGTCGAGCAGGGCGACATGTCCGACTCGTCCGTGGGCCAGCGGCTTTCCGAGCGTCTGGACGCTCGGTTGCGAAAGGTGAACATCGAGTACGACAGCAAGCGCGCCAGCCAGCGGCTGGGTCCGGTGCGGCTGGAATTGGTTCGTCCCGGTTTCTGGCTCCAATGGGACCGGCAGCGATTGCTCAAGACCGGGGGAACGCTGGAGCAATACAAGCATCCTTGTCTCATTAACGATCTACAGTTTCGCGAACGCATCAGCCGAGAGCATGAATTAATCGCTCTGTCTTGATGCTTCCTTTTGTGGAGATTAACTTGGTTTCCGTGCCGCCAGCGCTTTCGTCACGTCCGCCAGCGATTTCGTGTTGAACACATCGCCTTTTTCCAACCAGCCGCGCCGTGCCACGTCCACGCCGTAGCGGTAAAGGTCGATGTCCCCGGCATTATGGGCATCGGGGTTGATGACGATTTTCACACCCAGCGCCTTTGCCCGTTTGCAATGGATCCAGTCGAGATCGAGCCGTTGCGGATGAGCATTGATCTCAATCATTGTTCCGCTCTCCGCCGCCGCGTGCAACACAGCCTCCAGATCAACCGGATAGCCTTCGCGCCGCAACAGCAGTCGACCGGTAGCGTGGCCGAGCATGGTCACATGGGGATTGCGAATCGCCTTGATGATGCGCGCCGTCATCTCCTCGCGTGATTGTTTGAAATGGCTATGGACGCTGGCCACCACGTAATCAAATGTCGCCAGCAAGTCATCGCTATAATCGAGCCGGCCATCGGCAAGAATATCGCACTCCGTGCCCTTGAGGACCTTGAATCCCTTGAGGCGCTGATTGACGGCGTCGATCTCGGCTTGTTGCTGGCGCACGCGCTCGGGAGTAAGCCCATTGGCAATGGTCAGCGATTGCGAATGGTCGGCCAGGCCGAGGTATTTCAAACCGATAGCCTTCGCTGCCAGCGCCATTTCCTCCACGCTGTTGCCGCCGTCGCTGTAGGTAGTGTGGCAGTGGAAAACGCCCTGGATGTCGTCCACCTCGATGAGGTTCGGCAGCTCACCATTGACTGCGGCATCCATCTCGCCGGTGTTCTCACGCATTTCGGGCGGGATGTATGCAAGATCGAGCGCCTTGAAAACATCGGCTTCGTCACGGCAGTTCACTCGGCGGTCGGGTCCGGCAAGCTCGTATTCGTTCAGTTTGAGTCCGTACTGCTGGGCGCGTTGGCGCATGGCGATGTTGTGTTCCTTGCTGCCGGTGAAGTAGTGAAGAGCGAACGGAAACTGCTCATCGCTGACGATCCGTAGATCGGCGTTCATAAACAATCGCCCGTCGCCCTGGACGATTACGCTCGATTTCGTTGCTCCATGCGCGATCACTTGCGTGACGCCGGGCAGAGAAACAAAGCGCTCCATGATCGGCTCGGGCGCATCAGAACTGATAAGAATGTCGATATCTTTGATCGTTTCACGCCGGCGCCGCAAACTGCCGCAAAGCTCCATGCGAATGATCCCCGGCGCTTTTTCGAGTCCTTCAATCAACCGGCTCGCCAGCGCTAGCGCCTGGTCGATGCGCACGCGTGAACCCATCTGACGAAGCGATTGAATGCCTTCGAGGATTTTCTGTTGCGTCTTGTCCCCCATTCCCTTTAGCTTCGCCACTTGCCCGCTCTCACAAGCGGCGGCTAACTTGTCGAGCGTATCGATTCCGAGCTGATCGTACATCAGCTTCACGCGCTTCGGTCCCAATCCCTGGATGCGCAGAATATCGAAAAGCCCGGCCGGGATCTTCTTGCGAAGATCCTCATAGAACGGGAGACTACCGGTGGCGACGAGCGTCGTGATTTTATCGCGCAGAGTGGAGCCAATACCGGGCACTGCGGCAAGACGTCCTTCGCGAACGACCGTCGCGAGGTCTTCTTCTAGCTGTTCGATAGCGCGGGCGCCGTTGTGGTAGGCATTCGAGCGAAAGGGGGTTTCGCCCTGGAGTTCCAACATTGTGCCAATTTCATCGAGGATGGCGGCGACCTGATGCTTGTCCATGATACTCATCCCGTGATGGAAGCTGACAGAGCGAGAGGGTGACAGGGTGACAAGGTGACAGAGTGAACATACGAATTCCCCTTCACCTTGTCACCGTGTCACCTTGTCACCCTGTCATCCTCAAGCGGCGGCCGCGATCTGAACTTGCCGCGAGGGATGCAGCAACACCTCCAGGGCCGTGACCAAGCGATCCGGACCGCGGCCATCGATTAGCTTGCGGCCGCAACGGGCCATCGCCTGGCGCTCCAGCGGATCGCCAAGCAGGTCGGCGACGGCCTGGCGGATGGTCTGCGTGGACACGTTCGCTTGCCAACCCAGACAGGTGGCCGCTCCTTCCTCCTCGAGCCGTTGCGCGGTCGGCCAGTGCGTCTCGGCTTGCACGATGATGATTTGCGGCACGCCAACGCACGCCAGCTCCAGCGACCAAGCGTTTCCGGCACTGACAGCGAAATGGCTGCGGACGATGCGGAACGGCACTTCGCCCGCCTCATGAACGATTTCGAGACGTTCGGGACAAGATTCCGCAAGCGCTTTCAGGTTGTCCAAATCGCGGTGATAGGGTCGAACCAGCACGTCCACTCGGCCGACTTTGGGACAATTGAGCAGGCACTTGGCCAACTCGGCGGACTGATTGTGGGGATCGTCATCGCCTAGGGCGACCACGGCACGGAAGGGTTGAGCGGGTTCCTGCGCTCGGGCCGGACGTTGCCGGCGAATTTCCGGTCTCACCAGGGCAAAACGCGCACCCAGCAGCAGTTGAGTGCCGCGCGTGAACTCATAGGATTCCCGACCCGGACCCAACAGCGGATTGACGATCAATTGCGACGAGAAAGCAGTCTGTGCAAGACTGTCCATTGATACGACCAAAACACCGGTGCCCCGAAGGACGTTCAGATATTCCTCCTTCACATCCGGCGAATCGACGATGACGGCTGCGGGCCGCAGCCGGCGAACCTCTTGCACCAACTCCTCCAGGTCGTTGGCCGTACCGGCCGGACTGCCGGCTTCGAGCCAATCGTTGCCGCCGCGCTTGATAGCCAGTCCGAGCGAACTGGGTTCCAGCTGCGATAAGAAATAGGCTGGCCGGCGACGCCGTTGGATGGCGGCGGCCAATGTCAGGCAGCGCGACAGATGTTCCCAGCCGAGGCGCGGCGCGGCATCGACCCGGAAGAGAATGGGAGCGCGAATCATCTTTTCTGTTCCGTGGGAAAAGGATCGTGTCTGAACCGGCGAGGCGGGCCGGTCCCTGCAACCGCGGCCTCCTCGATGGATACACGGTTCCATCGGGGGGTTCGCGGCGATGGTTCTCGGACGGAGGCAGTTGGATGATGTGCGTCCCAAGCGGACAGGTTTGGGTCTTTCCTGTCCCGCGTTCCTCTTCTCCGCTGGCCTTCCTGGCCCGACGCCGGCGTTTCCGATGCGCCGGCGTCCCGAGTCCTTTCGTTGGCGAGTCGTGCCAACGAGGACGAATCTTACTCTAGGGTCGCTTCTCATGAAAAGAGCAATCATCCGGCGAGCGGGGTCGCGTAAGCGCCCCGAGGACCGGATACGCTTGGGGCGCTTACGCGAGCCGGGATACGCTCGGGGCGCTTACGCGACCCCGCTCGCCTCCGTATAACGACCCCATGTCTACTACGTCTCTACTCGTGGTCACGGACGTGCCCCGACTGGCACCGCGGCCTTTGGATAGCAATAAGGGCAGCTACGGCCGAGTACTGGTCGTGGCCGGCAGCCGCGGCATGTCCGGAGCGGCGGTGCTATGCGCCAGCGCGGCGTTGCGGGGCGGCGCGGGGCTAGTGCGTTTAGCCGTGCCCGAAGACATTCTGCCCATTGTTGCCGCCGCGAATCCCTGTTACACGACCGCGCCGCTGCCGCAGGACGCGCACGGCCGCCTCAGCTCAGCCGCTCTTAACGAGTTGATCGATCTGGTGCATCGCAACAGTGTCGCCGCGATCGGTCCCGGTCTTGGTCAGAGCAACGATCTTGGCGACATGCTCGCCACTCTCCTCGATCAAACCACAACGCCGCTGGTCCTCGATGCCGACGCCCTCAATGTGCTGGTCGGGAAGCTGGATGCTCTTCGCAAACACCAGGGGCCGATCGTTCTGACGCCCCACCCAGGCGAATTCGCCCGGCTGCTCGGCTGCGACATCCCGAAGGTGCAGGCCCATCGCCAGGAGCTGGCTGCCGAGTTCGCGCGGACGCACGGCGTCGTTGTAGTGCTCAAGGGTTACGGTACCGTTGTGACAGACGGCCATCGTGTTTACGTCAATACGACGGGCAATCCCGGCATGGCCTCGGGCGGCACCGGGGACGTACTCGGCGGCCTGATCGCGGCGCTTATCGGCCAAAAGCTGGAAATATTTGCCGCGGCGCAACTAGGTGTGTATCTTCATGGTCGAGCTGGCGATTTGGCGCGGGAGCAGACCGGCGAGGTATCGCTCATCGCTTCGGACCTGCTCGATATTCTGCCGCGCGCTTTTCAGGGCCACGCCGCTCGGCGTTAGCAAGGATCCGATGACGAACGCGGAGGCGTTCGCCACTTAGCAGGAAGCAGGAGGATAGAACCTTTATGAATCTTCTTTGTCCCAATTGTCAGAAAATGCTGACAGTTCCCGAGGAGTTCGCCGGACAACTGATGAAATGTCCGCTCTGCGGCGGCAACTTCACCGTGCCGGGTCTGCCCGGCTCCGCTCCGCCCTCACCGCCTTCGGAAGTGCCGGAGACGGATATTTACTCGATCCGCCACGAGCCGTCGCCGCCTCCCCCACCACCTCCTCTGCCGGAATTGGAGCCGTCTCTACCCCAGACGTCAATTACGCCGTCGCTGCCCCCTCCGACCACTCCGCTGCCTCTCGATCATCAACATACCTTGGCCATGAGCCTCAATCCCAAGGTGCTGCCGTGGATCGCTCCCGTGTGCTTGGTGTTGGTCTTCTTCCTTCAATTCTTCGACTGGGATGGGGTTTATCCAGGCGGAGTGCCGGCGGTGACGGGCAACGCCTGGTATGCTGCTTTCGGCACCTATTCGGTGGATGGTGATTTGAAGGATCTTGTTCGCTTCATCGGGGATGAGAAGCATAAACCTGGTGTTAGCGTCCTGACGATCTTTTACCTGATTCTGTTCTTTCCCGCCCTTATCGTATCGATCGCCAGCGTGGTCCTGCCCTTGCTCCATATTAAGCTATCTACTCAGGTCGATAAGTTGATGCCCTGGCGATGGGGGATCGTAGCCGCGGTCAATCTCGTTTTGTTATTCTTTCTGGGACTTCAAGTACTTCTGGGATTCAGCCTCGACAGCCGCTATACGGATTGGGTAGACCAGGAGACGAGGAGTGAGGTCAAGGAAAATCCTACCACGCAAGAGAAGAAGTTGGCGGACGCGCATCGGGGAGAACTCCTCATGAGGCTGCGCCACACCACCGCGCTGCGCTCGGTGGTGCTGCTGCACTTCGTGGCCGTCGTCAGCGCGGTTCTCCTGTTGTGGATCGACCGGCGCGGTACACAACGTCCGTTGCCCAAATTGGAGCTGCGCTGGTGAATCACTCGCCCGAAGCGTCAGCGAGGGGCGGAAGCGCCCGTCGCTAACGCTTTGGGCTAGGCGCTGCGTTCGCAATGGCAGAGACCGCACTGGAATTGAAATGCTCCCGGAACCTGATATTACTGGAGAAGAAAAAGAGCTATTCTCGATCTGCCACGGCATAATTGCTCAGTCAAAGGAGACGCCCCATGCCGGACACGAACTCGCAACAGACACTAGATACGAACGCTTCCGAATTTCGGCTCAATCGCTTTGAAGCTGCCTGGCTGGCCTGGCGCCCCGGCGACCCCATTCCCGACTGGCGTCAACATCTGCCGGCCACCGAGGAGCCATGCAGCTCCGTTCGGATCTTCGTCCTCCTGCAAATGGACATCCAGAATCGCATCAAGGCGAAGATTCCCGCGCTCTTGGGCGAACATTATTTCGCAGTTCCACGATTGCAGCGCGAAGACGCGCAACTCGACGACGTGCAACAGGTGGAATTGATCCAATGGGAATACCTCCAGCGATTGAAGAACGGCGAACGTCCACGGCGAGCGGAATACGAGGCCGCGTTCCCTCGGCACAGCGAAGCGTTACGCGCTATGAAGCCGCGCTCGAGCTGTCGGCGGTGCAAGAAGATCGTTGAGCTTGACGAGACGCTCCAAACCTGGGTCTGTCCCGATTGCGGTGCCGAGTCGTCATTGCTTCCCGCCGCGCCGCCGTTTGTGGCCGATCCCACTCCGCGGACGGAATTCGATTTGCGCGGCTACCAATTGATCGAGAAGCTGGGCGGGGGCGGCATGGGCGATGTGTATCGCTGTTGCGACCCGGCCCTGGGCCGCGATCTGGCCATCAAGGTCATGACGGCCGAATATCGCGGCATCGATGTGGCGGAGCGCCGCTTTCTCCGCGAAGCGCGCATCGCCGGCTCGTTGCAGCACCCCAACATCGTGCCCGTTCACAACCTGGGCCGATTGTCCGGCGGACTCTTGCACTACACGATGCGGTTGGTGCGCGGCACAACCTTCGCCGACATCCTCAAGGAAGAGGCCGGCAAACCGGAGCGTCTGCCGTATCTGCTGAGCATCTTCGAGAAGATCTGTCAGGCGGTAGCTTATGCCCATAGCAAGCGCGTTATCCACCGCGATTTGAAACCACTCAACGTCATGGTCGGCCGCCGCTTCGGCGAAGTGCAAGTGATGGACTGGGGCTTGGCAAAAGTGCTGAAACCCGACGACGCTGCCGCCGAATACGAAGCGACAACAGACGCCGCCGGCACGCGCATCCCCGTGGAAGCCGATACGCCGGTGGACTTATCGCGAGCGGGATCGGGCTTTGGCACACCGGCTTACATGCCGCCGGAGCAAGCTTTGGGCGAATGGGACATGGTGGATGAGCGCGCCGATGTATTCGCGCTGGGATCCATCCTCTGTGAGATTCTGACGACACAACCGGCGTACTCCGGAACGGATGGCGACGAAGTGCATCGCCGCGCCAAGCGCGGCGATGTGACGCAGGCGCTCGGGTGCTTGCAGCAATGCGGCGCAGACTCGGCGCTGGTCGCGCTCTGTCGCGAATGTCTGAGCCTTAGTCGTGACGACCGGCCGCGTGACGCTAATGTCGTGGCGGATCGCGTGAAGACATATCAGGCGGAAGTGCAAGAACGTTTGAGGCAAGCCGAATTGGAGCGCGTCGCCGCGGAGACCCGAGCGCGAGAAGAACAAGCGCGATCCGTCGTGGAACAAGAGCGGGCGAAGGAAGCGCTGGCGCGAGCGGCTGCGGAGGCGGAGCGTGCGCGCGAGGCCCAGCAGCGGGCCAAAGCAGAACGGCGCGCGAAACGGCGGACACTGGCTTTGGCGGCCTTGGTGCTAGTTCTGCTGGCGGGCGTGGGCGGAGCATTATGGTGGCGGCAGCAGCAAATCGAAAAAGCGGACATGACGGTGGGCAACGGCCTGGCTCAGGCCGAACTGCTTGCCGAGCAGGCGTGGGCCGACCCGTTACAGACGGACAGGTATCGGCAGGCGTTGGAGGTAGCGCGGATGGCGGCGCAGCTGGCTGACAACGCCTCGGCGGCGGCACGGCAGCGCGCGGCGGAATTGATCGCGCGTCTGGAGAGGGAAAAGGACGCGGCAATTAAAGACCAGCAGTTGTTGGCGGCGTTGCTGGATGTACGCGGCCCGCGCGAGGGACCGAAATACCAGAGCGTTGGCAAGGACATGATGATGGCCCTAACGGAGCCAACGGCGGACGAACAATTCACGGCCGCCTTCCGTCGCTGGGGGCTGGATGTGAACAGCATTCCCACAAGCGAGGCGGCGACGCTGCTGCAAGCGCGTCCGGCGCCGGTGGTGACCGAAGTGATCGCAGCCCTGGACGAATGGGCGAGCGAACGGCGGCGGCAGGGACAAGCGAAACAGCAGTGGCAACCGCTGTCCGATCTGGCAACTGTCTTGGACTCCAATCCAGGCTCGAAGCAGCGCGAGCTGCGTGAGATCGTGGTACGCGGCCGGCTGCCCTTGGAGCGCGCCTTAGGTATTCTGTCTACGTCATTGCGCCCTGTGCCGCTTTCGATTGAGCTTCCGCTGGGACAAGACCGTAGGCGGCTTGTGCAGTTGGCCCAGCAGACGGACCCCGCCGCCGAGCCGATTTTGGGTTTGCTGACACTAGTTCGGGCAGTGAGAGCGGCCGGGGAAGAGGGGAGGGCGGAGCAGTTGATGCGTGCGGCCATCGCGGCGCGTCCGGGCGAGGTTGTGCTGCACCACACGCTGGGCCAGTTGCTAGGGGCTCAGCAACCGCCGCGTTGGGCCGAAGCGGTGGAGTGCTACAGGGCGGCGCGGGCGGTTCGTTCGGAACTGGGTGTGAGCTTGGCGCGGGCTTTGCTGAGAAGTGACCGCGAAAGTGAAGGACTGGACTTGCTCGCGTGGTTGGTGCGACAGACGCCCACGAACCCATATCTACATCTGGAGATGGGTTACGCCCTGGCTGACAAAGGGCGGTTAGACGAAAAAATTACAGAGTATCGCCAGGCCATCAAACTCGACTCCAAGTACGCCTTGGCCCACAGCAACCTCGGCAGCGCCCTGGTTGAAAAAGGGCAATGGGACGAAGCAATGGCTGAGTTCCGTCAGGCCCTCGCACTCGACCCCAAGTTCGCCCCGGCCCACAACAATCTCGGCAGGACCCTGGTTGAAAAAGGTCAATGGGACGAGGCGATGGCTGAGTTTCGCCTGGCCATCGCACTCGACCCCAAGTACGCTCCTGCCTATGACAATCTCGGCGCCGCCCTCTCTCACAAAGGGCGGTTGGACGAAGCGATGGCTAAATACCGCCAGGCGATCGCACTCGACTCCAAGGACGCCATGGCCCACAGCAACTTCGGCGCTACCCTGAGTAAGAAGGGACGATTCGACGAGGCGATGGCTGAGTGCCGCCTGGCCATCGTACTCGATCCCAAGTTCGCCCCGGCCCACAGTAATCTCGGCAGGGCCCTGGATGGCAAGGGACGGTTGGACGAAGCAATGGTTGAGTACCGCCAGGCTATCGCACTCGATCCCAAGGACGCCACAGCCCACAACAACCTCGGCGCCGCCTTGGTAAAAACAGGGCGGTTGGACGAAGCAATGGTTGAGTACCGCCAGGCTATCGCACTCGATCCCAAGTACTCATCCCCCCACACTGGTCTCGGAGCGGTTCTGCGACTCCAAGGGCGATTGGACGAGGCGATGGCCGAGCATCGGCAGGCCATCGCGCTCGACCCCAAGTTCGCGCTGGCCTGCTACAACCTTGGCAACGCTCTGAGTGACAAGGGACGGGTGGATGAGGCGGTGGCTGAGTACCGGCGGTCTATCGTTTTCGACCCCAGGTATGCCTCGGCCCATTTCAACCTCGGCCTAAAACTGTACGCCAAGGGGCAATTGGACGAGGCCGAGGCTGAATACCGCCAGACCATTGCACTCGACCCCAAGCACGCCAAAGCACACGGCAACCTCGGCGCCACCCTGCAACGCCAGGGGCGTTTCGACGAGGCCGTGGCCTATTATAAACGCCACCATGAGTTGGGGTCGAAACAACCGGGTTGGCGCTATCCCTCCGCCGAATGGGTGCAAGACGCCAAGCGCAGGGCCGCCCTCGCCCGAAGACTACCCTTCATCCTCACGGGTGAAGAATCGCCAGCCAATCCTGGCGATGCTGTTGTCTTGGCCTCGATGTGTCAGCAGCCTTACAAGAAACACTACGCAGCCTCGGCTCGCCTCTACGCCGAGGCGTTCACGCTCGATTCCAAATTGGCCGCAGATTTGAACCAACAACATCGCTACAACGCCGCGTGCAGCGCCGCTGTCGCCGCAGCCGGACAAGGTGAGGATGCTCACTCGTTGCCCGATAAGTCCGTGGCCATGTTTCGCCGCTGGGCGCTGGGATGGCTGCGCGATGATCTGAGGGCTTACGCCAAGCTCGCTGAACGCACCAATCCCGATGTGAATAAGAACATCCAGATACAGATGGCGCACTGGCGGAGCGATGCCGACCTCGCCTCCGTCCGCGATCCGCAGGAGCTGGATCGACTGCCCGATAACGAACGCGCCGCCTGGCAAGCGCTATGGCGCGACGTGGATGAATTGGCCAAACGATTGGGTGAGCACGACAAGATCGGTGAAAAACGTGAGAAGCGTCAAGAGACGAACCAGCTCAAGACAGGTTCTCGCAAGTGACGGCCGCTCCGTACAATGGGATCGTATCGAAGATCGAATAACCGCATTTGGCAGGTGGTGTGCAATGAACAACTGGCAAGACCGGATCACGACGAATCCTCACGTTTGTCACGGCAAGCCGTGCATTCGCGGGACGCGCGTTATGGTATCGGTGATCCTCGATAACCTGGCCGAAGGTTCGACGCCGGAGGAAATCGTCCACGATTATCCGCCATCGACACCGGAAGACATTCGCGCGGCGTTGGCCTATGCCGCCGTCCTTGCCGCTGAGGAAGAATTGGTGCCCTTGCGATGAGTGCGTTCCTCCTCAAGCTGGATGCGAACCTCGCACAGCCGCATAAGGACTTTTTAAATGGAGCAGGCTATTCCGCCGAGCGCGTGACGGACGAGGGGCTTAGCGGCGCCGACGATGCCGTGGTTTGGCAACGCGCAGTTGCGGAGGGCCGTTTCTTCCTCACGCTCGACCTGGACTTTGCGGATGTACGCCGTTTCCCGCCGGGTAGTCATCCGGGCATCCTTCAGTTGCGTCCTCGAAACCGCAGCCGCGACGCCGTTTCGGAAATCCTCCAGCGCGTGGTGCTCGAACATCCCCTGGACACCCTGGCGGGTTGCTTCGTGGTCGCCGACATCAATCACACGCGCATCCGCCGGCCTCCTCCTCCCAATCCTCCCGCTGCGGATTAGGATAACCGCACCCGATAGAGCCGATAATACTTATCCGAGTACACCAACTCCAGCACATCGGAACGAACCTCACGATCCGCGGCCATCACAACATGCGTGATTCTCCGGCTCCTCAGTTCAGACTTGATCTGCTCGTCATTCCAGTCGCTTCTTTCGAAGAGCTGATGGTTCCACGAAAGACGCTGGTACCAGTGCAGGACCTCGACATCCTTGTAAGGGATGGACTTGAAATCGATATAGATGGGCGCGCCAGTGAACAGCCGAAATTGCTGCAAATCGACCGAAATGTTCTGCTTCTGTGTGGTTCGGCGCGGCGGCGGCATGAAATTGAGCGAGGGCGAACCTTTTTTGCCGGCAGTGAGTTTGGGCAACTCCACGGGAAGCAAATACACATCCCCTTCTTCTTTGTGGCCGCGAATGTGTTCCAGTAACGACAACTCATCCGGATTTGTGCGATAACCGAGACCGAAATAGGATATGAAAATTCTTCGCGATGGCGAAGGTCAGGAGGGCGACGCATGCCGTTTGGATGGAACATTCCTGCCAGGGCGAGGGCATCGAGAACCGAGCGGCCAACCATTGGAGGATCCGTGTCAGAACAATCGCAGTGGCAACGGGAATAAGGATCGATGACACACGCCAGGGGAAGAGGAGCGATAATGTGTCATTGCCGGTGCTAACTTGTACCAGCGATAGCGCCAGCGCGAAGGCGAAGGATACGAACAGAGTCACGAACAATCGGCTGCCGCGAATGAGGAACATCGCTGCCACGATCCAGCCGATTTGTCCCCACGCGATGCCATCAAGCCAGCGGTCCACCTGAGTGTGATGCGGAATGCGGAAATGGGCCAGGAGATGCTGTGACTCCGCGAACGTCTCCGGGGAGGAGGGCGCGAAATTACGGAGATTGTAAATCAATACGGGGAGAACTACGAGCAATGCCCACAGACCCACGACGAAGGCCTCGCGAATGCGTTTATCGCGGAGAAGCAAATAGAGATAGGCCAGGGTAAGCAGGGCTGCACAGAGCAGGTAGGTGGAGTGCATCACGGCTGCGAGCGAGGACCACGTCACGGCCAGTATCGGACGATCACGAAGGAAGGTGCTGATCGATAGGACAAGCAAAACGCCGAAAACCGAAGGCTGCAAACCCGCGCCGAGAATGTATTGACCAGCGACGCCCGTCTGGAAATACCAAGGATAATCGTCGCCGAGCAGAATGCACGAGAGCCAGCGCAGCAAGGCGGAATGCAGAATGACGAAAAGAGCCATGAATCCGAGACGCATCCGGGGAGTCGCACGGCCGCCGCAGAGATGCTCGAAGATACCGAGCAGAGCATGGAAATAAATACCGAGTAAGAGGATGTAATAAAGGTAAAATAACGACTCGTGCAAGTATCGATAGGTCAGGGCCACGATGGCGCTAAAGATCGGCGTGGGGTCGGCTGTGTTCGCCAGCCAATCGTCCTTGAGAAAACCAAGCCCAGCCGTCGCGAGTCCGTGCAAGAAATACTGGTTCTGATTGGAGTAGTAAAGTCGAGGCTGTGTGTAAGCGACTCCGAACACCAACGACCAGAACAAGAAACGGGCCAGCCCGCGGCTTGTTGGGTGGTTAGGTGGTTGGGTGGTTGCGTGGTTCGAGAGCCGGACCATCGGGGCCAACCACCTAACCACCCAACCACCTAACAAGCTGCGGGCTGGTGAAATGCCTTCGTGCATGGAAGCTCTCGCGTACGGTTTCCGAAATCGCCTCTCGCTCTCGCGGAAAGAACATCTATAAAGAATAGAGAAGGCCGGCGCAATGTCTGAGCCGGCCGCCTGCTTCGGTCGTCGAAAGGATGAGGATGAATCGGTTGTCGCGGTTGGTGCTCTCGTCGGTCGGCTCAAAGTACGTGATGGCGCTGACCGGCCTGGGTTTGACAATCTTCGTAATCGCCCACATGAGCGGAAATCTGCTCATTTATTTTGGCAAAGATGCTCTAAACGCCTACGCCCACGGCTTGATGGATCATCCGGGCCTGTTATGGACTGCACGAATCGGTTTGCTCGCCATCTTCCTGATTCACATGTTCTTCGCCTTTCGCACCTGGCAGGACAACCAATCAGCCCGCCCCATCGGATATGTTCGTAAGGATTGGGCCGAGGCGAGTTGGGCCTCGCGGTACATGATGTTGACAGGCATAGTCATCCTCCTTTTCGTTATCTATCATCTGCTCCACTTTACATTCGGTGTCATCGATCCAAGTCAATTCAAATATGCACTCGAACCCAAAGCCGGCGACGTCGCCGGAATGGTCATTGCTGGATTTCAGCAACCTCTGATCGCAGTTCCCTATATCGTAGCCCAGATTTTCCTGGGACTGCATCTGTGGCACGGCGGCAGCAGCTGGTTGCAACACCTGGGGCTGAATGGACGCGGCTACGATACGGTGGTGAACAACCTCGGCGCAGCGATCGCTCTTATCGTTGTTGTCGGCAATTGCTCGATCCCGCTCGTCATTTTGATGAGATGGATTTATTAGTGGGGAGCCGCGACCGTAAGGGAGCGGTTGGACTTGCCGCTCCCTTACGGTCGCGGCTCTGCCAAGGTTTTGCGGGAGTGACATACGATGAAACTCGATCCCCACGTTCCTTCCGGCCCGCTAGCGCAGAAGTGGGAGCGGCATCGTTTCGAGATGAAGCTCGTCAATCCAGCGAACAAACGCAAGTTTCGCATCTTGATCGTCGGCACTGGGCTGGCCGGCGCCTCGGCGGCGGCTTCACTGGCCGAGCTTGGCTACAACGTCGAGAGCTTCTGTTTCCAGGATAGCGCGCGGCGGGCGCATTCCATCGCCGCACAGGGCGGCATCAATGCCGCCAAGAACTATCAGAACGACGGCGACAGCGCCCGCCGGCTTTTTTACGACACGATCAAGGGGGGAGACTTCCGCTCCCGCGAGGCCAACGTCTACCGGTTGGCTCAGATTAGCGTCAACATCATCGACCAGTGCGTCGCCCAAGGTGTGCCATTCGCCCGCGAATATGGCGGGCAGCTCTTTAACCGATCTTTCGGCGGCGCTCAGGTGTCGCGCACGTTCTATTGCCGCGGGCAGACCGGCCAACAATTGTTGCTGGGCGCCTACCAGGCGATGATGCGGCAAATCCATGCCGGACGAATCAAGATGCACCCGCGAAGCGAGATGCTCGATGTCGTCGTTGTGGATGGGCGGGCGCGCGGCATCGTCGTCCGCGATCTCGTTACCGGACAGATTCAGTCGTACAGCGGTGATGCCGTGGTGCTGGCGACGGGCGGCTACAGTCCCGTTTTCTACCTCTCCACCAACGCCAAGGGCTGTAACGTGACGGCGACCTATCGCGCCTACAAGCGCGGGGCCGCCTTCGCCAATCCTTGCTTCACGCAGATCCATCCGACTTGCATCCCTGTCAGCGGGGAATACCAAAGCAAACTGACGCTGATGTCGGAATCGCTGCGCAATGACGGTCGCATTTGGGTCCCCAAGGATGGAGGCGATCGCCGTCCGGCGAATCAGATTCCGGAATCGGAACGCGATTACTATTTGGAGCGCAAATATCCTAGTTTCGGCAATCTAGCTCCGCGCGACATCTCCTCGCGGGCGGCCAAGGAAGTCTGCGACGAGGGACGCGGCGTCGGTCCGAACGGCCGCGGCGTCTATCTCGATTTCGCCGATGCCATCCGCCGTGTGGGCGAACACACCATCCGCGAACGCTATGGCGAGCTGTTCCCCATGTATCAGCGCATCACCGGCGAGGACGGGCTGAAACAGCCGATGCGCATTTATCCCGCGCCGCACTACACGATGGGCGGCCTGTGGGTCGATTACAACCTCATGAGCACCATTCCCGGCCTGTTCGTTCTCGGCGAGGCCAATTTCTCCGATCACGGCGCGAACCGCCTCGGCGCCAGCGCCCTCATGCAGGGCCTGGCCGACGGCTACTTCATCGCCCCCTACACCCTGAGCAATTATCTTGGCAGCACGAAACAGACGCCAGCCCCCGTCGATGGTGCCGAGTTCAAACGCTGCGAGGCCGAGGTCCTCGAACGCATTCAACGCTTGTTGGCCATCAAGGGCAAACGCAGCGCCCAATCGTTCCATCGCCAACTCGGTAAGTTGATGTGGGACCAATGCGGCATGGCCCGAAGCGAGCAGAGCCTGAAAAAAGCCCTTAACGAGATTCCCTCCATTCGCGAGGAATTCTGGCACAACCTCGCTGTTACCGGCAGCGGGCAAGAGCTAAACCAGGAACTGGAGCAAGCCGGCCGCGTTTCCGACTTTTTGGAGTTCGCCGAATTGCTGTGTCATGACGCTCTCGACCGCGATGAGTCTTGTGGAGCGCACTTCCGCATCGAGCACCAAACGCCTGACGGCGAGGCCGCGCGCAACGATGAGAAGTATGCGTATGTCAGCGCCTGGGAATATACGGGCGTCGATAAAATGCCGAATTTGCACAAAGAAACACTGGAGTTTGAGGAAGTGCATCCGTCCGTAAGGAGTTACAAGTAGGTGCCGCGAGCCGAGCGGCACACGGTCCGGCTCGGCTCGCCGGACCTACAGTTTCGGGGTTATAAATAAACATGAATTTCACTTTGCACGTCTGGCGGCAGAAGAACGCCCAGGACCAGGGCCGCATGGTAACTTATGATGCCCGCGACATCTCGCCGGAGACGTCGTTTTTAGAGATGCTCGATGCAATCAATCAGGGGCTTATCGAGAAGGGCGAGGAGCCGATCGCCTTCGATAGCGATTGCCGCGAGGGCATCTGCGGCAGCTGTTGCCTGATGATAAACGGCATCCCGCACGGCCCGGAGCGCGGCGTGGCGACTTGCCAAACGTACATGCGCGAGTTCTACGATGGTCAGGAGATATACATCGAGCCGTGGCGGGCGCGGGCGTTCCCGTTGGTGAAGGATCTGATCGTCGATCGCAGCGCCCTGGATCGCATCATCCAGGCCGGCGGCTTCGTGTCGGTAAACACCGGCGGCGCGCCGGACGGCAACGCTGTGCCGGTGCCCAAGACCAACGCCGAGCGAGCGATGGACGCGGCGGCGTGCATCGGCTGCGGCGCATGTGTGGCTGCGTGCAAAAACGCCTCGGCCATGCTCTTCACCGCCGCCAAGGTATCCCACCTGGCCCTTTTGCCGCAGGGCGATCCTGAACGGGGTCAGCGCGTCCGCAACATGGTCGAACAGATGGACCGCGAAGGATTCGGCAACTGCACCAACTACTACGAATGCGAAGCGGCCTGCCCCAAGGAAATCAGCGTGCAGTTCATCGCTCAGCTCAACCGCGAATATCTCGCCGCCTGCCTGGAGGGCAGCGAGGCATGAAGGACGTAGAGACGGCGAGCGGGGCGTGTCAACACCCCGGTAGGACATCCAACCGGGGCATTGGCACGCCCCGCTCGCCGTTTTGGCGGCCCGCCTTGCGATCGCGTCTTTCTCTCTTGATGTTCTTGGGATACGCGCCCGCCGGTGCTGTACTGCCTATTTACAGCTCCTACCTGCAAGAACAGCTGGATTTCTCCAGTATGGGCATCGCCGTCTGCTGTGCCACGAATGCAATCGCCACCATCTGTGCCCCGCTGATTGCCGGCCACATCGCCGATCGCTGGATTCCGGCCGAGCGCCTTCTCGGGCTATGTTCGCTTATCGCCGGCCTCGATTTGTGGCTGCTTGCCGAACTGAATCAGCCGCTTCCCATTTTTTTCAGTACCCTCCTTTATTGGCTCTTGACCTGCCCGATTTGGATGCTCTGCGCGACGATTGGCTTCACGCATCTCAAACAGTCGGTGCAGCAATACGGCCCCGTTCGTTTGTGGGGCACGATCGGTTGGATGGCGACGGCCTGGCTGGTGAGTTACTGGTTCAACAACCCGGACTGGCTTAGTGGAGCGATCGGTTGGCTACGGCCCGATCGGCCTTTCAGCGAAAGACCGGACCTTTTTCGCATCGGCGGCTTGATGTCATTCGCTTTGACGGCTTACACTCTGACCTTGCCCCATACGCCGCCGAAGCCGAGCCACGACGGCCGGCTGGCACCGCTCGCCGCCCTACAAGTTCTGAACAGTCGGGCGTTCTTCATCTACGCTTTGTGCTTCTTCGGAGTCTGTATCACCTTCCCCTTTGGCACCCAGGGCACGCCATTGTTGCTGCGTCAGCTTCGCACCGATGAGGCGGACTTGCCAGCCCTACTGACCATCGCCCAGGCGACGGAAGTGGTCTTCCTGGGGTTGTTGCCATTTTTTTTCCGGAGTCTCGGGGTGCGTGGCACGGTGATCCTCGGAATGGCGGCGTTGACGGCCGGCCTCGCTGTGCAAGCGCTAGCGTCCTCCCGCGATCTGGTCGCCAGCTCGTTGGGTTTCAACGGTCTGGTTATCGCCGGCGTCTTCGTGGCCGGCCAGGTTTTTGCCAACGGCCGCGTCCACGACGGCCTGCGCGCTAGCGTGCAATCTCTATTGATATTCATCAGCGGCGTCGGCCAGCTGCTCGGCAATCTGCTTTTCGGCTTTCTACGCCACCGGTCCGGCGGAGCGCTGCAACCTGCCTTCGCCGTAGGCGCCATCGTCATGGCGATATCGGTAGCTGTGTTCATCTTTGGATTCAATGACCGCGGGAAGTCCCTGGAGCGATGACGGTGGAGCTTATCGTACGGACCCTAGATTTTGTCCTGCCGCTTTGCTAAACCCAAAGCATGAGCGCACGCGAGTTGATCCTTCTGAGTCCGTATCGAGTTCCGACGCACAACACGCTTTACCTGGGCGATGAGGAAATGGCCGCTTTCCTCAACGGCTACACCGCCCTTTGGCACCCGGCCGCTCTCATCGGTGCCTCCGCACCGCCGCGGTTGGGGTCGCCTTACGACTACGAGCAACCGGTGGCCGGACACATTTACGCCGTACCGGACAATCCGCCGCTGGTCCTGCCCGATGACTGGGATGAGCGCGTTCGCGCCGCCGGAGCGCTCGCCTTTCGCGCCGCCGCGGATCGCGAGACCACCCTCGAAAACTTGCGTGAGGCGTTGCGCGGCTGGAGAGAGAGTGGCCAGCCATCGCAGCCGTTGCTCGATCTGGAATTGGAGCGCGTGGCTCCGTTTTTCGGTATCGGTTTCGGCCATCTGCATATCGAAGCACTTTTCGAGGCGATGTCGCACGAAAACCTCCTGGCGTCCTCCGAATTCTGGCAGGAAGTATCGGCAGCGGTGGACGCTCTTGGAGGGTCCGATCCCGAGGCTCCCCGGCAACATTTGCAGTCCGCCGCCGAACGGTTGCTTTCGGCTCGTGAGGTGTTGTATCCCGTCACGCTCCATCTGATTGATTTGTGTTTGCTCGACGGCGAACGATTAGTAGAGCCGTGGCCACGTAGCTTCGAGCGTGGCGTGCCCGTCAACTTCATCGCTTGCGCCGCCTTGCTCGAAAGGCTGGCAAAAGAGCATCCCGAACTATTGTCAACCCTGCGCGAACGAGTGAGCGGTGGTAACGCGGAAGTCTGCGGCGGGCCGTATCGGGAGCGCGAAGATCCGCTGCTGCCGCTCGAATCACAAATCTGGAATTTACTGAAAGGAAGGCAGATTTATCAGGAACTGCTCGGGCAAGAAGTTCGCGTCTTTGCCCGCAAGCGTTTCGGCTTCCATCCGCAGCTGCCGCTGTTGTTGCAGAACGCCGGCATCGGTCGCGCCCTCTTGATCGCCTTCGATGAAGGCGTGCTCCCGCCGCACCGCTCGCCCGTTATTAGCTGGCCATCAAAGGATGGCAAGTCGGTTGAGGCGTTCACGCGAGCGTCCCATCCCGCCGACAGCCCCCAAACTTTTTTTCATCTGACCTATCAATTGCATCAGACCATCATGCAGGACCAGACGGCCACCCTGGCCCTGTTGCACCGTGAAAAGCCCGCCGCTCCTTGGTATTCTGACTGGATCGAGCTGAGTCGGCTCGCTCCGGTTCTCGGCCGGTGGACGACGCTGTCGAATTACTTTAGTGAGGTCATGCCCGGCGATTACACATCCGCTGCCGAGGCCGACGAGTTCCACGGCGATTATCTCGTCGAACGCTGCCCGGTCGAAAGCTACACCTACGAAACGGACGAGGCCAAAGCGCAGCCCGGCCTGGGCGGCGATCAGCCGATCAGCATGTTCGCGCGGCACCTGCGCGCCCGTCGCCAGCTAGACACGGTCTGGACGCTCGCGGCGCTTCAGCACAGCCTCGGCGGAGCATTGCCGGAAGTGGAAGGGGGGCGGGACGCGCGCCAAGTTAGCGATTTTCTAACGCATCTGATGCAGCTGGAGGATCGGTTAGAGAGCCAGGAAACGCCGCCCGAAAAGGATTTGTCAGAGGCCATGGAACGGATCGCCGAAAGCCTGGCGCAACGGCTAACAGCGCGCGGACAGGCCAACAATCCTGGCTTTCTCGTGCTGAATCCATGCGGATTCAAACGGCGGGTGGCTTTGGAGCTGGACGGCGTTCGTTCGCTACCGCCGCTGGCGGGACCGCTCAAGGCCGGCCAACTCGATGGTGAGACGGCGCGCGTGGTCGTCGAAGTGCCGGCGCTGGGTTTCGCCTGGCTCCCGCGCGAAGGGCCGCCGGGCAGCGCGCCGACACGGCGAATGCGACTGGCTGACGAACGCATCGTTCGCAACGAGTTCTTCGAGGCCGAGGTCGATCCGCAGACGGGCGGATTGCGCGCCTTCCGCGATGCGCGGACGCGCGTGAGCCGGCTGGGACAACAGCTCGTCTTCAACCCCGGCAGCACCATGCGCGTGCAGCAGATCACCGTCACCTCGCAAGGACCGGCCCTCGGCGAAGTCGTTAGCGACGGCGTCTTGGTCGATTCACAAGATCAGCCCTTCGCGCGCTTCCGTCAACGCTTCCGTGCCTGGCTCGGCAGACCGGTCCTCGACCTCCGTATCGAGATCACTCCGGATCAGGAGCCTCAGGGTTATCCTTGGCATGCTTATTATGCCGCCCGCTTCGCCTGGCGCGACGAGCGTGCCACGTTGGTACGCGGTGTCAACGGGCTGTCATCGATCACCAGCCACACCCGACCGGAGACGCCGGACTATCTCGAAATCCGTCTGGGCCGCCAGAATACCCTGATATTCCCCGGCGGTCTGCCGTTTCATCAGCGACACGGCGGCCGAATGATCGATGTGCTGCTTCTGTGTCCGGGCGAGCAGACGCGATCGTTTGACCTGGCCATCGGCCTGGACCGCGACTATCCGATGCAGACGGCACTGGGCCTCGCGACACCTGCCCCGGTGACCGCGACGATACAAGGTCCGCCGCATGTCGGGTCCGAAGGCTGGCTATTCCACCTTGACGCTCCCAATTTACTGCTGACCGGCCTTCGTCCAGCTCTTGCCGCTGAGGGGAGTGGAGAGGCTACCGCCATCCTGGCCCGTCTCGTCGAGATTGGCGGCTTCGGCGGACAGGCCGAATTGCGTTGCGTCCGTGATCCAAAGCGAGCCGTGCTCCTCGACTCGCTCGGCACTCCCCAGATGGAGGTGTCCACACACGGCGATGCTGTCCACCTCGACGTGGCCCGGCATGACTTGGTGCAGCTGCGCGTCGATCTCAGCTGATCTCTACCTCCAGCTGTAAAGAGCAATTCTCTTCAGCGCGCGATTTTTGCGTGCAACTTGAAGCGAAAACACAAAAAACGCCGAGCGCGGCGGCAATGCGCTGGAAAACGCCGTACAGCTGATTTTTTCTCTCTGTTCGGGAAATTTTTCCCTGGCTACCCAGCTGCTTATGGGTAATTCTTGTTTTGTCCCCGGCTCATGCAGTTCTCGCAGGGAGACGCGGGCCGGCTTTGGCAATTCGAGAACAGAGGATCGGTTCATGAAGCGTTTACTGGTTGGGGCCGTGGTGGCCCTTGGATTGGCCTCAACGGCCACGCCGGCGTGGGCGGACTGCTACTTCGATTACAGCTGTTGCCGGCATTTCTGCTGGGTCCACACTGCCAAGAATCGCTGCTTCACTTTCAGCAGCCATTCCAATCCGTTGCCGTGCGCTCCTTGCGCTGGCGGCTACGGTGGTCCGGCTTTGTGGAATAGCTTGGCCGCTTACGGCCCTCATGGCTACGCCGTGGCCGCTCAGCCCGCCGCGGCAGCAGCTCCGGCCGCCGCAGCTCCGGCCGCCCCCGCACCTTCGTTCAAGGCGCCCCAACCCGCGCCGGCCACGAACGGCGTGAAACAAGCGGTCTACTACTATGGACAGCCCACCAATCCCGGTTATGGGTATAACGCCGGATTCAACTATTATGGGACCAGCACCGGCTACAGCTACTACGGCTATGGCGCCGATTACAGCTACGCCCAGGCTCCCAATTACTGGTACTAACCAGATCCACGCCGACTCTCATTTCCGATCTCGTTCCAGACCGGGGGTTGTGGGGGCGCTCGCGGAAGGCATCCCGAGCGCCGCCCACGTTTCTCGCCAAGCTTATCAGGTGCGTTCCTAAAGCATTTTTACCACGGATTACACGGATAACACGGATAAAGGAAAAAGGAGCAATCGATTTTTTTTTCTTTTTATCCGCGTTATCCGTGGAATCCGTGGTGAAAGTTTTTCGTGGAAATGGCCTTCTGGCTGGACGCTTCTCATCGCAGCGGGAATGTTTAAGGGTTCGTATCCTGGCGTTTTTTCAGGAAGGCTACGCCCCGCCGCTTGCCGGCCGGGCTTGCCTTGTCACAGGAGGATCGATTCATGAAATGGTTATTCGGCGTCGCCTTACTGGCCTTGCCGTTGGCGTCCGGCGCGCTCCATGCGGAAGGCTGGCCGTTCAACGTTCAGGCAGGCGGCAGTTTCTACATCAAGGGCGGTCCCGGCCCAGCGTTTCCCCAGGCCGGACCCTGGTATCTGTATTGGCCATTGGAAGCGCACTTCGTCGCACCGGCGCCGACCGGGTATCCCTACTGGCCGTCGCCGCAAGGTCTGCCGGCGACGACGATCGGCGGACCCGCGTGTCCGCCGGGCGTTCCCTACGTTGCTGCGCCGCCCGTTGCCGCGCCCGCGGTTGTGCCCGCGCCTGCGGCTGCTGTCCCGCCTCCGGTCTCGACCACACCAGCCCCAGTACCTCCGGCACCACGGACCCCACCGCAACCTTCACCGACCTCGACGCCGCAATTGCAACTGCCCCCTTATTTACAGCCAACAAGCTACTATCCTGCCGGTTCTCCAGCACAAGCGCCAAGCTACTGGTACGATCGATAAAGTGATCGGCTTTCGGTTTTCAGTTTTCGGTTTTCAGTGTTCAATACAACAGACGCTGGAAACCGAAAACCGAAAACCGAAATCCGAAAACTTACCAAGGATGCCGACGCTCTTTATTGTGGGAGGGGGGTTGTTCGGTTCTCTGGCTGCCGGGTACGCCCGCAGCAAGGGGATCGAAGCTATCGTATTCGACTCCGACTGCGCGGGAGCCGCATCTCCTGCCGCTGCGGGGCTTTTCCAGGAGAAATGGGCTGCTCGCAAGTTGCGCCCCCATTATCATCATGCCCTTCCTCTGCTGGAACAACTCTCGAACATCCGCCCCATTTCACTGAAGCGCGACGATGGCTGCACAGAATCGCTCCTTTGCATCCCGCCATCGCACCTCCTTGAACGGAATCCGATCCGCAAGCAAGTGACCTCTACCGGCGATGGTTGGCTGGAAGCGGGAGGACGCCGATACGAGGGCTGGGTGTACATCGCCGCGGGTGTCTGGTCCGGGCAGTTCCTCTCTGGACTCGATGTGTACGGTAAGGCCGGGGCCGCTTTCGTATTTCCGGGCGAACGCGACGGACGAATTCGACAATCCGAGACCGGTCCACAGTGCATCTCCTTCGTCCGTGATGGCGGGACCACGTATTTCAGCGATGGCACGGCCGAGCGCGTCTATACCGAGGAGCACGATCGCCTCTCGTTGTCTCGGGCTGCCGAGATGGGCCTGACCGAGCCGAGCCAACGTCTATGGGGCAATCGTCCCTATACGCCGCGCGGTCCCTTCTTTCAGAAAATCGCCTCGCGTACCTGGCTGGCCACGGGAGGGCGAAAACTTGGCACCATTTTGGGGGCTTCCTTCGCTCGCCGGCTGGTGGAAGAAGAATTGCGATGAGGTCTCGGTCGCGCACGACGGCAAAAACGGATTATCTATTCACGCTGTCGCGGCGCGAGTTATAATAACAGTGGATTCATGTGAGATTTCGTCACATCGTTCGAAGCGAGTCAGCTATGAGCTATGAAGTACATGGGGAATTGCAACCAATAGGCGGCGGAGATCCCATTCCACTTATCCGTGAAGTACTAACCATCGGCCGGCGCGAATCGTGCGATATTTGCTTGCGCTATCCGAACATTTCCGGCAGGCACGCAGAACTTTCCTTCCGCAACGGCTACTGGTACATCCGCGACCTGAACAGCACAAATGGCGTCAAGGTGCAGGGCATTCGGATCCAGGAGAAGCTATTGCACCCGCGCGACGAAATCACTATCGGCAAACGCAAATACACGATCGAATACGAGTTGCCGGCCGATCGTCGCGCTCTGGATGAAGTGGTGGAAGAGGACATCATGAGTCAGTCGCTTTTGGAAAAAGCGGGCCTGGAGCGTCCCAAACGCGACCGTTCCTCGCGCAAGTCGTCGGATTCGTTTGATGCCGGCGACTTCCTGCTCTCCGATGAGTGAGCGATCAACTTCGCCAGCCCGCGGCGCAAGCAAGGTTGTCCTTGCTGGCGCTGCGGGCTGGGGCTAATACATCGGCCAGAGCAAATCCCAACCGATGACGAAAATCCCCGCATCGACCAGCAGATGACTCAACCACGGCGGCCAGATGCTGCCGCTTTGTTCATAGAACCATGCCCACACCGCGCCGCCGACGGCGATGGCCAACGAAAACGGCAATGCCGCCATCCAGAACTGGCCCGGCAAATAAACATACAGCACGACAACATGATGGGCCATGAAGGCGAGACTCGATAGAACCATCGCCGGCGCGAGCGGCAGTATTTGGCGCAAACCGCCAAAGACGAACCAACGCCAGTAGTATTCTTCCAACAGAGAATGAGCAGCTACGACAAACAAAGCCAACAGGGCATAGCGCGCCGGCGTATCCATGCCGACTTGCTGCAACTTCTGTTGTAGACTGGCCGGTGTCTTCGCCAGCAACGATGAACCGCGAAGGCCGGCGAAATAAATGACGAGCATGAGGACAACAACAGCCAGCCCGAAAATGAGGGCGGGTCGAAGTCCGCGGAAATGCGGTTGCTTCAGCTGAACCCAGGCTGGATCGCGCCATCTGCTTTCGAGCGAAAGTTTCCAGTCTTTCCGATCCGAAGTTAGTTCGCCGATGGATGCATGGGCCGCATACGTGCGATTTGGTTGCGTTCGTGAATTTGCCCGCCGGCCAAGGTACACCAGAAAAACCAGCGGGAAACTGAACTGGATGATCTTGCCGAGAACGTAGGCTGCCTGTTGTTGTGGATTCACGCCGGAGCCGCTGCCGGCCAGGGCCAGAAAATAGCTCCAGGCAGCGAGAGTAGGAAAGATCATGGCGAACAGCAGTGCGAAGATCAGCAGTAACTTCGTTCGCATGGCGGATCAACACTCCTGCACAAGCCGGCGCACCAGGACGCGCAGTTTTTTCTCGGCAGCGTTCGCCGTTTCAATGATGTCGGCGATGTTGACCGGCTCCAGAGCGTCGGGCAAACACATATCCGTGATGACGGAGATGCCGGCATTGCGCATGCCGGAATGAACACCGACCAGGATCTCCGGAACCGTGGACATGCCGACCACGTCTGCCCCGATTCCGCGCAGGAAGCGATACTCTGCCCGTGTCTCCAGGTTTGGCCCCGGCACGGCCACGAAAACGCCCTGATGCAGAACAATCTTCTCTTCCAGGGCGATTCGCCGCGCCAGGGATAATAATTTTCGATCATACGGATAGCACATATCCGGAAAGCGCGGGCCGAGCCGTTCATCGTTTCTGCCGATGAGGGGGTTCGCGCCCAGCAGGTTGATGTGGTCTTCGATCATCATCAGATCGCCCTTGGCGAACTGCGGATTCATCCCGCCGCAGGCGTTGCTGACGATGAGGGTATCACATCCCAGCGCCTTCATGACGCGCACCGGCAACGTGATCTGCTGGAGCGAGTAGCCTTCATAGAAGTGAAATCGTCCTTCCATCGCGACGACGAGCTTGCCGGCGAGGCTGCCGCAAACCAGCCGTCCCGCGTGCGTTGGCGCCGTCGGCTCGGGGAAGTGCGGGATATCGTGATAATCCATCGCCGCTTCGATGCTGATCTCCTCGACTAGCCCGCCCAGTCCCGTGCCGAGAATAATACCGACCCGCGGCTTGCCCTTCCACGACGATCGGATCGCCGCCTTCGCTTCCTCAATCTGTTCGTACAGTTCCGGCATAGTTGTTCCTCGTGATTCCGTTTAGCGACGCTTCGCAGAAGCGTCTCGGCCGCACGACGCTTCTGCGAAGCGTCGCTAAACGCGAACGGCATGTTTGCCGACATGAAGTAGAAACGTGGGATTGACCGCCTCAAATCGCAGGGTCTCCAATTGCTCGGTGCCGCGCGCGATGTTAATGAGCAGCACGCGAACGCCGTGCGCCAGGCGTTTCAAGGCGGCATGGGCGGCAGTCAGGCTCTCCAATGTAGCCACATTCACAACCATGTTCCCGCCAGGACGCAACGCCTCCCAGGCCGATTCCAGTAAGCGCGTTACTTCATGTCCGGACCCGCCGACGAAAATAGAATCGGGAGACGGCAACTCCGTGAACACATCTGGAGCGATGCCGTGAATGGCATGGAGATTGGTGACGCCGAATGTCTGGGCGTTGGCCAAGATCAAGTGATAATCGGCGGCATCTTGCTCAATCGCGTAGACGGGACCGGGGTCGCTCAGCCGGGCCGCTTCGATCGCTACCGAACCGGAACCGGCGCCGATGTCCCACACGACGTTTGCCGGCTGAATCGCCATCTCCGCCAGAGCGATGCAGCGCACTTCTGCCTGGGTGATGAGTCCACTTTTGGGCCGGCTCTGCGCGAACACGTCGTCGGGATTGCCAAAGAGTCGAAAGCGCGTCGCCGTCGCGGGCCGATCCGGCCTTCCTGGCTTGCGTTTCAAAATGACGACGTTGAGCGGGGCGAACTCCATGTCTTGAAGATCGCGCGGGTCGCCCTGCGTGACACGCTCGTCGGGGCTGCCGAGGTTCTCGCAAACATACATGCGGAAATAATCAAGCCCGCGCGCCAAAAGCGTGCGGGCAATCTCCGGCGGCCCCTCGTTTTCACTGGAGAACAACCCAACCGTCTCGGCCGTACGGATACGATCGAGAACCGTCTCTAGTGGGTGCGTTTGCAGATTCGTTAGATAGGCTTCTTCCCAGGTCTCCTTGATGCGCGCAAAAGCCAACTGCATGCTGCTGACATGCGGCAGCACCTCGAAATGCTCCTTGCCCAGCCGATCGCATAGATAGCGAGCCACGCCGTAAAACAGCGGGTCGCCGCCGGCGACGATCGCCAATCGTTTGCGGCCCAAGAGCGAGGTCAGCGCGTTGACCGTCTCTTGCAGGTCGGCACCGATGATGCGGTGCTCGGCCTGGATCTCCGGGAGCAGTTTTAAAGTCTGTTCAGAGCCGAAAACGATATCGGCGGACAAGAGCAGATCGCGGGCGCGGCTCGTCAGTCCGGCTGCTCCGTCGCTGCCAACGCCGATTATGTGGATACGAGGTTCAGGGGGGTTCACGGCTGGTTCCTGTGGACCGGGAATTTCGCTTCTGGGAATTGATATACGCGGAGCGCATAGGGCTGTCCTCCTTCACAACGATCTCAGCAGCACTTGTGTTATGGCAGACGCGCTGCTAATTTCAGCTGGGAGAAACGATCATCTCCTAACGGTGCGGAAGGGAGAAGCTCCCTATGAAGCCGTTTCCTTGGAAATGCGGTACGTGCCGGCAGCGCGGGCTTGTTCCGGCCGTCCTCGATTACCAAACGGAAATCACTCACGACGGTCGCGTCTATCAATTGAGTCTTCCCGCACTTAAGGTATTTCGTTGCGAACAATGCGGTGCCATTGTTTTGGATGACGAGGCTTGCAGGAAGATTACCGCCGCACTCCGTATGGCTGCGGGGTTGCTAGCTCCCGAAGAAATCCGTCGCGGACGCGAAACCCTCGGCTTGAGCCAAGAGCAATTCGCTCGTTATCTACAAGTGGACCGGGAGACGCTCGCACGTTGGGAGACAGGAGGGCAGACTCCTCAGCACTCTATGGATCGGCTCCTGCGCCTCTACTTTCAAGTCCCCGAAGCGCGACGATTCCTCGAAACAACGGCGAGCGCTCCCGTCGGCTTGAATCAGCATACATCTTCCTTGTGAATCCATTAGAAATTCGCGCTCGCCCCCTTGCAACTCATGGCCGCGCTTGAAATAATAACCCCTTCACTGAGGCGAATTGCGCCCGCAATTGGATGGGCGAGGATCGACAAGACTGCGAGATGCGAACATGGCCGAGTCTGTGGAATTGACGATTGAAAAACGCGATGGCCGCGGCACCCGCAAGGCCCGCAAGCTGCGCGAGAAGGGGCATGTACCCGGGGTTGTTTACGGACACAAGGAAGAGACTGTGTCGGTGTCAGTGGCTGCGGATGCCTTGATGTCCGCGGTGCGGCATGGGGCGCGCGTCGTCGATTTGCGCTCGGATGGCGGGTTGCAGAAGGCGCAGATTGCCGAATTGCAATGGGACCATCTGGGCATGGAACTGCTGCACGTCGATTTCCGCCGCGTCGCTGCCGATGAGCGCATCCATGTCACAGTGCCGGTCGAGGTCAGGGGCATCGCGCCCGGTGTCACCGCGGGCGGCGTCCTGGATCAGCCGATCCATACCCTCGCCATCGAGTGCTTGGCCGCGAGTGTGCCGGAATCGGTTCGCATCAACGTTAATGAATTGCAGCTGGGCGGGGCCATCCATGTGCGCGATTTACATTTGCCGCCGAGCGTGACGGCGCTGGCCGACCCTGACGCGATTGTCGTCCACGTCACGGCGCCGCAGGCCGAGCCGGAAGCCGCCGCGGCTCCGGGTGCCGAACAAGCGGAGCCGGAAGTGATCGGACGCAAGGCTGCCGCTGAAGAAGGCGAAGAGGAGAAGTGAGGCTATCCGAGCCGCGCACGCAGCGTAGCGGAGTAAGCGGCCTTGGTGCAAGAGCCACTTACTCCGCTACGCTGCGTGCGCGGCTCGGATCGTACTGCCATGAAAGTCGTGGTCGGTTTGGGCAATCCCGGCAAGCGTTACGACGGCACGCGGCACAACGTGGGCTTTGCCGTGATCGACAGCCTGGCGGCAAGCCCGAAGGCCGGCCGTTTTCAGTCGCGCTTCCAGGCCCAGGTGTGCGAAGTGATGGAGGAGACCGGCAAAATTCTGCTGGTCAAGCCTGAAACGTTCATGAACCTAAGCGGCCGCTGTGTCCGCGAGGTCGTTGATTTTTACCAGCTGCCGTTGACCGATTTGTTGGTGGTCTGCGATGACATCAACCTGCCGTTGGGCAGACTGCGAGTCCGAGCCAAGGGAACGCACGGAGGCCACAACGGACTGCGCGACATCCAGAATCACCTGGGTACGACGGATTACGCGCGCCTTCGCATCGGCGTCGGCTCGCCGCCCGAAGGAGCTATCGATCACGTTCTCGGCCGTTTTGGTCCTGCCGAGCGAAAGGTGGTTGAGGATGCCATCGGCCTAGCGGCGCAGGCGGTGCTCGTGTGGGAAAGCCGGGGTGTCGAGGCGTGCATGAACCAGTATAACGCCCCCAAGGAGTGAGTTACGAAATGCCAGCCAACGTCTACGAGTGCATGTTCCTTCTGGATACCAACAAGGTTGCCGGAGACGTACCGGCCGCGGCCAAGCAATTGCACGCGGTCCTGGAGCGCAACCATGCCGAGGTATTGGCAAGCCGGCCCTGGGACGAACGCCGCCTGGCCTATCCCATTAACGGCCACAAAAAAGGACTGTACTACCTGACCTACTTCCGCAGCGAAGGCAAGAACATCGTCGGCATTGAGCGCGATTGCGCCCTTACCGAGGTCATTCTGAGGACGCTCATCCTCAAGGTCGATCCCAAGCATGTGGATATCATGCTGCAATTGGCCCGCGATGAACACGCCGTGGCCTTGCAGACCGTCACCGAGCCGCCGCCGGAGGAAGATGGCCTAGGAGGGGAAGAGTTGCACGAAACGGAACGCGGCCATCGCCGCGGTCCGCGCCGCAAAGAGGAAGCGGGTAAGGAGTAATCAGCTTACCAACCCGAAGCGTAAGCGAGGACAATCCTCGCTTACGCTCCGAGTTGGTAAAACGAGCATGCTTTGGGGTTTGTGAGGCTTTGATGGGAGAAAAAATCGGCACGAATTTGCCTACCAGCCTTGCACGCGTCTAGAAGACGGATGTATACTATCCCCTGGCGTTGATGTGAGATGGTGTATCGACCCGGCGAACGGGTCTTCTCTCGCGCAGGAGATGCCCACATGGCGAACCTCAACAAAGTGATGCTCATCGGCCGATTGACCCGCGACCCGGAAGTGCGAACATTCTCCAATGGCGGCAAAGTCGCTAAGTTTGGCTTTGCCGTCAATAACAAAAGAAAGAACCAACAAACCGGGCAATGGGAAGACGAACCCGTTTTTTTGGATATTGAGGCGTTTAACCGCCAGACAGGTCGGCAGCTCGCGGACCTGGTGGAGCAGTACTTCAAAAGAGGAGCACAGTTCTACCTGGAAGGGCACCTTCGGCTGGATTCATGGCAGGATAAGAACGACGGCTCGAAGCGCACCAAGCTGACGATTGTCCTTGACGATTTTCAGTTCTTTGAACCGCGTGCTGAGGGAAGTGGAATGGGTACCCAAGCGCCGCGAGCGAGTGCTCCGGCACAACGAAAGCCGGAACCCAGCTATCCCAATGGCGGCTACGGGGGCGGTGGCTTCGATGAACCGGAACCGGCGCCCGGTGAGAATCCCGATGACATCCCGTTCTGAGTCGAACGGGAACAGTTAGACAGGCAGGAATGATTATGGTCAAGCAGCGCAATCAGATACCCAAAGGCAAGCACGGCGGAATGCAGCTCGTGCTTACGGAGGACGTTGCTCATCTGGGCAAGCAGGGCGATGTGGTTGAGGTAAAGCCCGGCTATGGGCGCAATTACCTGTTGCCGCGCGGCATGGCCACCATTCCGACACAGCATAACCTTCGCCTGCTGGAGCGCTATAAAATCCGAGTCAAGCAGGCTCGCGAGGCGCGCATCGCCGACCTTAAGGCGCTTGCCGAGCAGTTAGCCAAGATGGCCGGCATCACCATCGAAGCCAACGCCAACGAGGAGGGCCATCTGTATGGCTCCGTCGCCGCGCCGGAGATCTCCAAGGGTCTCAAAGCCAAGGGCATGCAAATCGAACAAGACATGGTGAAGCTTGAAGGACCGATCAAGGAGACCGGCCTGTACGCCGTGAAGCTAAACCTGGGTTACGAGATCGAGACCGAGGTCAAGGTCGCGGTCATCAAGTCGCAGAAGTAGGGCGCCAATCCGAGCTGCGCACGCAGCGCAGCGGAGTAAGCGGCTGAAGTTTACTTTGCTGCGCTGCCTGCGCGGGTTGGATCGATCTTGGCATGGTTGCCGGAAAGCGCCGACCACAAGGAGGTCGAGTCGATGTCGCCGGATTCCATCGCGCCGGAACGCCTGCCCCCGCAAAACCTCGATGCCGAGCGCTCTGTCCTTGGCAGCATGTTGCGCGACAATAGCGCCATAGAGGATGTCCAGCGAATCCTCTCCAGCGCTGAGAGTTTCTATCTCGACGCCCATCGCAAAATCTTCCAAGCCATCTTGGATCTCCGAAATAAGGCCGGCCAACCCGTCGATCTCGTCCTTCTTCACGAAGAATTAACCCGGCGCGGCCAACTCGAGGATATCGGCGGCCCCGCCTATCTGGCCGTGTTATGGGATGCTGCCCCGACCGCCGCCAACGCGGAGTATTACGCCAAAATTGTCCGCGACAAGGGAATCATCCGTAGTCTCATCCACGCCGGCACCGAAATCCTCCACGACGCCTACGAGCAGAACCAACCCGCGGAGGAATTGCTTGAAGGCGCGGAGCGTAAGATCCTTGATGTGGCACAAATGGGCGTCACCGGCCAAACCATCACGCTGTACGATGCGATCACGGAGACGTATCGCCGCATCGACGACCGCGCCAGCGGCAAAGTAAAGGCCGGCGGACTATCAACCGGCTACGTTGATTTGAACGAAATCACTGCGGGCCTACACGACGGCGAGTTGATTATCATCGCAGCACGTCCCTCGGTCGGAAAAACATCTTTTTCTCTCGGTATAGTCCGTAATGTGATCGTGGACGAGCGAGAGCCGGTTTTCTTTGTCAGTTTGGAGCAATCGCGCATCGAATTGGCCGAGCGTCTCTTGTGTAGCCAGGCCCGCGTGGACAGCCACCGCATGCGCAAGGGCACGCTCAATTCCGACGATATGGATCGCTTGATCGACGCGGGCGGCGTGCTACGCAACGCCAAGCTCTTCATCGACGATTCGCCGATGCAGAGCATGTTGCGCATCGCCGCGAATGCCCGGCGCTTGAAGCGAGCACACGGCATCAAGCTCATTGTGATCGATTATTTGCAGCTGATCGAGCCGGACAACCGCCGTGATCCGCGTCAGGAGCAGGTCGCCCAGATCAGCAGGCGCCTCAAGGCGCTGGCGAAGGAATTGCAAATTCCAGTTGTCGCGCTGGCCCAGGTCAACCGCGCCTCCGAAGACCGGCAGGACCATCGACCGCGGTTGGCGGATTTGAGGGAATCTGGATCAATCGAAGCCGATGCGGATACGGTCATGCTGTTACATCGTCCGGATCGATATGAGCCGGGCCAACACGAGGGCATCATCGAGGTGATTATCGGCAAGCAGCGTAACGGCCCAACTGGCGAAATCACGCTGGCGTACCTCAAACAATACATGCGCTATGAGGATTACGCTCCGGGGACACCGTTCGATAGT
>DASRBG010000152.1:0-35735 GCA_035653735.1 Gemmataceae bacterium
CAATCATCACTGCTACATCAGCACGCTGCACGCACCCTAACGAGTTCATCCGGACGGGCTAGGGGTAGCCGAGGCAGCTCGCCGACGCCGTCTTGCCTGGATGAACGAGTTGATGCACAACGCGACTAAGATCGCGCAGAGCAGCGACATCCCTATCAAGCTGGCACCGCTGACGCCCTGGACCTTGCCGGTCGTGAGGAGGCGGCCAAGCGCGGCGAGCAATCCGAGTAGGCCAATCATGGCGGCGAGGTGCATGGAGTGCTTGAGCAGGCTTTCCTTAAGGGCAAGAAGTCCCAGCACGAGCAGCGCCGCTCCGACGTAGGCCGGGATCAGCGCAGTGCCGCTCAGCTTCTCCGGCGGATCGAAGCCCAGAGGCTCCCATAGTCCCAAATCGCCTCCCCACCGGCCCCAGACGCCCAGCGCGATCAGCAACAGACCAAACACCACGGATACCACAGGCACGCAACAACTCCTCCAAAACCGCTTTCGGTCGACTAGCCAGGCTCCAACGAAGCGACGCTAAACTGTGCATCATTCTAGGACATGTACTCCGCCGCGGCGAGGTTTTCGAGTGCCTTGCATAAGGTTGATCGACATGGTAAATTCTTTCTGTGCGGCCGGCGACGGCTGTACAAACCTCTGCAGTGTTCGTGAACCGGCGATCCTTTTGACGAACCGATGGAGTACCCGCTGGGAGCCAATAGTGCGGCCGTGGCTTGCAAGCCCACCTTAGCGTAGTGGGATCCAAAAAACGGCCCTGAGGCACCCCCTGGTCGATGCGGGTTCTCAAAAGCGCCGACACGGCACAGGTGGAGGTTTTTTTGCGTACATGAGGCGAATCTTATCAACGCGGAATTTTTTTTCCTGGAGACGACAAATAGACTCCGTTAATCTCCGAAAAGTGTCCGTCGTCCCAACCTCCGCGACAGAGGGAACTTATGGTTGAGCATGGCTGAGGATAGAAGCTATTATTTGTCTTTATTGTCCTCTAAGGTGGAAAGGTGCCACGGCCGTTGGCTATTGGGACATAATGATTTAGGAGATGAGGAAAGCTGTCGAATTATTAACACTTGACAGGCTCAGCAAGGTCGTTATCTTCTTCCTTGTTACTGCTCTTCAAATTCATCAGTCCCTCACGGGAGAGAAGAAGGGTAGTAGAATCGTCACCCGATGGATGCCCTGTACGGCCCTATCGGTTTGGGGCAAACGGGGTTTGTAACAAACGTATCTTTCGGAACCTATACAACTATTCGCCTGTGCAAACCATAACCTTGGCCGGCTCGGGTTGCGCGCCGCGCCAGGAGGAGGGACCAGACTTCAGCAATCCAGCAGTATCCGCCCGGGTCATGGACGACCTGCGATAAGCGACCACCGGATGGTTGGGGTCGGGGGGTCGGTTCGATAATACAACCTTCCTTCGAAGCGATGCTGTTGGATGCTGAGGTCTTTGTTCACCGCCATCCGTTCTCCGCCGTTTGGCGCAAAGTCGCAAGCGATGGAGAACGGATGCTCTTTGGCCCGCAGGACGTTCGTGGCCAAGGCCGGCTGCTCGAGAGGATGCGAGTAGCCGGCCTTTTTCCTTTCTCCCATCCCCAAAACTCCTCGCAATCGTTAAACTATTCGCAGTCCGCCGCGCTTGGTTGGATGCTCCACCGCGCGCGACGGATGGCGAAGAGGTTATAATTCTTTGCTGACTAGCCCGGAGCGCCAGCGACGGATGCAAGCAGCTCGTCGCTGGCGCTCCGGGCTTGTAGTTCATTCGGTTAGTGCCTCCAAGGAACGAATAATGCTGGTCCCTGCCTTCACGAGCACCCGTGCCGTTCTGGAAGAATTGCTCGCGCAGCGCATCCTGTTGCTCGACGGCTCGATGGGCGCTTTCCTCTATTCCCGCGGCCTGCAGGAAGAAGATTACCGCGGCACGCGCTTCAGCAACCACCCGAAGCTGCTCAAAAACTGTACCGAGGCGCTGGTGCTGACGCAGCCGGGACTGATCGATCAAATTCACCGCGCTTATCTCGATGCAGGCGCTGATATCATCGAGACTTGCACGTTTAACGGCACTCCGCTGGCCCTGACCGAGTTCGGAATGCGGGACCATGCCGCCGAGATCAACCGGACGGCTGCCGAGATCGCCCGCCGCGCCGCCGACGATTTCACGCGCCGCGACCCGGATCGGCCGCGCTTCGTCTGCGGCAGCATTGGACCGACCAATAAGACTCTGTACATCGAACCAGGCCATGAGCCGCCGGACACGCGCTCGCATTCCTTCGACGACTTCGTGACCAGCTACACCACCCAAATCGAGGCACTGGTAGCGGGCGGCGCCGATCTCTTGGCGGTCGAAACCGGCAACGACATCCTCATCCTCAAGGCGTGCCTGTTCGCGCTAGACAAATACTTCTCCGAGAACAATGTCCGCTTGCCGGTGATCGTCTCGGGCACCATCTACGACAATGGCCGCACCCTGCTGGCCCAGACGCCGGAGGCGTTCTACGTCTCGGTGGCGCATTTCGACGCGCTGGCAGTCGGCTTCAACTGCGGCGTCGGAGCCGACCTGCTCCGCGGACCAGTCGAAAGCCTCGCCGCGGTTTCGCGCAAGCCGATCGCTGTTTACCCCAATGCCGGCCTACCCGACGGCATGGGCGGCTTCACCGGTGATCGAGACGCCACCGCGGCGTTGCTTGGCGAGTTCGCTCGTAACGGCTGGGTCAACCTCGTCGGCGGCTGCTGCGGCACGACGCCGGATTGGATTGCGGCCATTGGCCGCGCTGTCGAGGGCGTCACCCCGCGGAAGACGCCTGAACTGCCTGCCTGGTCGTACTATTGCGGCAACGAAGTGTTGGTGGTCCGGCCCGAGACCAATTTCGCCATGATCGGCGAGCGCTGCAACATCACCGGCTCGCTCAAGTTCAAACGCCTTATCAAGGAAGGCAACTACGAAGCGGCCGTACAGGTGGCGCGAGAGCAGGTGCAGAACGGCGCCAACATCCTCGATGTGAATATGGACGCCGACCTCATCGACTCCGAGGAAGCCATGACACGCTTCCTGCGGCTCTTGGCCAACGAACCCGACCTGGCGCGCGTCCCCCTCATGATCGACAGCTCCAAATGGTCGGTCATCGAGGCCGGCTTGAAATGCGTACAAGGCAAACCGATCGTCAATTCCATCAGTTTGAAAGAGGGCGAGGAAAAGTTTCTCGAACAAGCCCTCCTCATCAAACGCTACGGTGCGGCCGTCGTCGTCATGGCCTTTGATGAAGAGGGGCAAGCCGTCACCGCCGAGCGCAAAGTGGAGATCAGCGCTCGTGCTTATCGCTTGTTGACCGAGCAAGTCGGCTTCGCGCCCGGCGACATCATCTTCGACACGAACATTCTGACGGTTGGCACCGGCATGGAGGAGCACGCCGATTACGCCGTCGAGTTCTTCGAGGCGGTGCGCCGGCTCAAACAAATCTTCCCGGAGGCGAAGACATCCGGCGGCGTCAGCAACGTCTCCTTCGCCTTCCGTGGCAAGGAAAATGAGACCGTGCGCGAGGCGATGAACTCGGCTTTCCTCTATCACGCCATCCAAGCCGGCCTGGACATGGGCATCGTCAACGCCGGCCAATTGCAAGTCTATGAGGAGATCCCCAAAGATTTGCTCGAACGTGTTGAGGACGTGCTGCTCAATCGCCGACCCGATGCCACGGAACGCCTCGTCGAGTTCGCCAAGACCCTGGAGACGAACGGCTCAACAGCCCGAAGCGCCGGCAAGGGTCAGTCTTGGCGTGAGCAACCCGTGCAGGAACGCCTCAAGCACGCCCTCGTTCAGGGCATCGTCGATTACATCGACGCCGACGTGGAAGAATGCCGCCATCTGTACAAACGGCCGCTTGAAGTTATCGAAGGCCCGCTGATGGATGGCATGAACGTGGTCGGCGATCTTTTCGGCGCCGGCAAGATGTTTCTGCCGCAAGTGGTCAAAAGCGCCCGCGTCATGAAAAAGGCCGTCGCTTATCTGCTGCCCTTCATGGAGGAGGAGCGCAAGAAGTCCGGCGTCGAACACAAGTCGCGCGGCAAGGTGCTGATGGCGACCGTCAAGGGCGACGTACACGACATCGGCAAGAACATCGTCGGCGTCGTCCTATCGTGCAACGATTTTGAGGTCATCGATCTGGGCGTCATGGTGCCGTGCGAGACGATCTTGCATAAGGCCCGCGAGCATTCGGTGGACATGATCGGCCTGTCGGGACTCATCACGCCGTCCCTGGACGAGATGGTCCACGTGGCCCGGGAGATGGAGCGCGAGGGATTTCAGGTTCCGTTATTGATTGGCGGCGCGACGACGAGCGCCAAGCACACCGCCGTCAAGATCGCACCGGCGTATCACGAGACGGTCGTCCACGTCAAGGACGCCTCGCGCAGCGTCGGTGTTGTCGAGCGCCTGACCAGGCCCGAGGAGAAACGCAAGCTCGATACCGAGAACCGGCACAACCAGGCCAAGGAGCGCGAGAGCTTCTCTCGCCGCCGCCAGCGCAAGCTCGTTTCCTACGCCGAGGCGTGCAAGCGCCGCTTCCGCATCGATTGGGAGAAAGCACCGATCGCCAAGCCGTCGTTTCTGGGCGCGCGAGTCCTGCGTAATTTTCCCCTGGCCGAGATCGTGCCCTACATCGATTGGTCGCCGTTCTTCATGGCCTGGGAATTGAGCGGGAAATATCCCCATATCCTCTCGGATGCGAAAGTCGGCAACGAGGCGCGCAAGCTGTTTGACGACGTCAACCGGCTGCTGGACCGCATCATCGCTGACAACGCCTTATCAGCAAGCGGTGTCTACGGCTTCTGGCCGGCCAACAGTTCCGGCGACGACATCGTTGTATTCAACGACGAATCGCGGCAGCAAGAATTGCTGCGTTTGCCGATGCTGCGCCAGCAGTGGGAGCGCGAGGGGCAAACATCATTCCGCAGCCTCGCCGATTATGTTGCTCCGCTCGACAGCGGCCGGACTGATTACCTGGGTGCCTTTGCGGTGACGGCGGGACTCGGCGCCGAGGAATTGGCCGCTCGCTTCGAGGCCGAACACGATCCCTACAACGCAATCATGACCAAGGCGCTGGCAGATCGTCTCGCCGAGGGGTTCGCAGAATTGCTGCACGAACGCGCCCGCCGCGATTGGGGCTACGGTCGCGACGAGCATCTGACGAAAGAGCAACTGATCGCCGAGGAATATCGCGGCATTCGTCCCGCCGCCGGCTATCCCTCGTGCCCCGATCACACCGAGAAAGCAAAGCTGTGGACGCTGCTCCATGCTGACGAGATGGGAATCCATCTGACCGAGAGCTTCGCCATGACGCCGGCGGCATCGGTCAGCGGTTTGTACTTCTCACACCCCGACGCGAAATATTTCGCTGTCGATCTCATCACGCGCGATCAGGTCGAGAGCTACGCCGCGCGCAAAGGCATGTCTCGCGGCGAGGTCGAGCGCTGGCTGGCGCCGAACCTGGGGTATGACGTGGAGTAGAATGAGATAGGCCTGACGAGAGGAGAAACCGTCATGAGTGGCACCGTTGTGATTCAGGGAGTTGTCAATCCGGATGGCACATTGGAGTTGCCCGAGAAAGTCAACCTCCCCGCAGGACGGGTTCAAGTAACCGTCGCACCGCTGCCAGAATTGCCCAAGGACGACCCTTTCTGGCAGATGATGCAACGAATCTGGGACGGACAGAAAGCCCGTGGCCACGTCCCGCGCTCCAGCGACGAAGTGGAGGCGGAGCGCCGGGCGCTGCGCGAAGAATGGGAAGAACGGATGCAGACGATCGAGCATGTTCAAGCCGAAGCGCGCCGGCTCCGGGAGCGGAGGGGATGATCGTTTGCCTCGATGCCAATTGTGTCATTTATCTTGTGGAAGCAAACCCGACCTGGGGTCCGAAGATAACGGCGAGGCTTGCCGCCTTGCGAGCGACTGGCAATGAAATTGCCGTCAGTGATCTGAGCAGGACGGAATGTTTGGCCTCGCCTTTCGCCGCTGGTGATGCGGCCATTATCGCGGATTACCAGACTTTCTTTGCCAGTCCCACGATTCGCGTTTTGCCCCTGACGGCGGCGGTTTGCGACCGGGCCGCACGAATTCGTGCTGCTTCTCGATTCCGTCTCAAAGTTCCGGATTGCCTTCGCCTCGCCGCCGCCATCGAACATGGCTGTGGGAGCTTTTTGACCAACGATCGTCAACTGACTCTCTGTACCGACATCGTGGTTGAAATCTTATCGTGAGCCGTCCTCCCTTCGCCAGCCCGCAGCGCCAGCAAGCGCATCCCTTGCTGGCGCTGCGGACTGGTGAGGTTTATCTATGGTCTGCCTTTTTCGTTGAATTGTTTGCCGATGTTGAGATCCTTCAACGCCGAGATGGTGTTCCTAATTCGACGCAAATACTGGTTGGCCTCAATAAATTCTTCGGGTGTCAGGTTGGCCACGTTGTTGTCGAGCGTCTTGCGCATTTTGCGGTGTTGGTCCTGCAAATCGTTCAGCGTGGCGGTGTCGGGATTCTTGCCGGAAGCCGCATTTCGATAGGCTGTGCGCATCAGCGCATTGATGCGCTCTCGGCATTCCTTGAAGGCCTCTAACAGAAGTGCCTCCGGCCACACCAGATCGCCGCTTATCTTGAGCGGGCCGGCATTGCCCTTTTCGAGACGGTCCATTCGCTTTTCCAAGCGTTCCAGACGTTCTAGAATCTGGTCGAGTTTGTCCCTGTCGCTCCGCACTGGTGCTTTGTTCGGCTTCGGCTGATTAGCTGCTTGTTCGGCTCGCTCGTTTGCGATCCTTGTCTTCATGTTTTCCAATTCTTGGCTTTCCTTTTGGAACTGCTCCTTGAGACTTTTCGCGTCAGCCTCAAGTTTTTTCCGCAGTCCTTGCAGCATGCTTTGTTTTTCGTCTACCTCCCTCAGTTGCGAGCTTAGAACCTCAGATTGTTCATGATATTTCCGGTAAAGATGATCTTGCCTTGCTTGCAATTTCTCCAAATCGGCCTTTAATGCCGCGTGAGCCTGCGAACGCTGCTGGCGTGCAAGCGTCTCCCTCTCTTGCGTCCACTGTGCCTCCGCTTGCAACCTCATCGCCTCGTTTTTTGCCTCCTTGACCGTAATATCACCGCGAAGGTTGTTGGTCACAGCTTGTAGGTGTCGTTCTAGCTTTTTCGCTTTCTCGCGCTCGGCTTCCAATTGACTCCGTAAATCCTCGGCAATTCGTCGCCAATCCTCCGTGCTACGATCCTGCCCGCGAATGGCTTTGCGAGTTGGCCGTTGGTCCGGCTGGTTTTCTTGTGGGGAATCGGCTGCTCCAACGCTCGTCTGGTAATACACGCCGCCAGTACCGGCTCCGATCACAGCGACGCCACATAACACTAACGCTGTCATCTTGACTTTTGCGATAAACATGGTCTTTACCACTCCTTCCGTCAGGGAACTAACTGTCGCCGAGACGACCCCGGCGACGGCAGCGGGACCGGCCGCAACGAGCAGTGCGGCCTTTGTTGTGGTGGTGAACAGCGAAGACCCAATCCCTGCCGTCGCGGTGCTATCCGTCAGCAGACCCGCGAGCGACGCGCCGGAAACGGCGAAGCCGAGTCGCGCCAGGCGTGCGGCCAGCTTTTTGCGCGCGGTGGCCAAGCGGCTGGATAAGGTGCCTTCGGGGATCGCTAATTGCTGGGCCACTTCCTTGCGGCTGCGGCCCTCCAGATCGCACAGGACAATCGGCAAGCGATACTTGTCGGCCAACCGGCTCAACTCGCGGTCGAGGATCGGCCACAATTCTTGCCACGGCTCCTCCGGCTTGCTCTCTGGTGTCGGAACGTCTCGCAAGGACAGCTCTTTCGCGCGTCGTCGAGCGATCCGGCCGCGCGCCTCCAGGGCCGTGCGGTAGGCGACGCCATACAGCCAATTGCCGACCGCTTCCCGCGGCCGAACCGAGTCGGCCTTGCGGACGAGAACGAGAAATGCGGCTTGGAAGGCATCGTCGGCGTCATGGACATTCCCCAGCACGCGGCGGCAGACACTCCACACCATCGCGCCGTGCCGGCGCAGCAAGAGCGCGAACGCCGCCTCATCCCGCTGGGAGATGAAGTGCTCCAGCAGTTGTCCGTCCGTTCGGCGTTCGCCCATCCCTTGAAGAGCGACGCGACGGAGGTGATTCAGCAAGCGATCGCGTTGGCTCATCGGTACGGCGGCAGCCGCGCCGCCCCTCGCCGTTTGTCCTCATTACATATTGGCAGGAACAGGCCGGGCGCGTCGATTTATTTTTCAGCGAAAAGAGAAACCGAGAAACCCTTGCTTATGCTGCGGGCTGGCTAGCGGCATTCTGCATCGCGCTTCCACGCCAGTACATCTCGAACAATGTCTTCCAATCCGTAACGTGGTCGAAAATCGATGGTTTGCTGTACGCGGGTTAAATCCGGAATGCGACAGCGAACGTCCTCGAAGCCGTGAGGAAACGCTTGCTCATACGATATGTGCTGGATGGCCGCGGCGGGATTGACCAGATGAACGACGGTTTCGGCCAATTCGCGGATCGTCACCGGCTGATCGCTGCCGAGGTTGAAGACGCATCCGTAAGCTTGCGGAGATGCCATGAGTTTCAAGATGGCGTCCACCACATCGGCAACGTGGGCGAAACAGCGCACCTGCCGGCCGTCGTCGTGAACGAGCAGCGGCCCGCCTGTCAGTGCACGATCGACGAAGTTCGGCAATACCATACCGTAGTTCCCCACCTGACGCGGCCCGACCACGTTGAAGAATCGTCCGATCACCACCGGCAGCCCGTCGCGCTGATGCTGCGCCAGGGCCAGGTATTCATCGATGGCCTTGCTGCACGCATAAACCCAGCGGCTGCGCGTCGTGGGGCCGAAGGAGAGATCGTCCTCCTCGGTCAACGGCGATTTGGGGTTCTTCCCATAAACCTCGCTGGTACTGGCAAGAAACAACGGTTTGGGACGGATGCTCATCCGGCGAAGGATCGCCTCGACCGGCTCGACGTTGGTGGCCACGGTCTGCTGCGGTTGCTCCAATACACGGCGGACGCCGACCACGGCGGCGAGATGATACACCTCGTCGGCCTCGTCGAGCAACTCGCCCAGGCGACTTTCATTCGTGATGCTGTCGTGGACAAAGCGCAGCGACGGATGACTCCGTACCGCTTCGAGATTGGCGAGCGATCCGGTGGACAAATCATCAAGCACGACAACACGGCGACCGTCGGCCAGCAGCGCCTCGACAAGATGGCTGCCGATGAACCCAGCTCCGCCCGTGACCAAGGAAGTAATCATAAAACCATTTCACCACGAAATACACGAAAGACACGAAAAAAAGACAAAATAAAGGGAAATAATTCGTGATTCATTTCACCGATCCCATCCTCGATTGTCTTTTCCCTTTTTATCTTTTTCTTTTTTTCGTGTCTTTCGTGTGTTTCGTGGTGAAACTCTTTTTACTCCTGAAGCCGGAACAGTTTCCTCAGTGCGTCGAGCAGCGTGTGTCCACCGCCGCCGGTGTGCGTTTCTTCCGTCAGTGCCGTGATAGGGCCGTGCAGCAAGCGGTTTAGAAGCAGGCGGAATGCGCCTTCGATGCGCCGTCGGTCATCGTCGGTCAGCCGGCCATTGAGCTTGCCGAGCAGTTCGCTTACGATCTCGCGGCGTTTGGATTCGAAATCCTGCGTCAGTCGGGCAATCACCGGGCCGTGACGCCGACGTGCCCAGTCCTTGAGGAACGCTTTGGTTTCCTGATTGACAATTGCCTCGGCCGGATCGACGTGTTTGAGACGATCGGCCAAAGTCGCCTCGCGGATGCGTTTCAGGTCGTCGATGTTGAAAAGACAAGTGCGGTCGCCATCGTGGATGCGCGGATCGAAATCGCGCGGCACGGCAATGTCGAGGATGACCAGAGGGCCGCCGGAACGCCGGGCGTCGATCTGTTGGTAGCGCTCGCGCGTCACGATCGGTTCGGGAGCGCCCGTGGTGCTCAGCACAATGTCGGCGCGGGCGAGCAGGTCGTCGAGCTTTTCCCACGGCATCGCCTCGCCCCCGCAGCCTTTCGCCACGGCCTGCGCCTTCTCGGGGCTGCGGTTGGCGACCCAGATGCGCCGCGGTTTCAGCTGCCGTAGGTGCCTTAGCGTTAGCTCGCCCATCTTGCCGGCGCCGAGGACGAGAATCGTCTTGTCGTCGAAATGATCGAACACTTGCTTGACGTAATCGACAGCGGCGCTAGAGACGGAGACATGACCGTGCGCGATGCCGGTCTCCGTCCGCACGCGGCGAGCCACTTGGCGGGCGTGGCGAAACAAAGTGTGCAACAAGGGGCCGACGCTATCATCGTGGACGGCCTGTTCGTAAGCTCGTTTCACCTGCCCGGCGATTTGCCCCTCGCCGACGATCATGCTGTCGAGGCTGGCGGCGACGCGGAACAGATGGCGCACCGCCTCGGCCTGGCGATGGATGTACAAATGCGGGCGCACCTCCGCGAGAGGCATGTTGTGGAAATCGGCGAAAAACTCGACGATGGACTCGGCGTCCAGCTCGCGCTGCGACTTGAGATCGTCGAGGACGCAGCCGGCATAGATCTCAACCCGATTGCATGTGCTGAGAATGACGGCCTCGCAGTCGAAGCCGGCGCCCAATTCGGTGTGGGCGCGGCTGAGGTGGTCGTCTTTGAAGGCGAGGCGTTCGCGGACTTCGATGGGCGTAGTCTTGTAGCTGCATCCGATGGCGAGAAGGTTCATCGCCCGCCTCCTTGCCCCCAATGAGGCAAAGCGAGGCAGCCGACCAGCAGCACGAAGGTCAGGATCGTCAGCAGGGCCGCCGGCCGGCCGCGCAAATGATAGCCGAAACGCAGGTACAATAGCACGGCAAACGCGATCCAAAGTACGACGGAAGCCAGCACGCGCGGGTCGGTCCAACCCGACAGGTTCTCCTGAAACATAAGGACGAGGCCGACAAGCATGCCCGCCGTCAAGAGTGGGAAGGCGAGGACGATAGCCCGGCGATTCATGGCTTCGATGCGTTCGAGGCTCCACAGGCGCAGACCGTGGCCGGGCAGCGTTTTGGCGCGGAGGCGATGGGCCTGGACAAGATACATCAAACTGGCGAGGAAACCGACGCACAGACCGACGGCGGCCAGCATCAGCAGCCAGCCGTGGATCATTCCCCAGGCCGTCGGAATCGACAACACATCCGCCGAGGAGGAAGCAGAGCTATCGGGCCGCCGGCCGAATGCGGCGCCCAGACCAACCAAGCCGAGCACCAGGGGCAAGACGAACAAACCCCACGATAAGCGGCGATGATGCACGGAGCCGACGAGATAGAATACGGCGAGAATCCAGGCAAGGAAAAGCATCCAGCCGAATTGCCAGCTGAGGGGAGGTTGCTGCACCGCCAGGAAGATCGTCTGCGCCACTAACCCCGCCGAGCCGAAGGCCAATGCCAGCCAGTAGATTAGACGCATCGGCCGAATTTGATTGAGGAATTCCAGACCCAGGGCCATCGCGTAGGAGGCAAGGAAGCAGACGATGGTGATACGTTCCATATACTTTTTCACCCTCCTCTGTCCCCGGAGGGTCCACAACCGTGTCGCTGTTCGGATTACGATTCAGTGTACACGACGAGGGAAGAGCAGCCAAGGAAAGGCGGAAATGCGATGATTGATTAGCGAGCCTTCGCACAAGCGTTGTTCTGACGTCCTCGTTTACCGCCCAACCAGCAAGGAACTCGGAAAACAAGGGCGATGAAGCGGCAGGACGGCGATTGCGAGAAGAGAGGTATACATCGGCTCCAGCGGAATCCGGGATACGGAATCCTCTGGGCCACGTCTATATTGACAGAGAACGCCGTCCAGGGAGCGCTCGTGATGGCCGAGAACGAACGAGCATCGATCCTTAGTTGGATTCGCCGTATGACCGCGGAAGCGGGCGGCGCCAGCGACGCCCAACTTCTCGACCGTTTCTCCATAAACCGCGATGAGGCGGCCTTTGAGCTGCTTCTCAGGCGGCACGCGCAGATCGTCTTCGACGTCTGTCTGCGCGTCCTGCATGACCTGCACGATGCTGAAGATGCCTTCCAAGCGACCTTTCTTGCCCTGGCGCGTCATGCCGGCAGCATCGCCAAGCGTGAAGCCGTCGCCAGCTGGCTGTATAAGGTTGCCTACCGCTCCGCGCTGACTGCTCGGAGTCAGCGTGCCAGGCGCCATTCCCGCGAAAAGCTCTGTGGTGGGACCGAACACCTGTCGGTGTCTCCGGATGCGGATTCGTTCACGGAAAACCAGGAATTGCGGGGCGTTCTCGATCAAGAGATCGGCCGGCTCCCCGAACGCTTCCGTGCGGCCGTGGTTTTGTGCTACCTCGAAGGCAAATCGGTAAACGAGGCGGCCATGCTGCTCGGCTGCCCCCGCGGCACGGTGGCCAGCCGGTTGGCGCGAGCGCGGGAACACTTGCGGGTCCGCCTCGCCGGACGCGGCCTTGCCCTGACGGCCGCGCTGGCGATCTTCACCCAGGCGAACGCCGCAACTCGCCCCCTCGCGCTCATTCCTTCCCTGACCGCCGCTGCCTTAAGGTACACGACGAAAGGCGCCGCGGCGTCGGGAGTCCTTTCACCCCGAATTATCGCCCTAACGGAGGAGGTATTGCGTGCCATGTTTTTGCACAAGGTCAAGACCGGCATTCTCGTTTTGATCGTTTTCGTCGGCATTCTCCTCGTTGGTAGCGGATTGGCCCACGGCCTACGCGGGAATCCCAATCCACAAACAGAACCTCCGAACAAGGAAGAGGTTCTCAAGGTACAGGCGGCGGCGAGAGCAGAAGAGGCCCCAGACAAGCCCGTCGCCAAGGCCCCGCACCCGGTGACGGTAAGTCACCCAGTGCGACGCGAGGCCGTGCCATACCAGGACTACACGGGACGCCTGGAGCCGCGTCGGGCCGTGGATGTGCGCCCTACGGTCAGTGGCATCGTGCTGAAAGTTTGTTTCAAGGCCGGCGCCGAGGTCAAGGAGGAAGATGTGTTGTTCGAGCTGGACGCACGACTTCTCCGGCTGGCCCTGGACAAGGCCGAGGCGGAATTGGCTCTAGCGGAAGCGAAGAAGAAGCAGAGCGACGGAGAAATGAAGCGGGCTCGCGCGCTGAACACCGTATCGCCTGAGGATCTCGACAAGGTCACGGAGCGGGCCGCCACCGCAGAGGCGGCCCTCAAACTGGCAAAGATCGAGGTCATCCGCGCCCGGCTCGAACTGGACGCCACGAAGGTCAAGGCGCCGATGGCGGGTCGGGTCGGCCGGTCTCTGGTTGAGCCGGGCACTCTCGTCTTCCGCGGGCAGGATCGCGCCACGCTCCTGACTACTGTTACCGCCCTCGACCCGATCAAGCTGGCTTTCGATATGGACGAGCGTTCCTTTTTGGACTACCAGCGTTTGTTGCGGGAAAAAAAGGTGAAGGGGGCGGGAAGTTCTCTCCGCATGAGGTTGGCTGCCGAGGAAGAGTTTGCCCATGAGGGAAAGCTGGAAAGCCTTGAAGACCATATAAGCGCGGACGCAGGCACGGTGCGCGTGCATGGCAGCTTTCCCAACCCCGGCGGATGGCTTCTACCGGGGATGTTCGTCCGCGTCCGCATGACGCTCGGCCCACCACGTGCGGTGCTGGAGGTACCCGAGGAGGCGATCCTCAGCGACCAGGGCAGGAAGTATGTGCTGGTAGTCAACGACCGCAACGTTGCCGAACGCCGAGCGATAACGCCGGGGCCGATCGACAACGGCATGCGCATAATCGAGAAGGGATTGCACGCCGAAGACTGGGTAGTAATAGTCGGCCATGTCGGCATCCGCCCCGGCGACTCGGTTGAGCCGCGGAGAAAGGCCTCACCGGAATAATCGAACGTTGCTTGCAGCAATGTAGATCAGGGAGAGGGACTATCCGGCCGCACCTGGATGCCGGTCTCCGGCGCCGCTGGGAGCGGCGGTTGTGGCGTCGCGGAAGGCGGACGCCCAAACCATTGGGTGACGTAATAGAACACCGGCGTCAGGAAGATGCCGAACAGCGTCACGCCGATCATGCCGGCGAACACCGCCGTGCCCAACGAGCGGCGCATCTCGGCTCCGGCTCCATGGGCGATCACCAACGGAACGACGCCGAATATGAAGGCGAACGATGTCATCAGAATCGGTCGTAGACGCAGACGTGATGCCTCCAGCGTGGCTTGGCGGCGCTCCATGCCGGATTCTTGTTGCTGCTTGGCAAACTCGACAATAAGGATCGCATTTTTGCTGGCCAGGCCGACCAATACCACGAACCCGATCTGCGTGAAGATGGTCATGTCCATGCCCGCGGCCGCTACGCCGGCGAGGGAGCAGAGCAAACACATCGGCACCACGAGGATAACAGCTAGCGGCAATTTCCAGCTTTCGTACTGTGCCGCCAGCACCAGGAAGACGAACACCACCGCCAGCGCGAAGACGTACATGGCCGTACTGCCCGCTTGCAGCTGCATGAAAGTCAGCTCGGTCCACTCATGGTCCATCGAGTGTGGCAGCTCCTTGCGGGCGATGTCCCGCATGAGATCGACAGCCTGTCCGGAGCTGGTGCCAGGCAGTGTGTTGCCGGTAATGGCAATGGCGGAATACATGTTGTAGCGCAGGATGCTTACCGGGCCACTGGTGTCGCGTATCGACATCAGAGTGCCGAGTTGCACCATTTGTCCCTGGAGATTGCGCACCTGAAGTCTGCGGATCTCGTGGGCATGATTGCGGAACTGCTGGTCGGCCTGGACGTTGACTTGCCAGGTTCGGCCGAATTCGTTGAAGTTGTTGACGTAATAAGATCCCAAATTGACCTGCAAAGTATTGAAAACAGCATCAAGAGGTACGCCGAGGGCGAGGCATTTCGTGCGGTCGATGTCGAGGTACAGCCAGGGCGTATTGGAGCGCGAACTGTTGGCCACGCCTTGTAACCCCGGCGTGGCATTGGCTCGGGCTACGATCCGATCGCCGATACGCTGAAGCTCGTCCAGTCCGAGATTGCCGCGATCTTCGATGATGAGTTTGAAACCGCTGGTAGTGCCGAGTCCTTCAATCGGCGGCGCGCCGTAGACCGAAACCGTCGCCGCGCGCGCTTCTTTGCGGCAGCGTTCGCGGATTTTGGCGGCGATGGCGTCGGCACTTAAATCGGATCCGCGGCGGTCCGCGAAGTTCTGGAGCATGACGTACATCGAGCCGAGATTTGGCGCGTTGGCCCCCAGGATCAGCGATTGGCCGGAGATGCCGACCGTGTGCGCCACGCCGGGCGTATCGCGGGCTAGCCCCTCGATGCGGGCCATGATGCCCCGTGTTCGCTCCACTGAGGCGGAGTCCGGCATCTGTACGTTCAAGAGAAGGTATCCCTTGTCCTGCTGCGGAATAAAACCCACTGGTACTCGCTGGAAGCTCCAGTAGGTCAGCACCAGCAGCCCCGCGTAGACGAGCAAGGCGATTAGACTGACGCGCAAGAGACCGCCGACCATGCGCGTGTAAATTGCCGTGCCGGTGGAGAATAGCCAATTGAAAAGACGGAAGAACCAACCGAGCGCCAGATCGAGCAGATGCGTTAGAGGATCGCGCGCCGCTCCACGCGGCCGGAGCAAGATCGCCGCCAGTGCGGGACTGAGCGTCAGGGAGTTGAATGCCGAAATCACTGTCGAGACGGCGATGGTGACGGCGAACTGGCGGAAGAACTGGCCCGTGACGCCGCCGATAAAAGCGCACGGCACGAACACCGCGGAGAGGACCAGAGCGACCGCGATGACCGGGCCGGTCACTTCATCCATGGCCCGACGTGCCGCTTCACGCGGCGGCAAGCCATGCTCCAGCCAGCGTTCGACGTTCTCGACGACGACAATGGCGTCGTCCACGACGATGCCGATGGCCAAAACCAATCCAAACAACGACAGGTTGTTCAGCGAAAAACCAAAAGGCGCCATGACGGCGAAGGTGCCGACGATGGCGACCGGCACCGCCACCAAAGGAATGAGTGCCGCGCGCCAGTTTTGCAAAAATGCCAGCACAACGATGGCGACGAGGATCACCGCGTCGCGCAGCGTTTTGAAAACCTCGTTAATCGATTCCTGGATGAAGGGCGTGGTGTCATAGACGATGCGGTAATCCACTCCTTCGGGAAAGCGTTGCTTAAGCTCCTCCATTTTCTTGTAGACGCCGCGGGCGGTTTCCAGGGCGTTGGATCCGGGCAGCTGAAAAATGGACAGAGCGACAGACGGTTTACCGTCGAGTGTGGCGGACTGCTCGTATTGTTGCGATTCGAGTTTGACGCGAGCCACATCGCGCAAACGGACCACGCTCGCCGTCTGCGCCGGCACCGATTGTCCTCCCATTCCTGTCGTGTTGCCTGCGCCGCCTTGCCCCGAGGACGTGGACGAACCGGAGGAACCCGAGGATCCAGACGAAGAGGAGCCGCTTTGATCGGTGGTGTTGCTGCCGCCGCCGGAGGCACCGCTCACCGTTCCCTGGCTCACCTTCAAAATAATATCGCCGAATTGTTCCTCATCCACGAGTCGGCCGAGCGTATTGATGGTGAGCTGAAACGATTGTCCGGCGGGCACCGGCTGTTGGCCGATCATGCCGGCGGCCACCTGCAAATTCTGCGAGTTGATGGCATTGATCACATCAATGGAACTGAGGTTCAGCGCGGCCAGCTTGTCGGGATCGAGCCAAACGCGCATGCTGTAATCGCGTTGGCCGAGATAAGTGATTCCCGCGACTCCGGGCAGCCGGCCCAACTCATCTTTGATCTCAATCGTGGCATAATTGCTGAGGAACACGTCGCCGTAGCGCTCGTCGGGTGAGATCAGGTTGACGATCATCATCGTGTTGGGCATCATCTTGCGAACAATGATGCCCTCGCGCTGCACCAGCGCCGGGATGACCGGCTGTGCCAGGTTGACGCGATTTTGCACGAGCACTTGCGCCATGTCCGAATCCATGCCCATTTTGAATGTCACCAAGAGCGAATAGACCCCGTCGTTGGTGCATTGCGAGGACATGTACATCATGTTCTCGACGCCGCTGACCTGGGCCTCGATGGGCGCGGCCACGGTGTCGAGCACGGTCTTGGCGTTTGCCCCCGGATAGACAGCAGTGACTTGCACGGTCGGCGGCGCCACTTCCGGAAATTGTGCCACCGGCAAATTGAGGAGCGCGATGGCGCCGGCCAGCGTGATGACGATGGACAGCACCGTGGCGAAAATCGGCCGATCGATGAAGAAATGCGAGATCACGAATGAACTCCTTGTTCGTTATCGTGAGCGGGAGCGGCCGGCCGACGGCGAAATTTACGGCCAATCACGGGCATCATCAGCGCCAGCACGATGCCGAGGACGAAACCCGCAATTGCTGCCTGCGGCAAGCGGCCGATGCCGAGCTTCGCTAGAAGATAGCCCATCACACCTCCCAGTAATCCACCTGCCAGCGCCGAGCCGAGCCAGAGTATCGTTGGATTCGTAAGCAAGCGCGTCTCGCCGAGCCAGGCGATGACGGAGAAAAACACCGGCGTCAGAAAGATACCGAACAGAGTGACGCCGAGCATGCCGGAGAAGACGGCGGTGCCCAGCGATTGACGCATCTCGGCACCGGCCCCGTGGGCGATCACCAACGGCACCACGCCGAGGATGAACGCGAACGAGGTCATCAGGATGGGCCGCAGCCGCAGTCGGCACGCTTCCACGGTTGCCTCGTGGCGCGATTTGCCCTCGCGGTGCAACTGCTGGGCAAACTCGACGATGAGGATGGCATTCTTGCATGCCAGGCCGACGAGCACCACCAGGCCGATTTGCACGAAAATATCGACGGCCTTGTGGCTGAACAGCACGCCGGCCACGGAGCAAAGTAGACATAAGGGCACCACGAGAATGACCGCCAACGGCAGCGCCCAGCTTTCGTAGAGCGCGGCCAACGCCAGAAAAACGAACACCACGGACAGGGCGAAGACATACATGGCGGTGTTGCCGGCGCGAATCTGCATGAACATCAGCTCGGTCCACTCCGCTTTCATGGAGCGCGGCAGCGTACGACGTGCGGCTTCGTCGGTGGCGGTGATAACCGGCCCACTGCTGACGTCAGGCCGAATCATGCCGGTGATCGGGGCCGCAGTGTACAGGTTGTAGCGCTGCACTATAACTGGACCGCTCACGTCGCGCACGTCTACCAGTGTGCCCAGGGGCACCATCCAACCTTGTTTGTTCCGTACTTCGATCAAGTGAAGATCGTCGGTGCGCCGGCGGAAATCACCCTCGGCCTGGATAGTAACTTGCCAGTAGCGCCCGAAAATGTTGAAGCTGTTGACATACAGCGATCCGAGGTACATTTGTAGCGTCTGGTTGAGATCGTTGAGCGTGACGCCCAGCGACTCAACCTTGGTGCGGTTGATGTCCATGTATAACTGCGGCGTGTTGGAGCGAAACTGCGTGGCCACGCCGATCAGCCGGCGATCCTGGCTCAGCTCGCCGATGAGCCGATTGGTTTGTTTATCCAGGTTCTCCAGTCCAAGGCTGCCGCGGTCCTCGACCATGAGCTTGAATCCGCCAGCAACGCTCAGGCCAGGGACCGGCGGGGCGCCGAAGACCGCGACACGTGCGTCCTTGACGCGACGGAGCCACTCGCGCCGCAGCCGGGCCATGATCGCCGTATCGTGCAAATCAGGACTGCGTCGTTCACCGAACGGTTTCAGGATGACAAAAAGCGATCCGAAATTTGAGCTATTAGCCGAGAGCAAGAACGACATGCCGGAGACGGTGACGGTGTGGGCCACTCCCGGATCGGCGCGCGTGATCTTGTCGATCTCCGTCATGGCGTCGATGGTGCGCTGGAGCGAGGCCGAGTCCGGCAACTCGACGTTGACAATGAGCCGTCCCTGGTCCTGCTGTGGAATGAAACCGGCGGGAGCGTGTCCGAAGACCCAGTATGTCAGCACCAGCAAGCCGCCGTACACGATCAGCACAACGGCACTCAGGCGCAACAGCCGTCCCACCGACCAGGCGTAGGCCGCCGTGCCGGCGCGGAAGGTAGCGTTAAACAGCCGAAAGAACCATCCGAGCAGCATGTCGAGCAGCCAGGTCAGCGGATCGCGCGGTCCATGGCGCGGCCGCAGTAAGATGGCCGACAACGCCGGACTGAGTGTCAGGGAGTTGAACGCCGAGAAGATGGTCGAGACAGCGATGGTGACGGCGAATTGGCGGAAGAACTGCCCAGTTATGCCGCTGATGAAAGCGCAAGGCACGAAGACGGCCGAGAGAACCAAAGCGACGGCGACGACGGGGCCGGTCACTTCGTCCATGGCCCGCTGTGCCGCTTCACGCGGGGGCAAGCCGTGCTCCAACCAGCGCTCGACGTTTTCCACCACGACAATGGCATCATCCACGACGATGCCGATGGCCAACACCAGACCGAAGAGCGAAATATTGTTGAGGCTAAAACCTAACGCGGCCATGACGGCGAAAGTGCCGACGATGGCGACCGGCACGGCCAAGAGCGGGATAATCGCCGCCCGCCAGTTTTGCAGAAACGCCAGGACCACGATGGCGACGAGGACGACTGCCTCCAGCAGCGTCTGCACCACATCCGAGACAGACTCGCGGATAAACGGAGTCGTATCATAGGCAATGTCGTAATCGACGCCCTCGGGGAAGCGTCGTTTCAGCTCCTTCATCTTGGCCTTAACGGCGTCGGCCACATCGAGGGCGTTGGTGCCAGGCAGTTGATAGATAGCGAGTCCGACGCTGGGCAGGCCGTCGAATGTGCTGGCCTGGTTGTAGTTTTGGGCGCCCATCTCAACGCGGGCCACGTCGCGAAGCCGGACGATGCTGGCGGAGGTTGAAGCAGGTGAGGGTGAAGTGCCTCCCATGCTCATGCCCATCCCCATGCCGAGCGTGCCGCTGCTGCTCGGAGCGGATTGCGATCCATTCGAACTGCTAGAGCTACTCGAATTGCTGAAGCCGACGCCGGGAGCGTTGAAGTTGGAGATGTCGGTTAGAGTGCCGCTCATCGTTCCGGTGCCGCCTATATTTCCGCTCATGGCACTGCTGCTGCTCGTACTGCTCATCGACATCGAGCTACCGGAAGTGGAGGAGTTGCTACTACTGGAGCTGCTTGTACTCGGCGCGTTCAAATTGACGCTGCTGGTAGACCCGCCGGAGGATTGTCCGCCAGACGCCGGTCCCTGGCCGACCATGCTGCCGCCGCCCTGGAAGCTGCCGCCGAGCGAGCTGCTGCCTAGCGCCATGATTCCCAGACCGCCTCCGCCGAGCATGCTCCCGCCCGGTTGAGTGCTTGTTGGCTGCGAGAGGATGACGGGTTGGGGTTGGTAGCGCCCCGACGGAGCGCCTCTACCGACCTTGATGATAATGTCGCCGAACTGCTCCGGGGTGCTGAGCCGTCCCAGCGTGTTCATCGGAAATTGGAAGGGCTGGCCGGGGGCGACAGGCTGTTGTCCGATCTGTCCGGCCGGCGCTTCGACGTTTTGACTGCGAATGGCAGCCGCCACTTCCAACGGCGTCATGTCGCGCGATGCCAATTTCTGGGGATCGAGCCAGGCCCGGATGCTGTAATCGCGCTCGCCGAGGATGTTGATGTCCGAGACGCCTTCGACCCGAAACAGCTCATCGCGGACGTTGATGTACGCATAATTGCTCAGATAGATGTCGTCATAGCGGCCGTCCGGCGAGAAAAAATTGACGACTAACAAGATGTCTGGAGTCTTTTTCTTGATGGTGATGCCCTGCATCTGCACGTCGGTGGGCAGCTGTGGCATGGCCAGGGCGACGCGGTTCTGCACCATCACCAGGGCTGTGTTCAAATCGACATCGAGATCAAAGGTGACGGTCAGGGTGTAGGAGCCATCGTTGCCGCACTGCGACGACATGTACAGCATGCCCGGCACGCCGTTGACCTGTTGCTCGATGGGCGCCGCAACCGTGTCGGATACGACTTGAGCGCTAGCACCGGGATAGCGAATCGACACGGACACACCTGGCGGCGTGATGCGCGGATACTGCGCCATCGGCAGCGAACGCAAGGCGATGGCCCCGGTCAGCGTAATGACGATGGACAGCACCGAGGCAAAGATGGGCCGATCGATGAAGAAATGCGAGATCATGAGCGAGAGCTTCCCCTCGTTCCGGTTTCAACTGTGGCTCGTTTCGCGCATCGACTCCACCAAGCGTCGCATCTGTTGTCGCATCTCCTCGGCCGGCAAATACACGCGCTGGCCGTGGCCCGGCAATACCCATTCGAACCGATAATCCGCGAGTCGTGCCATCGACTCGGCCTGGAGGGGCCAGGAGAACCAGCAGTAATCCTCGGATGCCGCGAGCTGTTGCGTATCGCGGTCCCAATCCAAGTGATCGCCGGTGAAGAGGAAGCGCTCCTGATAGAGCAAAACACAGTGCCCCTTCGTATGCCCCGGCGTTGCGATGGCGAGAAAGCCCGGAGCCAACTCCCATGGTCCTTCGCCATCGAGAACGATTTCCGCACCTGGTTGGGAAGACAACTCATCTCGATGAATGATGCGGCGGCTACCGAAATACTCGGCGAAACGCTGGGCGTCGGCCACGTCGTCACGGTGCGAGAGGAAGATGTGGGAAATGCCGCCGAGTGCCTCGATTTGCTTGACCAAGGGAGTCACGAACTTGGGTGAATCGATCAGCCAGTTGCCGGCGGGATTGCGAATGAAGTAGCTATTGCCGCCATACGATTTGGGCGAGTTGAAGCCGCAATAATAGACCGGCTCCTCGATCAGAAGCGGAAAATCCTTCATCACAGCTTTAGGATCATCATCGCCCTGGCAGCCGATGGACCCGGTGGGACAGGCCAAAAGCGCCCGCAACGCTTGCCGCCGCTCGACGCTGGAAATGGGCTGGGCCTTGACGAAGGAAGTTTCCGCGGCCTCGCCGAAGACGGACGGCGCGATCTGCCGGCAAGCGTCGCAGTCGATGCACGTTGAATCCACGAAGAAATCGCCGGGGACGTTCTCACGGACGTTTTTTTTGGGATTTGCCATGATGCAGGCTCCCTTCTCTTTTTCATTCTACCAAGCGCGGGAACCCTGGCTCGGACTTCAGGAAAAGCGGTGATGTGTACCGTCCAACTGTCATTCTGACAAACTCCAATCCGGAGATGCGGTAAAAATGGCAGAGTTTCCCAAGTAAGGAACATCCCGGTCATCGACCTTAACTCACCAAGCCAAACCCTGTTAAGGAATGTGATCGGATCCAGGATAAAATCGGCACGCCCCTTGCAAAAGGGATGAGGGCGAGTGGTTGGGCAACGGCATCCTATGAATAGTAGGGGCAAGAAGCATGTTTGTAATTATTCCGCTGGTTATCCAAGTCCAAGGAAACCAAATTCGGATTGGCGTAGCCCAACCGCCGTCCATCCTCAATCCGCCTCATCCTCTCCAGGGCTATCCTTCATCGAGTGCTCCAGACGGCGCTGGCCCGGCTAATCAGTCATTGCACCGGATGCTGATGAATCCGAGCGTGAACTAACTCGTCAGGCGGCCCGGTGTCCGGATCCGCTCGCTCGATGACGGTATGGACGCGGACCATAACCGCAACATTACTTCAAGGAGGAGTAACACGATGCTTGTACTTAGTCGCAAACAGGGCGAAAAGGTGCAAATCGGAAGCACCATCACGCTGACCGTCCTCGCTATTGAACAGGGCCGAATCCGTCTCGGGATCGATGCGCCTTAGCAGGTTCCCATCCAGCGCGGCGAACTCGTCGGACATCGAGACGAGATGGTTCCCGAACCTATCTTCGTTACCGCAGAGGTCGGCTGACCCCGAATTAGGCGAACAGCCGGCGTCAGCCGGCTGGTAGGAGCCTCCACCAGCCGGCTGACGCCGGCCGTTCGCCAGAGCCTTGCCGATTGTGCCCGTTCCACTCACCCCAGCCGCATCAGACTCCACCTATCCCTCGGTGTCATTGCTCGCTAAGATTGCACAGCGGCCACACTGCTGCGGGGAGGGGATTTCATGCCTGAGGAGCGGGTTGTCCGCGTCCACCTAACGCCGGATCGTCTGACGCCGGCGCTTTTGGCGGGGAGCGTCGCCGTGGTCATCGATGTTCTGCGGGCCACGACGACGATCATCCACGCCCTGGCTGCCGGCTGCTGCGCGGTCTTGCCGGTCGCGGAGGTCGAGGAGGCGCGGCGCATCGCCGATGGAATGCGGGCCGGCCGAGTGCTGTTGGGCGGCGAGCGCGACGGCGTGCCGCTGCCTGGCTTCGACTTGGGCAATTCACCGGGCGAATACACCTGCGTTCGCTGCAAAGGAACCACGCTGGTCCTGACCACCACGAACGGCACCTGCGCCCTGATCCGCGCCGCCGCCGCGGAGCGAACCCTCATCGCCGGTTTCGTCAATTACAGCGCCGTGTGCGAACAATTGGCCGCGGAAGAGCGTCCTGTAGATATTGTCTGCGCCGGCTATCACGGCGATGTGGCTCTCGAAGATGCCCTGTTGGCCGGAGCGCTGGTCGAATATCTCTGCGAGCATGGCATGGTTGCGCTCAACGACGCTGCCCGCCTAGCGTGGGATTGCTTCGAGAATCATGGACGGATCCTGGATGGCGCCCTCGAAGTCAGCGCCGGCGGCGCCCACCTGCGCAGCCTCGGATATGATGAAGACATTCGGGCGGCTGCACGCGTCGATCAATTCGCCGTGGTGCCGGAACTTCGCCGCGAACCGCTCCGCGTCGAAATCGGTGCGGTGGGTATTGTGAAGAGTCATTGGCTGAAGTAGTGAAACGGCGAACGGCCGGCGTCAGCCGGCTGGTGGCGGCTTCAACCAGCCGGCTGACGCCGGCCGTTCGCCTTTAGGATCCATCATCATGGACATGGACAAACTGGTCGCACTGTGTAAACGTCGTGGGTTCCTGTTTCAGTCGAGCGAGATCTACGGTGGACTGAACGGATTCTGGGATTATGGTCCGCTTGGGGTCGAGTTGAAACGCAATGTCAAGGAAGCATGGTGGCGCGACATGGTAACCGGGCACGACGACCTCGCTACGCCTTCCGGCGCGCCATGTCCGTTTGCGATGGTCGGGTTGGACTGTGCCATCATCATGCACCCGCAAGTATGGAAGTGCTCCGGGCATTATGACTTGTTCCACGATTACATGGTCGATTGCCGCGAGTCGAAAAAGCGCTATCGCCACGATCAAGTTCAGGGCCGCTGGGTCGAGGCCAAGGGGCGGCGCGTCTTCGTTGCCGTGCAGTCCGCAGAGAACGAGGGCGAGCAGATCGCGCAGCGAGCACTGAAATACTTCAACCTTCGAGCCAAGCACGCCGAGGAACTGCACTGGGATGGATCGGTTGTGTCGTTGACCACCGTGAAAGATTTCAATGAAGTGCTCGGACCGGACGCCAAGGAGTTGGGCACACTGACGCCGCCGCGCGAGTTCAATCTGATGTTCAAAACGACAGTCGGGGCACTGGGCGGTGAGGAAGACGCGGCCTTCCTGCGACCAGAGACGGCGCAGGGAATCTTCGTCAATTTCAAGAACGTGGTCGATAGTTCGCGCGTGCGTATTCCGTTCGGGATCGCGCAGATGGGTAAGAGTTTCCGCAATGAAATCACGCCCCGGAACTTCACCTTCCGCTCGCGCGAATTCGAGCAGATGGAGATCGAGTTCTTCTGCCATCCGAATCAATCCCCAGAGTGGTATCGCTATTGGCGCGACCGCCGCTATGGGTGGTATCTCGGTCTAGGATTAGCGGGAGAGCGTCTGCGGCTGCGCGATCATCATCCGGAAGAACTGAGCCATTATTCTTGCGGGACGGCGGACATCGAATATGCCTTTCCGTTCTTGCCGGCGGGCGAGTTCGGGGAGTTGGAAGGGATCGCGCATCGGGGCGATTTCGACCTGCGCAGCCACATGGAAGGAAAGCTGGTGCGCAAGGGGAATGAGTTGGTGGTCGAGATGGGACCAGACGGCAAGCCACGACATAAGGGAAGCGGCAAGGATCTCTCGTACTTCGACGATCAGACGCGTGAGCGCTACGTTCCGCACGTCATCGAACCATCCGCGGGGGCCGACCGCGCCACCCTTGCTTTTTTGTGCGAGGCCTATTGCGAGGACAAGGTGCCGGATGAGAACGGCAAGTTGACCGAGCGCGTTGTGCTCAAACTGCACCCGCGTTTGGCTCCATTCAAAGCCGCCATCTTCCCCCTTGTCAACAAAGATGGGATGCCCGAAGTCGCCCAGCGGCTTTACCGAGAATTGAAGCGCGAGTTCAACGTCTTCTACGACGATAAAGGCGCGGTCGGGCGGCGCTATCGCCGGCAGGATGAGGCGGGGACGCCGTACTGTTTCACGATCGATGGTCAAACACTGCAAGACAACACCGTGACCATTCGTGATCGCGATACGCTCAAGCAGGATCGCTTGCCGCTAGCGGAAGTGGCGGGAAAACTGCGGGAATTGCTAAGACCGTAACGTGGAAAACCACAACAAGCCCGGAGCGCCAAGGACGGGCTTGTTGCTTACTGATCCGCGGGTTGCGCGTCCACGCCCAAGCCCATTACGAGAATGGCGACAAGGATGTGCTTGGCCGTCATCAGGGCGAGGATGGCGGGGATCGCACCGAACGTACAGAACCAACCCGTCACGAGCAGGGTAACGATCGTGGCCAGGATTTGCGTCATTCGCAAGCGCAGGCGCTTCACGCTGTCATCGTCATCCAGGGCGATAGGTGGTGTACGCGGCGGAGGCGCTAACAGAGACATGCGAGTATCCCCCGGAAGAAGGTCCAGCGCGAAGCAAAGAATCAGCGACTGGTTCTACCTACCGATCTTGTTACCGTTTTAGTGCAAAGGCAATACCAAAGGCAATAGCGGAGATAAAACCCGCAGCTCCCTTCATACACTGCCATCAATTCTCGTCCGGTTCCAGGACCGAAACGACACTCGGCTTGTTGTTTTTGAGCGCGATCAGGAACACGCGGCGGCGCGGCAGCCGGTCCTTCCAGCGAATCGGGCCGGTCACGCTGTCGAACTGCTCCATGTGAGAAAGTGTTTTTCCGAGAGCGTCGCGGCTCGGCGCCCCCGCTCGTTGCAGGGCGTCGAAGAGGAGGCGGGTTGCGTCGTAGCTCTGAGCTGCGAAAAAATCGGGCGGCTCGTGGAAGCGCTCTTTGTAACGGCCGGCGAACGCGCGTCCGGAATCAGACAGCTTCTCGGCACTGTAGGCGGTGGCCAGGTAGACATCGGAGTGTGTTTCCAGATCGGCCTGGAGAGCGGTAGTTCCAGCGTCTTCGCCGCCGTAGATCAGGGGCACTTTTTGCAGCGCGGACCCCAGGCGTGGCCGGAGCATTCGGAAATCGGCGACGGAGCAAGCAAGCACAATGATCGTGGGAGCGGCCTGGATGAGCCGAGCGACCCGTTCATCGCGTTCGGCGGCGGTGGTGAAGGTCCATTCCTCGACAGCGCCGTCGTGGTCGCGCGGCCAAGCCTTCACGAAGGCAGCGGCGAGAGCGGCCGCGACGGGGCGGCGGCTGTCGGTCAGGACGGCGGCACGCCGGCATTTCAAATCCGCCGAAGCGTAGCGGGCCAGCATTCGGCCGCGCACCGCCGGGGGCACGCCCAGCACGACGATCGCATCCGACTCGGGCGGCTCAGGCAGTTCACCCGGCACGATCACCGGAACGCCGTAGGGTCGACTCGATCGGATCAAACGCTCCGTTAACGTCGCATCGAAGTCGGCCAAGAGAGCGACGGCTTTGTTCACCGTCACGAGGCGGACAGTTTCCGCCTGCACCGCGGCTGCATCGTCGCGGCTATCGGCGTGGAGAACGGCGAAGGGCCGGCCGGCAATGTTGTAACCGGCTTCGCGCGATTCAGCGACCGCTTGCTCGACGCCTTGACGCGCGTGCTGAGCCAACGTGCGGTTGCTCCCTTCGAGCGGTAAAAGCTGACCGATCCATACCGGCTCCGGCGTCGCTTTCGAGGAACAACCCAAAGAAGTCAAGAGAAAGAGCAGCCCTAAGCACGCGGATACAATTCGTTGGTACTTCCGAGCCGCGCACGGAGCGCAGCGGAGTAAGCGGTAGGCGGGCAGCCGCTTACTCCGCTGCGCTCCGTGCGCGGCTCGGACGAATATGCTAAGCAAACGCATCCATCTGCATAGCAAGTGGAAGAGATGCACCACGGACCTCCTCTCCGGTTCGGATTTGGCTTGCGGCGAGGCGGGCCATCATTTCATGGTAGCTCGTTGCGTCCTAGTCCTTGATGCCGAGATCTTTTATCGCTTCCTTGGCCGTTTTCCTCAGCATGGGGTCGCTATCTTTGGCTGCTTTGCGAAGAGCTTTGACCACATCGTCCCGCTTGCTCGCTCTTTTGCCGAGCCAGCTTAACGCCTTCACGGCCATAAAGCGTGCATCGCCGCCCAGGTTGGCCTGGACGTTCGTGCGGCCGGCCCTGGCCTCGGTTCCCGCTCCTTCAACCTTGGCATCCATGCGGTTGTATTCTTTCAACGATGTGTTGGCGAGCATCTCCAAGAGCACATCCACGGTCTTGTCCGGCGCTTCGTCTCGCAGCGCGTTGGCCAGTTTGCGGGCTGCATCGTAGCGAACGAGGGCCATGTCATCATCGCGCTCGTTAAGCACTTTTGCGAGCAGCTTGTCGGCACCCGACTCCGTGAATTCCGGTCGATCCATCTCGAACAATGACCAGACACATTTCTGCCGCACGTCCTTATCCTTGTCGTTCTTGATCGCGTTGAGAATGACGGGAATGGCTTTTTTATTGGCGGGGTATTTGATCCGCGCCAGGGCCTCGGCAGCGTACTTGCGAACGTCTTCGGGCTGCGATTGTTGCAGCGCTTTAACCACGGTGGGCACGACTGGCTCGGCCTTGGGTCCGATATGCGCGATGGCCAAGCTGGCATAGCATCGGACCGGGATGGAATTGGCGCCGTCGCTCAGGGCTTCGGCCAGATCGAACATGGCCGGCCTGGCGGCGGGGCCGATATTGGAAAGCGCGGCGGCGGCCAACTCTCGATGGTTCTTATCCGTATCTTTCAGGGCCGCACTCAACACGGGCACCGCGGGGGCAGCCCGTTCACCGCCGATGCGCGCCAGCACCAGTGCAGCGGGCAGGCGGACCTCCGCGTCTTTGTCCTTCAAGAGCGGCTCGAGATCCGTTGCCGCGTCGGCTTGCTCCGGTCCGACAAAATTGGCCAACGAATCGAGGGCCGTTTTCTTGACCACATTGTCCGACTCGGACTTCACCAGCTCGATAAGCGGGCGCGCTGCCTTCTCGCCGGCTTTGCCCATCGCGCCGAGAGCGCCGGCGGCATCGCGCCGCACCAGCGTGTCCTTATCGCTTAGGCACTCGCATAGCTTTGTGACCGCGGCAGCGGCATCCTCGCCGATCTGTCCCAGCGCCCAGGCAGCATTCTGGCGCACTGATGCCTTCTCGTCGCCCAGCGCTTTGATCAAGTCTTCCGCCGCGCCGGCCGCTTGGGGACCGAACGCTCCCAAGGCATAGGCGGCGCTGCGACGCACCTGCTCGAAAGAATCTTCTTTGAGGAGCTTCACAAGCATTCCGCCGCTTTTCTTCCACGCTTCCTCATTGCCGCCCTTGAGCGCGCGGGCAATGTCGCCGATGGCCGACGCGGCCATGTCACGCACGGCGGGATCATTATCTTCTTGCAGCCGCCGCGCGAGCTGCGATACCGCTCCGCGTGCTCCTTCACCCATGCGGCCCAGCGCGAAGGCGGCGCTGCGGCGCACGGAAGCATCTCGATTGTTCAGCTCTTTCCTCCAGGTGTCCACCGATTTGCCGAGAAACTCAAGCGATCCCGCCTGGACGATCGAGATATTAACGACAATGGACAACCCCGCGGCAACGAGGAGACGATTCATGATGCGATCCTTGGATGGGGGTAAGCCGAGATGGGAAATTCCGTGAGCGCTCGGCAAGGAGCGCTCACGGAACAAGGTCCCTTAGCGACGGTTTTGTTGGGGATTTCGGTTCCCAGGGGCGACGCCCTTCTCGGGCTTCTGGGGAGTCTTCACCGGCTTTTTGGGCTTGCCGGCTTCCTCAATAGCCCGTTTCAGAGCTGCTTTCTGAAATTCGTTGAACGAACGATGCTCCAGAGCCTTCTTGATGGCGGTGCTCGCTTCTCCGTCGTTGATGCCCAGTTGAGCCAGAGAAACGCAAGCACCCATCACCACGTCCGCGTATTTCGGATCGTCGTGTTCGGTCATCTGGATAAGGGCTTTTTTGACGTTATCACCCTTGTTATTCATACGGCCCAGCGATTGGCAAATGGCGGTCAGCACCTGCGGATCATCTTCGCCGCCCCGCTTCAAAACCATATCGCAGAGGTTGGGGACATAGGCTTGGGCTTTGTCTTCCAATGCGCCCAGGGCCGTCACGGCCTGGTATTTGACCTCAGCCTTGCGGTCTTTGAGGTATTCTGCAATCGTGTCCAGGTCCTTTTTGTCCGCTTTTTCATCCAGAGCGATGATGGCGACGTGCGACCAAATGCGAACAGTCGGATGCGAGCTTTTGTAGTTGTTCCTCGACTTGAGGACCTCCATCACTTGCTGGTAATCGGTCGGATTTTGCGGGCGCCCCATTGCTCCCAGAGCCATGATCGCTTTCAGCCGAACCTGAGTTGTCGGCTCCGCCTGGAAATTCGCACGCGATATCAATGCCTTCGTGACGAATTGTTCCGGTCCCGTCTGTGGATCCACGCCGGCGTAGATGAGCGCCTCGATACAGGCGTCGCGCAGCTCGAACGTGCTGTTACTTAAGAGACTCACGTTGGCCACTAAATCGCGGAGCGTGTCGTGCTCTTCTCTGATTTTGTGATTGATCGGTCGGCAGAATCGGCAGAATTCCCGATACGTTCTCGCGGATTCGAAGCGGATGATGAGTTGCGGATCACCCTTGATGCTGCGCCCAAGATCCTTAATCACCCGAGTATAATCGGCGGGTGATATGTAAGGCAGCATCAGTCTTATGGCTAATGCGGCTTTCGCGCGCGGGCTGGCATCGTTATCGTGGAGGCAGGCCAGTATATCGGGGACCACTTTCGACGCTGCTGGACCGAAGTGCGGGATGGTCGTCAGGGCCGCGGCGCGAACACTCGGATCGCCGCTTTTTAGATCCTTTCGCCAGTCCTCCAAATTCTTGCCGCCGACCTGACTGGGGCCTTCGGTCGTTAAATATTGTTGCGAGTTGGTTGAGGAGCGGCTGTCGTTTATCAAGGCTCCTTTACCGTCGGGTTTTTGAGCGAGGGCAGGTAGCGCCGCGAAAAGCAGGCACAAAACTACGGAAAAAGTTCTGGAACGTGACATGGCATTCCCCCTTGGAACCTAAAGCTTCCCCGTCCCCTCAGAATACCACCGGAGGAACGCGAAACGCAATGACGAAACGCGATTCTGAAAGAGCGGCGGATTCCGGCATTCGGCAACCTCGTCACGCCCTCCCTTGCGAGAAACGTGCCGCGCCGGTAGTTTGAAAAATCGAAAGAAATGGGCCGCGGCAGCCGGATGAGGAATGAGATGAACGAAACGCAATGTCCGCGTGGGAGTCGGTTTTGGTTGTGGAGCGGCGGCGCGCTTGTCCTTGTGGCCGCCGCGGGCTTTTTCGCAGTGCAAGGCTGTAGCCGCAACGGCGGCGCGGACGTCGCTCCGCCGTCCGTCACTCCCGTGGCGACTCCTCATCTGGAGGAGCGCATTCAACGATTTTGCGGAAGCTGCCATGAGAACACCCCGCCCGACGTCATGCCAAGTTCCGCCTGGAAGAGCCTCATCGAGCGCATGTACGAATTGTTCAACAAGTCCGGCCGGCCGCTGCACCCTCCTCCGATCGAGGAAGTGGTGAAATACTTCGAGGAGCGCGCCCCTCTCGAATTGCCGCTCACGGACATCCGCACGGCTGGCTACCCGTTCCCAGTGCGTTTCAGCCGTACCGATTATCCGGCTTTTGAGGGACCGCCCCCCGGCTCGCCACCGCACATCTCCAATGTCAACCTTGTTCACCTTTTCGATCCCAAAAAGCTGGATATTCTCGCCTGTGAGATGAAAAACGGCGCCGTGCTTGTGCTCCAGCCGTATCTACCGCAACCGAAATGGCGGCTCCTGTACGGACCTGGGCCTGATTCTGGCTTCAACCCCGGCCACACCGAAGTCGTCGATCTGGACAAGGACGGCATCCCCGACATCCTCGTTGCCAACCTCGGCAACTTCCTTCCCACCGATCGCCGCTGCGGCAGCGTCATTTGGCTGCGCGGCCTGGGCGAGGGCCGATTCGAGCCGATCACCCTCCTCAAGAACAAGGGCCGCATCGCCGACGTGCAGGCGGCCGATTTCAATGGCGACGGCAAGCTCGACCTCCTCGTCGCCTCGTTCGGCTGGGAGTCGATTGGCGAGATTTACTATCTGGAAAATCACACCACTGACTGGAAGAAGCCGGACTTCACGGTCAAGCTGCTCGACGACCGCCACGGAACCATCCATGTCCCCATCGCCGACCTCAACGGCGACGGCAAGCCCGACTTTATTGCACTCATCAGTCAGGAGCATGAAACCATCGTCGCCTTCGTCAACGACGGCAAGGGGAATTTCGAGAAACGAACACTGTACAAGGCGCCGCACCCCGGCTACGGCTCCAGCGGCATCCAACTCGTCGATCTCAACGGCGACGGCAAGCTCGACGTGCTGTACACCAACGGCGACGTGCTTGATGGGCCGTTTTTGCTCAAGCCGTATCACGGCGTTCAATGGCTGGAGAACAAAGGAAATTTAACTTTCCAGCATCATCCGCTGACGCCGATGTACGGCGTGCATCGCGCCGTGGCAGGCGATCTTGACGGCGACGGCGACAACGACATCGTGGCTGTCAGTTTCCTGCCTCCGGAGCATTTTCCGCAGCGCGCCGAGAAGAAGATCGATGCCATCATCGTGCTGGAACAAACGGCGCCTGGAGTGTTCGTCCGGCACAGTTTGGAGAAGGAAAACTGCGATTACGTAAGCTGCGCCCTCGGCGATGTCTTCAGTTCCGGCAAGCTCGACCTGGTGACGGGCAGCTTCTCGTTCGATGGGTCCAAGCATGCCATTTCGATTTGGCAGAACCTGGGAACTGCATCGAAAGACAAGTGAGAGATCGAGATGATTCTCGTTCCCACGCTCTGCGTGGGAACGCACGTCCGGCCGCTCTGCGGCCCGTCTCTCTACCGACTGAGCACAGAGTGCGACGCGGAGCGTCGCCAGCGTGCGTTCCCACGCAGAGCGTGGGAACGAGGAAAGTGGAAGGCTGAGTACGAGAGGGAAAAAGATGTGTGCGGTTGGCGTGGCGGCGGCAAGTATTAAGAGACGCCGCATCCCTAGCCCCTGAGGTTCGTACTCATGACCACGCATGCCGGATCCTTGCTGCATCACTTCCAGCGTTTGGTTTCGCAGGCAAACACCATCCCCGAAAAGGATGCTGCCCTGTTGCAGCGCTTCGTTTCACGGAAGGATGAATCGGCTTTTGCCGCGTTGCTCCGGCGGCATGGGCCGATGGTTCACGGAGTCTGCCGGCGCATCCTGCGGGACGACCATGAAGCCGAGGACGCCTTTCAAGCCACGTTTTTGCTCCTGGCCCGCAAAGCGAGTGACCTCCGCCATCCGGAGACATTGGCCGCCTGGCTGTACGGCGCCGCCCGCCGCCTGGCGCTGATGGCCCAGCGCAGCAATACCCGCCGCCGGCAACGCGAGAGAGAAACCGGCGGCACCTCTCGCGGAACCGCGGCGGCCAATCCTCTGGATGAATTGAGCGCCCGCGAACTACTCCTGATTCTCGACGAGGAGATGGCAGCTTTGCCGGAGCGCTATCGCCTTCCGCTGATCCTGTGCGGTCTGGAGGGACATTCGCAGTCCGAAGCAGCACGGCTGCTCGACTCGACGGCGGATTCGGTGCGCGGCCGGCTCGAACGCGGTCGAGCGCGCCTGCGCTCTCGCCTCCTCCGCCGCGGATTGACGCTTGGTGCAAGCGTGTTGGTGCTGGAAAACATGGCGACCGCGACCGTTTCGGCCGCCTTGCGTCAGGCGACGGTGCAACGCGCGCTAGCGTTCGCGGCTGGCTCGGCGGAAGGCATCGCGGCGAACGTCGTGGCCCTGGCGGAAGCGGGGGCATCGAGTTTATCTGCAACCAAAGTGAAATGGGGATTGCTTCTCTTATTGGCGTTGGGTCTGGCCGGCGGCACGGGCGCTTGGGCCTATCCATTGCGAAGCGAGAAACCAAGCGAAGAAACACAAACGACGGCGGCTGCATCACCGGAACGAAAATCCGAAACACCGAAATCGCCGAAAGACAAATCCGCGCCGACTGATCTTTATGGCGATCCGCTGCCCTCCGGCGCCATCGCACGTTTGGGAACGGTGCGCTTCCGTCACCCCGGTTGGCTGGATGACGTTCTTGTCTCACCCAATGGCCGCACCTTGATTTCAGCCGGCGGCCGCTCCGTCGAGATATGGGATGCCCAGACCGGAGGGCGGAAGTGGGAAATCGTGTTTTCCGAGGCTCCTCCTCGTTATCTCTCCGGCATCGATCTTTCTCCAGATGGGAAACTCTTGCTCGTCAATCGCTACGAACGAAACAAAATGCGTTTCTGGGATTTGACCCGCGGCGCGGAAGTTCATCCCTTCGGCGACGCAACTCCCGAGGGAATCCGGGCGGCCTTCTCTCCTAATGGCGAATTGTTGGCAACGCTCGACGCGGGGAATCCGAAGACGGTTAGCATTTGGAACATCCGCAAGGGGAAAAAGATTCGGACAATGGAGGGGGGAGGCGCGCTGGCGTGGTTCGTCCGTTCTCTTGCTTTCTCTCCGGACAGCAAGCTGCTGGCCTTTCCCCACGAGAACGGTATGCACGTGTGGGATGTCGTAGCCGGCAAGAAGTTGTATGAACTGAATCCTGGCACGAATACGCCCCTGGGCTGCGCGGTCTTTTCCGCCGACGGCAAGCTGCTGGCTGCCGCGAGCAACCCTGCCGATCGCGGCAAGCACACCGACATTTATCTCTGGGACATGGCGACGGGCAAGGCGGCGGGCACGTTGAAAGGACACGAAGAGGTCATTTATGCTCTCGCTGTGTCGCCGAAGGACAATATCCTTGCCTCGGCGAGCAGGGATGGGACGATCCGGTTCTGGGATTGGACGAAACGCAAAGAAATTGGGCAAGCTTCTGGGCCCCGCCGGGAGTATTTCGCTCTTCATTTCTCCGCCAATGGCCGCATGCTGGCCTCCGGCGAACAAACCGGCGTTCTCCGGCTCTGGGATGCGCAGAAGCACGAAGAGCTTGCCGCCTCGGCCTCAAGAGGCGATACCCTTCAATGGGTATTTTTCCAATGTGTATCCTTCGCACCGGACGGCCAATCCCTCATTTCCACGGAACGAGAACACGTGGGTCTTTGGGAACCGCTCACTGGCCGGCTTCGCTCGATTTTCCACAACAAATCCATAGACGGTTCTCACCCGGTCCTCTCCCCCGATGGCAAGACCCTGGCAACGGTTGAGCATATAAAGGGGCAAATCCTCCTCTGGGATGTTGCCGACGGAAAGCTTGTGCGCTGCATCGGTGAAGGCTGTAAACCGGGCCTCATTTGGTCTTGCACTTTCTCTCCAGACGGCCGGCGACTGGCCAGCGGCTCTTATCAAGAGGACATCATCCGCATTTGGGACGTAGCCAGCGGCAAAGAGCTTCAACAACTGAAGGGACAGCACATGGCTCAATCCCTCGCTTTCTCTCCAGATGGCGAGAGGTTGGCCTCGGCAAGTACCGACGCCGGCAGCGACTACACCGTCCGCCTGTGGGATCTCGCCACCAGCAAGGAGATCTGGAAAAGAGTGACGCGCCCCTGGACGGCGTTTGACCTAAAGTTCTCACCCGACGGCCGTACTCTGGCCCTGGTGGGTGGGATGCCAGGCTGTCAAAATACGAGGGGCGAAGTCCGTCTCTGGGAAGCAGCGACAGGAGAAGAGTTGAAGCATTTCGTGGGCCACTGCGAGCGTGTCACCTGCGTGGCTTTTTCCACCGATGGCCGAATGCTGGCCACCGGCAGTTTGGATCAGACGGTTCGCTTCTGGGAAGTCGCCACGGGGCAAGAGCGGCTGTGTTTTAAGGGTCATCAGAACATGATTGAGAGTGTGTCTTTTTCTCCTGATGGCCGCCTGCTCGCCTCGGCCAGCGCGGACACCACCGCTCTAGTTTGGGATCTGACAGGATGCTTCCGCGACGGACAATTCCAGACACGGCACTTGTCCAAAGAAGAGCTGAATCGTTCTTGGAACGACCTCGCTCAGTCCGACGCCGCCCGCGCCTACCGGAGCATCTGTGCTCTTATCGGATCGCCGAAGGAATCCGTAGTGTTTTTGAAAAATCACTTATCGCCCGTGACGGCGGCTGAGCTGAAGCGCGTCAAGCCTCTGCTCGCCGCACTCGACAGCGATCAATTCGCCGAACGCGACAAGGCAATGACCGAATTGGAACAACTCGGCCTGAGCGTCGAACCGGCGCTGCGTCAGGCTTTGAGTGCCAAGCCGTCGTTGGAAGTACGGCAACGCATCGAGGCGATCCTGGATAAACTTGCCGGCGGTCCTCGTTGGCGAGTCCTCCGTGTGCTGGAGGTGTTAGAACACATTGCCACCCCTGAGGCGCGGCAGTTTTTGGAAAAACTGTCCCAAGGCACGGCGGAACTGTGGCCGAC
>DASRBG010000153.1:0-19282 GCA_035653735.1 Gemmataceae bacterium
GGCGTGAATGCGCCCTCCGACAGGATCTCCACTTTTCGGATGAGCGAGCCCAAAGAACAGTTCCTCGAACAAACCCGGCGCTTCTGGCAAGAGCAGACGGATCGACCGCTGTCGGTCGAAGACGCCCGTCAGATCGCGGCCAATGTGACAGGCCTCTTCCACGTCCTGGCAGAGTGGGCCGCCGCCGAGGTTCGTCCTCACCCGAACGAGACCAAGGAGCGGGTGAGTCGATGACTTCCAATCTCGATCTTCGAGAAGTCCCTGGCGACAGCATCCGGGTAGTTGGCCGCCACCGGCGTGACATGGGCGAGCTCGAGGTACTCGCCGCCAGCATCGCCACCGTCGGGCTGCTGCACCCGCCAGTGATCACGGAAGATGGTCGCCTCATCTGCGGTGAACGGCGACTGCGGGCGATGCGCGACATCCTGCGCTGGACCATGATCCCGGTCACCGTTCTCCAGGTTTCCACCATCCTCGATGGCGAGTACGCGGAGAACGAGATCAGGAAGGACTTCACCCCGTCCGAACGCGTCGAGATCGGCAAGGCCCTCGAGGCGCAGCTCGGCGAGCGGCGCGGAAGGGATAATCGGCAAAATGTTGCCGAATTAAAGGGCCGACGATCAGACGATCTCGCCGCACAGAAGGCCGGCTTCGGCAACCGGACCACCTACGAGCAGGCCAAGAAGGTCGTCGAGCGGGCTGTGGCTGAGGTGGTCGCCCAGATGGACACCGGCGACCTGTCAGTCAACGCCGCCGCGGTGATCGCCGAGCAGCCATCAGAGCGGCAACGCGAAATCGCGCAGATGCCGGAGGGCGAGAAGAAGGCCGCCGTCCGCAAGTTGCGCCGCCAGGATCTTCCCACCCCAACCACCGCCCGAAAACAGGCATTGGAAAGCGGCATGGCCATTTTGGACCGCAACCTGAATTACCAACTGCCCACGCCTGAGTCGCAGCGGCCCGTCGTGGAGCGCAACTACGCAGCCATGGCCATTGCGGATGCGGCGCGAGCCATATCCGGCTGCCAGCACTCCGCGTTGGAAATCGCTGCCGGCATTCGGAGTTTGGACACCCCCGACATGGATTTTGCAGGGCACTGTCGAAAGGCGGCGGCCTTCCTCGAAGCAATCAACCAGGAGATCGAACGCAATGAGAACAAGTAGACGTTCCGAACTGACCGAGGCGATTCGGGAGACCGTGGCGGCGTTTTGCGCCGCGGGGCGGCGTTTCTGGAACCGCGACATCGTCGATACCGTGATCGAACAGAACGGCGACTTGTTCGCCGACCTCGGCCGGCAGCTGGCGCGGGAGAAGCTCTTCGACCTTACCCGTCGCGTGATGAAAACTGCGGCCGAAGTCACCGAGGCTGAGGCGCGCCTGCAACTCGGCCTGGACCTCCCGGAATTCGAGATGCCCAACTTGATCGCCGTGCCCGTCGACATCTTGAATCCTCTGAATGGCGACTGCGAGTGGGTGCCCGTGATGCACGCGACGGTCGCGGACCTGGATTCCAACCTGCGCATGCTGGATGTCCAGATCGCCGCAGATCAGCGTAGGCGCCGCCACATTGCCATGCTGCGGCAGCGCGTGGTGGCGGTCGTCGGAGAGAAGACGGAGCTAACGGTTGCGGAAGCGGCGGCCCTGGCGCGGGAGATGCAATCGGCATGAACCCGCCTCCGACAGTCTCGGTGCTGCGGACTCTCCCCTGGCGGCATCAGGCGGAGGCCGTCGCTTTCGTCCGGCAACTGTACCGGCGCGGCAAACGCGGCGCCATGATCGCGGCCATCATGGGCACCGGCAAATCGGCCATGACGGTGTACCTCTGCACTGAGGAAGGCTTTCAACTGATCCTAATCGTCTGCCCCCTCCGCGTGGTGCAGGTGTGGCGTCCGCAGTTCGAGATGCACTCGAACGCCCCGTTCATGGTCGTGCCGCTCGATGATTCCAACTCGAATGTCCGCGCGAAGCGGGATGAGGCGGAACGCCAGATCAAACTGGCCAAGGCGCGGGGCGTGCCGGTGGTGGTCGTTATCAACTACGATTCCGCCTGGCGCACACCGTTCGCGGAATGGGCCATCAAACAGAAATGGGACTTGGTGGTGGCCGACGAGATCCACCGCTGCAAGGCTCCCGGTGGTAAGGCCAGCCGATACCTTGCGCGCCTGGGGAAGTTCGCACGGTTCCGGTTGGGCCTCAGCGGCACGCCGATGCCCCATTCGCCGCTCGACGTGTACGGCTACTTCCGCTTCATCGATGCCACGGTTTTCGGCTGGTCGTTCAACCGCTTCCGGCAGCACTTCGCCGTGATGGGCGGCTACCAGAATCACCAGGTCGTGGGCTACAACAACCTCGACGAGCTGAACCGGAAGTTCTACTCCGTCACGTTCGCCTGCGGCAAGGACGTCCTCGATCTGCCGCCGGAAGTGCACATCACCTACAACTGCCACCTCGGCAGCGAGGCGCGCAAGGTCTATCGGTCGCTCGAGCGGGATCTCATTGCCGAAGTTCAGTCCGGTGAGGTCACCGCCGCGAACGCCCTGGTAAAGCTGCTCCGGCTCCAACAGATCACGGGCGGTTACGTTCGCACGGACGACGGGCAAGAGATCCAGATCGATTCCGCCAAGATGAACCTCCTGCGCGACGTGCTCGAAGACATCGCGCCCGACGAGCCGGTGGTGGTCTTCTGCCGGTTCCACCGGGACCTCGACGCAGTGAACCGCGTTGCGGATGAAGCGGGCCGGCGATCGCTCGAGTTGTCCGGCCGGATCGACGATCTGAAACGCTGGCAAGCCGGAGAGGCGCCGGTGCTGGCTGTCCAGATTGATTCCGGCGGCGTCGGCGTCGATCTCACCCGGGCGCGCTACTCGATTTACTATTCGCTCGGCTTTTCGCTGGGCTCCTACGAACAGAGCCTGGCGCGCATTCACCGCCCTGGCCAGACACGGCCCGTGGAATACATTCACCTGCTCGCCGCGGGCACCGTCGACGAGAAGGTCATGGCCGCGCTGGCGCAGCGCTCCGATGTCGTCAACAGCGTTCTCCAGCAGATGAAAGGCGGCCAGTAAATGCCTCGGTTCATCGATCGGCTGTTGGCCGCCAAGAGGTGGAAGACCGAATCGTTTGATCTGCCGGCCACCTTGTTCGAAAGCGCCGCTCGATTGCAGGCCCGCGATGCTTTGATCCGCCAGGACCTCCACTCGGTGACCGTGCTCGCCATCGACAACGTTGCCCAGTACTACTTCCAGCACCACACCTGCAGAGATGGGCGCATGGACGGTCCGGAACAGTTCCCGCAACTGGCGCCGCCGTTCCCCTCGGCGTTTTATGAATACACGCTCGAACCCTCGATGTACGACGTCATGTTCACCGAGGCCGAGCGGGCACTGCCGCGCGCCATCAATCAGGTCGGCATTCTCGTGCAGAGCGTGGACACCGGGCGCTTCGGCGATTTGTTCGCGAATTGGGGCGAAGTCCTCCAGGAGCATCGTAGCGACGTTCCCGCGAAGTGGGTCTTGTTCATCACGGTCTTCGCAGGGCACAAGGACGACCGTGAAGTTCGTGGTCCATGCACGCTCCTGCTTCTTGTTGTGGGAGAAGACGGTCAGGCGACCAGTAGGCTGCGCTGCCGCATTTGGGGAATCGAGGATGAGCAGTACGATCTAATCCCCGAAGAACGCCTCGTTGCAATCGGATCGATGGGAAGCCTCGCATTCCCCGCATTCCTGGCAACGTCGTTCCTGCACTGCCGGAACGTCACTACCGAAGAAAACCTTCCTCCCGCCAAGCTCAGCAAGGCCCACCGCCGGCGGCACGGACAGCCCCTCGTCCGGTTCAAGACGCTCAGCATCGAACCGATGAAACAGGTTCTGCGCAAGCTGGGGCGAATCGAAAACCACGGCCTCAGCCAGGCACTCCACCTTTGCCGCGGCCATTTCAAGGATTACCGGAATTCCTCTGGGCTGTTCGGGAAGCACAAGGGGCTTTTCTGGTGGGACATGCACGCGAGAGGCGCGCTCGATCAAGGCGCGGTCGTGAAGGATTACGCAATCAAACTACCCGAATCAGGAGACTCACTTGAACACAGATGAACTAAAACGCTTTGTCGCCCTCGAAGAGCGGCGGCACCAACTCGAAGCCGAGGTCGACACCATCAAGGCCGAGGCCGCGGAACTCGAAGGCCGGCTGCTGCCGCAGTTTGAGCAGAGCGGCATGGAAAGGGTCGCCATCGATGGGCGCACCGTCTACGTGGAACGTAAGCTCTGGGCGAAAGCAAAGGATGGCGATAAGAACGCCGTCTGCAAAGCCCTGAAGCGGTGCCGCCTCGGCGACTACGTCGAGGAAACGTTCAACACCAATTCCCTCAGCGCATACGTGCGGGAACTCGACCGGGAGAGCCGGCAGTTGTCGCCGGCACTGGCTTCGGTACTCGAAGTCAGCGAAGTTTTCAAACTCAGAACCAGGAGAAGCTAACGATGGCAAAAGAAGTCGTGAAAAAGGAAAAGGAAACCGCGATCAGCCCTTTCGTGATTTTCAAAACGGAGATTGCTGAAATCCGCGAAGCTATGAACGCCAACGTCGGGGACAACGGCCTCACCGCCGGTGACCTCGAACGCATCAAGATCCCCGCGGGCGGCGGCACCGCCTGGACCATCCAGGGGCTCGACGGCGAGGAGATGGTGAAGGAACTGTCCGGGATCATCATCGCCTGGCGCGATACCCGGGCCTATTGGAGCGTGCCGATGGAAGAGTCCGACGGCAACATGCCCCCGGACTGCTACTCGCTCGACGCGCGCACCGGAATTGGTGAGCCTGGCGGGAACTGCCACAAGTGCGCATTCGCGGAGTTCGGTAGCGATCCGAAGGGCGAAGGCCAGGCATGCAAGCTGATCCGGCAGTTGTTCCTCATCCGCGAGGACAACCTCCTTCCGGAGATCGTGAACCTGCCGCCCAGTTCGCTCAAGCCCGCGCGGCAGTATTTCCTGCGCCTCGCATCAAAGGGAGTGCCGTGCTACAGCGTCATCACCAAGATCGGTCTGGAGAAAACCAAGAACGGTCAGGGCATCGTCTACGCGAAGGCCGCGCTCACCTCCGGCGGCCGCCTTACCCCCGAGCAAACGCAGCGGGCGAAGGACTACGCTGCCATGATCGACCCGTTTCTGAAGGCCGCGCCGCCGGTGAAGGTGGCCAAAGACGTCGTCGAGACGGTTGAGGGTGAGGTGGTGTAGCGGGATGGAGGCTGACCGGCATGCAATCCGGCAGTTCCTCGAGCGCGTCCACGGTCCCGAGCCTACGGGCTGGCTCATCCTGTGGACGCGCCAGGATAAAGCGACCCGGGCGTTCAACTTGGGCGAGGAGGGCGCGCTCGATCAGGCGGTCGAATACTGCGCCGCGAGGGCCTCCACCTTCGACGTGTACGCCGCCGTCGGCCTCCAGCACGAAAGGCCCGCCAACAGCAGTCGCGGAGCGGAGGCGGGCGTTTCCGTGCTTCCGGGCCTTTGGGCCGACGTCGATATCGCGGGTGCCGCGCACAAGGCCGAAGCATTGCCGCCAACCGAGCAGGATGCTCGGAGTCTCATCGATACCGCAGTCCTGGAGCCGAGCCTAGTTGTGCACAGCGGGTTCGGACTCCAGCCCTACTGGCTTTTCCGTGAGCCCTACCAGATTGAGAGCGAAGACGAACGGAAGCAGTTGAAGTCGCTCTCAACGCGATTCCAGTTGAACCTTAGGCTGCGCGCCAATGTGCGGGGCTGGACGATGGACTCGACCGCGGACCTGTGCCGTGTGCTCCGGGTGCCCGGCACGTTCAACCACAAAGTCGATGGCGACATCCGGATGGTCACCGCCGAGTACGCCGATCATGCCTACAACCTCGCTGACTTCGAAGACCTTCTCGGTGGCATTGAGGATCCGGGGGATGGCGAGCGTGTGACGCAGCCCCCGTTGGATCTGCCCGCGGCCAAACTGCCTCCGATCCTCGACGGCTGCGTCTGGATGCGTCATTGCCGCACCGACGCTGCCGCCCTTGCCGAGCCCGAGTGGTACCGGATGTTGACGGTGGTCGCCAGGTGCGAGGATGCAGAGCGGTGGGCGCATGAACTGAGCCAGGCCTATCCGAAATACTCCCGGCGAGAAACGCAGCGAAAACTGAAGCAGGCGTCCAGCGACAAGGTGGCGCCGGTGACGTGCGCCTACGTGCAGTCGAACCTCAATGGCGGCCGCTTTTGCGCGGAGTGCCTGTTTCGCGGCAACGTGAATTCGCCCATCGCGATTGGCAGGATCGAGGGGTTTGAAGCCGCACCCGCACCCGAACCCCCGCCCGCGTCCGGCGATGATCCTCCGCCACCGGAACAACCGCAGCCCACCGAGGCCGCGGCAACGAAGATTGAAAAGTACACGGACCTGGGAAATGCGCGAAGGTTCGTCGCCCGCTATCGCGGCACTGTTTTGTATTGCGAGGCATGGGGCCGATGGTTTCACTGGGACACCGCGCGATGGGCCGAAGATGAGCGGCTCGAGGTCTTTGCCCGCGCCACCGATCTGATTCGCAGCTTGTATGCGGTCGCCAAGAAGATCAAGGACGAAGACGAGCGGAAAGCGTTCCTCAGCCACCTGATCAAGTCGGAATCGCACCGCTCGATTCACGCGATGGTCACGCTGGCGAAATCGGATCGCACCGTGGCGCGCCATCCCGATGATTTCGACAACAACCAGTGGCTGTGCGCGGTCAAGAACGGCACGCTCGATCTGCGGACCGGGCAGCTGCGATCCCATGACCCGAAGGACATGATCACCAAGCTCGCCCCCGTCGTGTACGACCCTTCGGCGCGATGCCCGAACTGGCTGGAATTCCTGAACATGATCATGCTCGGCCGGAAAAGTCTGGTCGATTTTCTGAAGCGCGCCCTGGGGTCGAGCCTGACTGGAATCACCAGCGACAAGGCGATGTTCATTCTCTACGGGCCCGGTGGCGACAACGGCAAATCCACCATGGTCGAAGTCATGGAAATGCTTCTGGGGAACTACGCCCGGCGAACGCCGGTAGAGACGTTCCTCAAGAAGCGGGAGGGCAGCATTCCGAATGACATCGCCCGTCTCCGCGGCGCGCGGTTCGTTTGGGCCGCCGAAAACGATCGGGGCGTGCGGCTCGCCGAATCCCTGATCAAGGAAATGACGGGCGGCGACCGGATGGCCGCGCGCTTCCTGCACGGCGAGTTCTTCGAGTTCATGCCCACGTTCAAGATCTGGTTCGCGACGAATCATAAGCCCACGATTCGCGGCGACGCAGCCATCTGGCGGCGGCTGAAGCTCGTGCCCTTCGACTACACCATCCCCAAGGATCAGCAGAAGAAACGTCACGAGGTCATGGCGATGTTCCAGTCAGAACTGCCGGGCATTTTGAACTGGGCCATCGAAGGGTGCTTGGAGTGGCAGCGTGACGGGCTGGGCGTGCCGGAGGAAGTCATTAACGCGACGCGGGAGTACGAGTCGGAACAGGATACGTTCTCGATGTTCCTGGAAGAGAAGTGTGTGCGCGCGCCGAATGCGCGGGTGCTTTCGCTGGCACTTTACCGCGAATACAAAACCTGGGCCGAGGAGCATGGGGAGACACCGGCCAGCCACAAAACCTTCGCGTCTCTGATGAGCGAACGGGGATTTGCAAAGTCGAAAACCATGAAGGGCGCCCTTTATTCCGGCGTCGGTCTTCGGACCGAAGACCACTACGATACGCCGAAGGCGGCGCAAACGACGCCGAGGCAAACACGCTTTGATCGTGACGATGACGGTGAGGAGGTTTGAGAACAACCCGTCATGCCCTATCACTTAAGCCCTTTAGATTCAGTGACTGCATATGACGGATGACGGATTATGACGGATTCTCCCATTTTGCACACATGGCGCGCGCACGCGCGCACACACCTGAGAGCTAAATGCGAAAACCCGTCATAACCCGTCATCCGGCATTGATCCGTCATGGAGAGGTTGGCTGTGGATATTGAAGCTGTGCTCGACCGGCTCATGGAAGCGAGCGTCTCAGTTTGGCTGGACGCCGAGGGCAAATTGCGCATCGACAAGGACGCGCCCGCGGACCTGAAGGATCTCGTCCGGCAGCACAAGCAGGAATTGACGGACGTGCGGAAAGCGCAGGCCGTGATGAACCGTCCGGGCATGCGCAGCATCCGCTTGCCATTGGGTCACCCTGCCGTCGCCTATCCGCTCGGCGCGGATCTGGATGAGATTCGCTGGGCGATGAAAGTGCTTCGCATGGATTCGATGCCGTTAGTGATCAATGACGAAGGGTTGGAGTGGATCAGCCCCGAGGAGTGGCGCCGCCGTCAGGTGGCCAGGATCTTCGCGGAACAGCGGCAGGAGCGATTGAAGCAAGGGGCTGAGGTAGTGGATCGGCAACCCCTGAAGAGGCGACGGGCATGACGAGCGAACGCGCAATCGTGAAGGCGATCCTGGCCTATCTGAACTCGCTGCCTTGTTGCCTCGCCCGGAAACGCTGGGGCGGCGGGATGGGTGTTGCCGGTGATCCGGATATCGATGCATGCCTTCGCGGGCGCAGCGTTCAGCTCGAGGTGAAGCGCCCAGGCGAGAAGCCAACGCTGCTCCAACTGAAGCGGCTCGAAGAGTGGCGGCAGGCCGGCGCACTGGTGGGAGTGGTCGTGAGCGTGGACGATGCCAAGTCGCTGTTGGCGAAGGAGGGGTGGTGATACCGATTCGGAACATCACGTTTAGAACCGCTGAGGTCGCCCGTTTCGCTGAGGTCAGTCTGCGCCAGCTCCAGATCTGGGAGGAGAAGAAAGTGGCAGTCGCGTCCCGGTGCGGGCGTGTGAGAGTCTACGATGCCAACCAAGCGGTCTTCGTCGTGGTGTGCGCGGAATTGCGCCGTCGCGGCCTCTCCTTTCAGCGACTCCACCGGTTAGCACCAGAGATGCGGCAGATCCTCGCGGATCATGCCGTCGCAGACATCGCCGGCCAACGCCAGGTTTTCCTTCTGACGGACGGCCGACAGATCTACCTTGCCGATTCTCCAAACATAATCTGCGAACTTGTTTCAAACTTTTTCAGGCCAGTTCTCTGTGTGAATGTCTCAAATTGCGTGCAAAGGATTCATAACGCTGTGGTTGCGTAATTGCGTCAAGGACCTTGTTCGGTTATCGCTGTTCGGTCAGAATAAGATCGAACCAAGAGAGACGGGACTCTCGTAAAACTCCTTCCCTCCTGCATCAACACTCCACGTGTCTTCAAAGAACCAACAAATCCCCCTGTACGCGCCGGACGGTACGTCGCTTGGGTTCAGGACTCTCGAAGCGGCCAAACGCCTCGTTGAAGGCGGCTTCGTGAAGCCGGCGTACGGCCGCAAGGGGCACTTGAAAGCCATTTGGCTGCGGAGCGAGGACGGGGCCAACCCGATTCAATCGTCCGTGCGACCCGGCACCCGTTACAGCTTCATCGAGAATCTGGAGCATGGTCGATGCTGGAAACTGCGGCGCGTGGATCGCCGCGACGAGGACGGCGTGCCGTTTACGACACGTGGCATCTTCGCTCAGGTCGTGATGGATTGCCTGGTCACGTGAAGCAGAGAAAGAAACAGATCGGCGGCCGCTATCTCGCCCGAGTCCGCGGCGCATTCGGCAAATTGAAAGTCTTGCAGCGAGACGGAGCTCTCCAATGTGTCCGGAGTGCGGCAGCAGTCAAGTAACGATTGAGGCGTTCGACTTCGGCATCTGTTCGCAGACGGGCTACCACGATGCCGGAGAGCGGTTTCGATGCCGCGAGTGCGGTGCGACCGGGGACGCCTCGGACTGCTGTGAGACCGATGGGTCCTTCCTGCGCGCCGGCGGCGGCGCGTTGCAGTGTGGCGCGATTTCGCTAGCGTCAGGCCGGAAAAGTGGTTGCCAGAGGTTGCCAGTCTAGGGCGCTTCGACAGGGTGCGGTTTATGATCGTTTCGTACTGGCGGCGGATCGCCGCACCGATCATCGCGCGAGTGCTTGAACAGACGGCTGGCCGGCCCGAAAGTGAGGTGCGCGCCGGCCTATTGGCGGCTTACCCGTTTGGGCCTCGCAAGCACCACCCGTACAGAATCTGGCGCGACGAGATCCGGATACAGACCGGCAAGCGTCGAATTCATTTGGTCACTCGAAAGTTGCAGGGTCGACCGCCCGCGCCTCCGGACCCGTTGCAGGGAGCACTGTTCCAGTGAATCTTGCGCCGCAGATGGCCAGCCGGATCGAACTCTGGCCAGTGGAGAAACTGATCCCGTATGCCCGCAACGCGCGTACGCATTCGGACGCACAGGTGGCGCAAATCGCGGCGAGCATCATGGCCTTTGGTTTCAACAACCCGATCCTGGTGGATACCAACGCTGGAATCATCGCCGGCCACGGCCGCCTGCTCGCCGCGCGCAAGCTGCGGATGGAACATGTGCCGGTGGTCGTGTTGGATCACCTCACGGAAACGCAGAGGCGGGCCTACGTTTTGGCCGATAACAAGCTGGCCGAGCAGGCCGGCTGGGACGACGAGATGCTGCGGGGCGAGTTGGCCGACTTGAAGGACGCCGATCTCGACCTTGAGGCGCTCGGGTTCAGCGAGGATGAGCTTCGAACGCTGCTGGCAGAGACGGAACCGGCACCCACCGGTACGCCAGAAGTGGAGGAAGAGATCCCCGAGGCGCCGGTCGAGCCGGTCACGCGCACCGGAGACGTCTGGCTGATTGGAAAGCATCGCCTGGTGTGCGGTGACTGCCGCGACTTCCGCGCAATTGAGCGGAAGTTCGAGGGCGTGAAGGCGAACGTTGTTATCACCTCGCCACCCTACGCCACACAGCGCGAGTACGATCCCGCCAGTGGCTTCAAACCGGTACCACCGGAGGAGTACAGCGACTGGTTTCGGGACGTCGCCGCCAATATTGCCGCGATTCTTGCCGCTGATGGCTCGTACTTCCTCAACATCAAGGAACATGCGGCCGATGGCGAGCGTGATCTGTACGTGAAGGACCTGGTCATCGCGCACCGGCGGCAGTGGGGCTGGCGATTCGTCGATGAGTTCTGCTGGCGCAAGACCGATAACGGCGTGCCGGGTGGATGGGGCAATCGCTTCAAGAACGCCTGGGAGCCGGTGTTCCACTTTTGCAGGCAGCCAGAGATCAAGTTCCGGCCGCAGGCCGTCGGCCATGTCTCGGAAGACTGCTTTGACTACTCGCCGAACAACCCGAAATCGACCTCCGGAAGCGGCCTCCTGGGAACCGGGGCGCGCGGATCAGCGGCGGGCCAGCCGGGCGCGGCGGACGAGGATGGCAGATTCACCGGCATCGCGCGGCCGAGCAACGTTGTCGAAGTGAAGTCCGAGAGCAGCCAGGGCTCGCACTCCGCTCCCTTCCCGCGTACTCTGGTCGAGTTCTTTGTGAAGGCGTTTTCCGATGCCGGCGACATTGTCTTTGACCCGTTTCTCGGCAGTGGAACCACGATGGCCGCCGCCCACGTGCTGGGCCGCGTCGGGTACGGCATTGAGATCAGCCCGGCGTATTGCGACGTGATCCTCCGGCGTATGGCCAACCTCGCCGGCGAAGAACCGGTGCTCGCCGAGAGCGGCGAGCAGATGGGCGCGGTCGCTGCCTCGCGCGGCGTGCCCATCGAGCAGGTCGACAACCCTCGCCTCCGCGACGCGCGCCGGATTCAGCATCACGGTCCCGCGCCGTTCTACGGGAGCCGCAAAGCTTCGTAAGCAGTTCGAAAGCGGCCTGGCGGTCCAGGCTGCATGACCCTCACTTCCTCAAACCAACCGAAAGGACTTTCCCGTATGGCAGAAACCAATCCCAATCTCTCTCCGGGCGTCACCCACCAGCCCAGCCTGATGGGTGGCGCGGAGAACATCAAGCTGCTCTTCGACGAAGAGCTGGACAACCGGCGTGAAACCCTGGCGCGCGCTCGCGCCTGGGAAGCCATCTCGCTCGACATGGCGCAGACCGCCAGCCGCCGCGCGCAGAACGCGGCCACGATCGATCACGCCGTCAACGCAGGCATCGTGCTCGCCGGCCAGGTCGGCACCACCGAGAGCCAGCAGACCGTTTCGCCCGCTGGCATTGCCGCCAGCGAAACCACCAAGGGCGCCGTCGCGGCGGCGGGCGCGGGCGAGGCCGTCAGCGCCGAGGGTGTCACGGCGAATGTCGTGAACCTGTTCACCTCGCTGACGCCGGTGATCGCCAGTTCCCTGGCGACCGCCATCTCGCAGACCATCGCGGCGCTCGTGCCGGTTGTGGTCACCTCCTCGGGGGGCGCCTCGACCCCTTCCCAGACGGAGGCCAAGGCCGCCTGAAGCTCCCATACGGGAGGCCCTCGCCTGGGGCGGCGTCCGGAACATCCTCCGATTCCGGTGTCGCCCCAAGGGGCTTCTCCACGGCGGATCAGAAAGGACAATCACGATGAACTTCCTACAAATCATCCAAACCATTCTCAAGGTCGCTCCTGCAGGCATTCAGTTGACGCAGGAGGTCGTGGCGCTCGTGCAGGCCATCGAGACCGCATTCAGCGCCGGCCAGACTCCGGTTCCGCACCAGGAAGCCGTGGCATCGGCTCTGGGTGCTCATCTCGCCAAGCAGTAGCCCAACCCGATGACGAACCTGCAGGTAGTTACGTGGCCGGTCGAGCGGCTGATCCCTTACGCCCGCAATGCGCGCACCCACTCGGACGAGCAGGTTGCGCAGGTTGCAGCGTCGATCGCCGAGTTTGGGTTCGTCAACCCGATCCTGATCGGATCAGACGGCGTCATCATCGCCGGCCACGCCCGCCTGCTTGCAGCGCGGAAGCTCCGAATGACCGAGGTGCCCGTGGTCGTCCTCGGGCACCTCACCGAAACGCAACGCCGGGCGCTGGTGCTGGCCGATAACCGCCTGGCGCTCGACGCCGGGTGGGACGAGGAGATGTTGAAGGTGGAGTTGGAGTCGTTGCGAGAGGACGGCTTCGACCTCGACATCGTCGGCTTCACGGACGAGGAAATCGAAGACCTGCTGCGCGATCCCGATCAGGTCGTTGAAGGGAACACCGACGAGGATGCCGCGCCGGAGTTGCCGGAGACGGCCGTCACCATGCCCGGCGATGTGTGGGTGCTGGGCGAGCACCGGTTGCTCTGCGGCGACTCGACCCATATGGAAGCTGTCGAGAAGGTCCTGGCCGGCGGCCTCGCCGACGTGACCTTCACCGACCCTCCGTACAACGTGAACTACGGCGCGACCATGAAGGACAAGCTCCGCGGGAAGAAGCGGAAGATCGCCAATGACGATCTCGGCGCAGGCTTCGATCAGTTCCTGCGCGACGCCTGCGTCAACATGCTCGCCGTGACCAAGGGCGCCATCTACATCTGCATGTCGTCGTCGGAGTTGCACACGCTGTACCGGGCGTTCACCGAGGCGGGCGGCCACTGGTCCACGTTCGTCATCTGGGCCAAGAACACGTTCACCATGGGGCGGTCGGATTACCAGCGGCAGTACGAACCGATGCTCTACGGGTGGAAGGAAGGCACGGACCACTTCTGGTGCGGCGCGCGGGACCAGGGCGACGTTTGGTTCATCAAGAAGCCGGTGGCCAACGATCTGCACCCCACGATGAAGCCTGTGGAGTTGGTGGACCGCGCGTTGCGCAACTCCAGCAAGAGCCGGGACACAGTGTTCGATCCGTTCGGCGGATCGGGTTCGACGCTGATCGCGTGCGAGCGGTCGGGCCGCCAGGCGCGGCTGATCGAGATGGAGCCGAAGTACTGCGATGTGATCATCCGGCGGTGGCAGGAATACTCGGGCAAGCAGGCTCAGCACGCCGAAAGCGGGCGCCCTTTCGCGGACGCGTGCCGGCCGGAACAGGAGGCTCAATGCCAACTCCAGGAATCCTAGTGGCCTCGATGGCGGTCGCGCTCGTGGTCATCGGAGTACAGAAGACCGTCCACGGTGTGAAGAAAGTGGGCCATCAGATCGGATGCCTCGCAAAGACAGGTCACAAATGTGCGCCGAAGCCGCCGCCTGCGGTCGTGACGCCGAAGTAACAGCGGACATGGAACGCGAGATGGCGCGGTGCCGCACTGAGATCGCCGATATCGAAGCGTTGCTCCGGGGTGGTCACCCAGATGTTCAGGGGCTTTGTCTCGCGCTATCGGATTGGTCAGCGGAACTCCGCATTCTGCAGAGGGAAAGTGAACGATCATCTATTTCAGTTTCTGATTCCGGTAACTGGACTGGTCTCCGGTCTGATCGCCACATATGTCAGCTTGCAGAACCGGGCACTGCTGGCGGAAGTCCGGAAGGAACTGGCGGAACTCGAGAATCGGATCATCGCCAGGATCAACGGGACGTACGTCCGCGCTGGTGAGTGCAAACTGCGGGAGGAACTGGTCCATGAGCGGCTTGCCGCCATTACCGAGGAGATGAAGAACAGAACCGCCGCCGGCGATTGAGCTAGGCGGCGGCAGGAGGGGTTCGTTGCTGGATTGGTTACGGCATCAGGCGCTTCACTTCGCGGTAGTCGCCTTCGAGTCCCTGCGCCCAGACCACGTAGCTTTCCGGGCAAGCTGGTGTCCCTCCGGCTTCCAAGTCGCGCATGCGGCCGCGCATGTCGCTGGCAGCGATCTCGCGGGCCTCGTTGATGCTGACCACCACGCCGATCGGTTGGTAGTGGCCGTCGCCCAGGTCGGCGATCAGCATCGCGAGCCCAAGCTCGGTGTCGTCCTTGATCTCGATTGCGAATCCTGGTGTTGCGTTCGTTCTGCTCTGTTTGGTGCGTGCCATCGTGTTCATCTCCTTGCATGACGATTCATCACTCGGAAGCCGGAAACGATCAAGCGGAATCTGCGTGATGAACGAAGAAACCGCCGACCGTGTTGGCCGGCGGCGGAAGGCGGGTTTGGAGGTTGGTTTGCTAATGCGCGACGTAAGCGCGCTCGCCATCTTCGCGTTTAATGCTCTCGATTTTGAGGCCCATCTTCTTGGTGAGGCTGCCGGAGATGAAGCCGCGTACGCTGTGAGCCTGCCACGAAGTGGCGGCCATGATCTCTTTGAGAGTCGCGCCACCGGGCCGGCGGACCAGTTCGAGGACCGTGGCCTTCTTGCTGCGCTCGCGCGCCGTGGGCGCGCCGTCCGCGACCTTGGTAGCCTTCCTCGACTTCTTGGTCTTCGTCGCAACGTTGGCGGCCTGGGGCGCGGGGGCGGCGTCCAGGCGTTGGATGGCCTTCCAGATCCGGGCCACGGCGCTCTTGCGGTCCGTGAATTTCTTGACCGGTTTGAGTTCGTCGAAGGGCGTGACGCCGGCGAAGCCATTCCATACCTGGATCAGACGGTCGCCGGGCCAGGTCGTGGCGAGCTTGGCGAGTTCCTTCTCGCTGGCAAAGTGCTCTTGGCCTTCGGGGATCTGCTCGGCGGCAGGGAAGGCCGTGATGTTGTTGTCGGTATCGATGGCAAACAGTCTCATGGTTCGATTTCTCCTTGTTAACGAGTCATGCCGGCGAGTTTCCCGTCGGCGGTAATGCTTAGGTCCTTGTAATAGCCGCTCCGGAGGCGAGCCCATCCGAACGGCGTCGAGATTTCGTGGCGGGCGGCAATCCGACTGAGCTTGATTCGGTTGGTGCCGTTCTCAAACTCCTTCTTCAGATGGCCGAAGCGATCGAGCTTCCAAGCCTCGCTGGTGGCCCACTTGATCAGTTCGTCCTTGGTGATCATCGCGAACCCATTCATCACTTCGGGTGCGCGAAGAAGCAAGCGGAAAGTTCGAGGAAAAGACCGTGCCCTTGGTGAGCATCCGCGGTTACGCCAAGCATCGGGGCGTGAGCCACACGGCTGTGGAGAAAGCCGTCAAACAGGGCCGGATTCGGATCGTGGACGGCAAGATCGACGTCGAACAGGCGGACCGCGATTGGAATCGCAACAGCAGTCCGGTGAACAAGCCGGAAACCGCGCCGCGCGCCGCCGCCTCTGTCGAACCGCTGGTTGCCGGGCCCAGCTTTGCGCAGTCACGCGCCGTACGGGAGGCCTACGAGGCGCGCCTGGCGAAGCTGACCTACGAAGAGCGCATCAAGAAGCTGATCAACGCCGACGAGATGCGCGTGGCGGCTTACAACTTCTCGCGCATGATCCGCGACCGCGTGCTCGGCGTTCCGGATCGCGTGGTGGGCGCGGTGCTCGCCGAGATTCGTGCGGCGTTGGCAGCCGGTGGAGTGGACCTCGCATTGATCGATGGCCTGAACATGGCGAAGGTTCACGGCATCATGCTCGCGGAGATGCGAAACATCCTGGAGGAGTTCGCCGATGAGCTCGGCCAGCGCTGAACAGATCTACTTCGGCGCCGCCGCCGCGGGCGTCCGGCCGGATCCTCTGCTCACCATCTCGCAGTGGGCGGACAAGTACCGGAAGTTGTCGCAACGGGCGTCGGCAGAGCCGGGCCCTTGGCGCACGGATCGCACGCCATACCTGCGCGAAATCATGGATTGCCTCTCGCCGTCATCGCCCATCGAACGCGTAGTGTTCATGAAGGGCGCGCAGATCGGCGGCACAGAGTGCGGCAACAACTGGATCGGCTACGTCGTGCACCAAGCGCCGGGACCGATGATGGCCGTGCAGCCCACAGTCGAGATGGCCAAGCGCAACTCGAAGCAGCGCGTCGATCCGCTGATCGAGGAATCGGACGTGCTGCGCGACCTGGTGCAGAGTCCGCGTTCGCGAGACTCCGGGAACACGATTCTCTCGAAGGAGTTCCCTGGCGGTGTGCTGGTGATGACAGGCGCGAACTCGGCGGTCGGCCTGCGCTCGATGGCGGCGCGCTTCCTCTTTCTCGACGAGGTGGACGCCTACCCGGGCGACGTCGAGGGCGAAGGCGATCCGGTCAACCTGGCCATGGCCCGCACGCGCACGTTTGCGCGCCGCAAGGTGTTTCTATGCTCCACGCCGAAGATCACCGGCATGAGCCGGGTCGAGGCGGCCTTCGAGGAGAGCGACCAGCGACGCTACTGGGTTCCGTGCCCGCACTGCCGCGAGTTTCAGGTTCTGAAGTTCGCGCAGCTCCGGTGGCCGAAGGGCGAACCAGAGAAGGCCGTCTACGTTTGCGAGCACTGTCGGGAGGAGATTCAGAATCACCAGAAGCAATGGATGCTTCCGCGTGGGCAATGGCGTGCCGCAGCCGCCGGTGACGGGCGCACGGCGGGCTTCCACCTGTCGAGCCTCTACTCGCCGGTAGGCTGGTTTTCCTGGGGTGATGCGGCCAAGCAGTTCGAGCAGGCACAGAAGAATCCGGCACTGCTTCAGGTCTTCGTCAACACGGTCCAGGGCGAGACGTGGACGCTGCTCGGCGAAGCTCCCGAGTGGCAGAAGCTGTATGACCGGCGGGAGGGTTATCGAATCGGCGTTGTGCCAACTGGTGGCTTGTTCCTGACGGCGGGTGCGGACATTCAAAAGGACCGCATCGAGGTGGAGATTGCCGCGTGGGGCCGTGTGAAGGAATCCTGGTCAGTCGATTACCGCGTGTTCGAAGGCGACACTTCACGCCCGGCGGTGTGGGAGAAGCTCACGGGCCTGCTGAACGAAACATTCACGACTGCATCTGGTTTGGAGTTGCCCATCTTGCAGCTCGCCGTCGATTCGGGATTCGCCACCACGGAGGTCTACCAGTGGGCCCGGCGACAGGGCGGCCGCGTGCTGGTAATCAAAGGCGACTCGCGCGCACCGGCCCTACTGGGTGCGGCGTCGCCCGTGGATGTGGGCCCGCTGGGCGCCAGGATCAAACGCGGGATTCGCGTGTGGCCAGTGAACTCCGGCATGGCGAAGGAGGAACTGTACCGCTGGCTGCGCCTGGAGCGCCCCACCGACGAGGATCTCGAAGAAGGCGTCCCCTTCCCGGCTGGCTACTGCCACTTTCCGAAGTACAGCGACGAGTACTTCAAGCAGATCACTGCTGAGCAGCTCGTCACGAAGCTGGTGAAGGGCTACCGACGGCACGAGTGGCAGAAGATGCGCGAGCGCAATGAAGCCCTCGATTGCCGCGTCTACGCCCGCGCCGCGGCGGGTCGGATCGGAATTGATCGTTTTCAGGAGAAGCACTGGGCGGAGTTGGAGCGGCGCGTGGCGGCGTCGCCCGTGAAAGAACCAAGGCCACAGGCGCAGCGGACGCCGGTGACGCAGCCGCGCAACCAGGTTCGGTTCAAGGTGGAGATCTAAATGCCGTTCAGCCAGGCTGACCTCGACGCCCTCGATGCCGCGCGGAAACAGGGCGCGAAGCGAATCCGCTTCCAGGACCGCGATTTCGAGTTCGACACGGTCGACGACTACATCAAGCTGCGGAACTTGATCCTCAACGACATTGCCCAGCAGAACGGGCCACAGCAGATCCGCCAGGTGCGCATCTACACGAATTCGGGATGGGGTCAGTAAAGCAAAGTGCCTATCGAGACGCTGATGTCGCTGGCCCGCGCCGCTGGCCACGAGCCACCGTCCGTGCCGCGCGTGCCGCGTGGCACGCGGAGCATGGGAACCACGCCGTTCGACGCCGCCGGCAAAGGAAGGCGTGGGTACGGCTGGAACCCGAGCTATCTCGGTCTCAACACGCTCCTGTTCTCGCACGGGCTGGAGCTGCTGACACGGAACCGCGACGCGATCCGAAACAGCGCGTGGGCGGCCGGAGCTGTGGATTCGTATGTGGCCAACGCGATCGGACGCGGCATTCGGTTGATCCCGCAGCACCTGGACGAACAGGTTCGCGAATTGATCCGGCAAAAGTGGGCGCGATGGATTCGGGAATCGGATGTCGAATACGACCCGCGGAATCCGGCGTCAGGGCAGACGGACTTCTATGGCCAGCAGATGATCATCGCCCGCGAGGTGATGGAGGCCGGCGAATGCTTCGTACGCTTCCGGCCGCGATCGCCGAAGGAAGGGCTTTCCGTCCCGATTCAGTTGCAGTTGATCGAGGCCGAACAGCTACCACTGTGGCGCAACCAGCCGACGCAGGATGTGCCGGAGGCGAATCGCGTGCGGTGCGGAGTCGAGTTCCGGCCGGACGGCCGCCGCGCCGCGTACCACTTCTGGCGCGCGCACCCGGGCGAGACGATGTTCTACCCGCTCGAGTCGTTGCAGGTGGAGCGCGTGCCGGCGAGCGACGTCCTGCACGTGTACAAACCGATCCGCGCCGGTCAGTTCCGCGGCCAGCCCTGGCTCACCACGGTGCTGGCCAAGCTCTACGAGTTGGAGCAGTACACGGATGCCGAGATCGTCCGCAAGAAGATCTCGGCGATGATCACCGGCTTCATCAAGCAGGT
>DASRBG010000154.1:0-12817 GCA_035653735.1 Gemmataceae bacterium
TGCTTCGCCGGTAGGCGATCACCTCCACGTCATCGACCGCCTCCGAGGTAAAGCGGTGGCGGTCGCTGCTTTCAAGACCGAATACGTCACCCGGAAAGTGGAACGCGTCGATCTGCCGGCGGCCGTCGATCAGCAATTTGCCGACACGGACCGTGCCCGAGACGACCTTGTAGAACGCGGTGTACGGCTCACCCTCGGCGAAGATTTCGTCGCCCTGTCGGAAGAACCGACGCGTTCCTTGCGTCTCAGACGCCGACGGCGTGAGCCCCTTGGCCTGGAAAGCAATGGCAGGAGGGATACGTGATCCGCGAGTAGCGCTAAGTATTTGCATCGTGCTTCCCCTTCGAGATTGTGAAGGGAAGCTACCGGCGGCAGTGGCCGATCGAAATTCAGATCATCTCCCTAGGGGCTTCTACGTAGTCCTTTGGCAGCTTGCACTTGATCTAGCGCAAAGGGAGTCCGGTTCATTCCGCTAGAACTCAATCCGTCGGAGGCCGACATGACCATGTATACTGCCGTAATTTCCGCCGTCGTGGCAGCGGCAACCGCACTAACGGTGGTCGGCGCCTTTGCGGCGGGCGACAAGGCGCCGGATGTGAACCGGACACTCGATCATCTGGAGCAGCGCGCCGCCATGCTCAATTGCATCGAGGGAAATGTCGACCGCTTCGACGACCGTCTGAGCCCTGCCGATGTTGTGGCAAGCGCTATCGCTTGGCACTGCGAGGCGGACGGCGAGCCGGCCAAATATTGGATCATCCTGTCCATGCGGCGAACCACGCCGGACACGGTGGACATGTTCTACCGTGATCTCGCGCTACCGTTTGTCCTTCAGGCTCGGGCCAGGAGAAATAGATCGTAGCGCGATTGGAGCGACCGGGTGCGGCGGGTCAACTCGTCAATGGATGGAAACATGAAAAAGATTGTTGTTACGTTCCTCAAGCACGTGGTTGGGTCCGATGGACACGAGGTCATGGCGCCCCAGGAAGCCGTCGAGGTCTCCTCGCCGACCGTTGGAGAAGCGCTTGAGGACGCAACCCGACGATTTGCCGAGAAACGTCACATTCCGGACTGGAGCCTTCACGCCGACGGAATCGCGATCGAGCTCAAGAGTTAAGATCGCAGCAAGCCGTTAGGCTGCGGCGTTCAGGTCAGGCCGCCACCGGCTCGCCGAGCCAAATGACGGCATCGGCGAATAGCCTGTATTTCACCGAGACGACGGAGAACTCACGAGCCCAATTGACCAGATCGCCCCAAGGATCGTTGAGTTTGCCAAGTCCAGCGGCGACCGCCACGACGGTGCCAACTTCGATACGGCCGTCGAACACCATCCACCCGCCGACACCGAGTGCGGCAGCAATGGAAAAATGATGCATCAAGTTCATGACTAGATTCATGACGTACTTGAACCAGTAGATGCCCATATTCAGCGTGAAGATGCGTCTGGCGCCGTCCGGTACTGACGTCGACGAATTGCCGGCAGAGACGTCAGCGAGGGCACTGCTCACCTCGCGCTTCACAAGAATACGCGCCTGAGCTCGCCGGTTGATGGCAGCTTGCAACAGGGGCACGACTATGGTCTGCGGGACGAAGAAGACCAGGCCAAGCAGCGCAAGCCACGGCTGAAGTATGAACATGTAGCCAATTACGCTGACAAGAATGCCGCCCTGTAGTAACGGCTCCGATAGACTGATTCCGGTGAAGCCACCGATCGGTTCGGCTTCTTCAACAATCATGGCGATCTCTACGCCCACCCCTTCTCCAGATACTGTGTGCTTGCTCGGCTCGATGCGGCCAATGCGGTCACGCAAGCGCCAAACAGTGGTTTCGGCGACCCATGCGCGGTACAGATTCAGGCCGAGTTTCAACAGCTGTTCGGCAAGAGCGACCCCCGCATAGCAGAGTGCGAGCCGGAGAACATCCTGAATGCCGGATCTGTTAGCCAGATCGTTGATGAGTCGACGCTGGAGCTCGAGGGGGACGGCACTCAATGCGAATACGGCGATCGACAACACGGCCAGCCCTGCCTGGTGAGGGCCGGTGAACATCAAGGCGAAGCCCATCATGGTGCGCGGCATGGAAGCAGCGTAGGCGCTGGCTTCCACTGCCAAATTGATTTAACGCAACTTCACTCCAGCCCGCCATCGAGCAGAGCCATGCGAACCAAGGCCGACAGGCTGTCGGCCTGCATCTTGGTCATAACGTTGGCGCGATAGATCTCGACCGTCCGGGGGCTGATGCTGAGATCATAGGCGATGATCTTGTTGGGCTTGCCGGCCACCAGTCCGCGCATCACCTGACGTTCGCGCTCGGACAGCAGCTTCAGGCGTTTGCCGATTTCGGCCGACAGGGCATCACGCTCACGGTCCCCAGCGCGTCGGGCGAGGGCCGCCTTGACGGCGGCTATCATAACCTCGTCGTCGAACGGCTTCTCGATGAAGTCGACAGCGCCCGCCTTCATGGCCTCGACCGCAAGCGCTATGTCGCCGTGACCGGTCATCACGATCACCGGCAGGTTGTTGCCTTCGGCGCTCAAACGTCGCTGCAACTCGATGCCGTCGATGCCGGGCATGCGGACGTCGGTTATGATGCAACCTTCGCGCGCTTCAGCCAGGACTTCGAGAAATAACGACGCCGATTCGTGCTCTCGTACCGCCAGGCCGGCAGTGCGCAGCAGAAAAGAGAGCGACTGGCGCACGTCGGTATCGTCGTCGATGATGTGGACGATCTCATTCTTGTCCATTGTCGGCCTCCTCCGGTTCCTCACCGGGCGTGCGCAGGGTGAAGCGGAAGATGGTGCCACCGCCGGGACGTGGTTCGACCCAGATCTTGCCGCCATGAGCCTCGACGATGGTGCGGCAGATTGAAAGCCCAAGTCCCATACCCTTCTGCTTCGTGGTCACGAACGGCTGGAACAGATGTGAGCTGACTTCGGGTGCAAGACCGGCGCCAGAATCCGAGACACTGATCTGGACCATGTCATCATCGAGATGGAGGGTCTCGACTCCCAATTCGCGTAATCCGACCGTCTCCATCAGGATGTCGACGGCATTTCGAATCAGGTTGACCAGCACCTGCTGGACCTGGATGCGATCAGCCAGCACTTGATCGGCCAGAGGATCGAGGCGGAAAGAAGCTGTAATCCCGTTCTCGCGCGCTCCGACCAATGCCAGGGTGCTGGCATCCTCGATCAGCCTGGAGAGCGACTCGACCTGCCGGTCGCTGTCGCCACGAGCCACAAACTCCCGCAGTCGGCGGATGATCTGACCTGCGCGCAGCGCCTGATCGCTTGCCTTCGCCAACGCATCCTGAAGTGCGGCCGCCGGCTCGCCCTCTAGTTGGCCAAGCAGACGATGGCAGCCCCTCAGGTAGTTGTTGATTGCCGTTAGCGGCTGGTTGATCTCGTGCGCCAAGGTCGATGCCATTTCGCCGAGGGCCGTGAAGCGCGACATGTGCGTGACCTCGGCTTGGAGCTCCCGTAGCCGTTGTTCCGTCAATTGCTGATCGGTCAGATCGCGTATGAAGCCGGTGAAGTAGTGCTTTTCGCCGGTGCGCATCTCGCCGATCGTGAGATGCATCGGGAACGTCGTCCCATCCTTGCGTTGCCCGACGACGATGCGGCCGATGCCGATGATGTGCCGCTCCCCGGTTGCAAGATACCGCTCGAGGTACCCGTCGTGACGATCCCGATGCGGGTTGGGCATGAACATTTTGATGTTCTTCCCCGCGACTTCTTCTGCGGCATAGCCGAACAACTTTTCGGCAGTCGTGCTGAGCGTCTCGATCAGGCCATGCTCATCGATGATGATCATGGCATCTGGAACCGTGCGCAGAATCGAGCGCAGTCGCGCTTCTGCAGCCTGCAGATCAGCCTTGATGTTTTGTCGGCCCGCGACCGGTGTCTCTGGCGTTTCAGCCTGCTGGATCACCCACAGTAACTCACCGGAGCCGGAAACGACCGGCGTATTGGTAATTTGCAGCAATCGCTGACGATGATCTCCAGCTGCGGCGACCTTAAGCAGGCCAGGTGCCATCCGATGGGGCTGCCTTGTCCGCATTGCCGTTTGGACGGATGCCATCAATGCGTCAAGCGAATCGCTGCCCGAAAACGCGTCACGAAGGGTGCGCCCAGCCACATCCGCGCGCATCGACTTGAGCATCCCCAGGTACCGATCGCTTACCGCGACTACGGACAGCTGTGGCGAGAGGAGGAGGACCGCGTTTGGTGAGCCCGAAACCAACGCGACGACGTCGTGGGAGGCAGCGTAAGGGTGGTTCATCCGGCTAGATCAATGATTCCCAAGCATAGCATGAACTGCTAGGGGCGGATGAAGGTCAAGGGCACATCTTCATCAAGATTGTCCGCGGCCGCTGTGAGCTCGGCGGCAACGTCCTCGATCGTTCGTTCCTGGCGGAATAGCCGGATGGCTTCGGACAGCAGGCATCGTGCTATGACGTCTTGCGAAATCGAGTAGGTAGCCCCTTCCTTTAGGGCCGCACCGACGTGCCGAGAGACCATCTCATGTGCATTCATTTCGCTCTCTTTCGGGCTAGTGCGACATCAGCACAGGCACCGTCATGCTGGAGAGCAGCGTTCGGCTTGCCCCACCCAGCACCATCTCGCGAACACGTGAATGGCCGTACACACCCATCACGATCAGGTCGACACCCAAGTCCGCCGCGCGCGACAGGATGACCTCCCCGACCTTGGTATCGATCGCCGCTTCTCGCTGCACGGTAACCTTGACGCCGTGGCGAGCCAGCCAAGTTGCCACGTCCGCCCCCGGTTCTTGGCCGTGGCCGTTGATCGACACATCGGGATCGACCACCAGGACGGTTACCTGCTCGGCTGCCTGCAGAAAGGGCAGGGCGTCAGCCGCCGAGCGTGCGCTCTCGCGGCTCGCGTTCCAGCACAACATCACGTGCTTTCCGATCGGCGCTTGTATGCCGATCTTCGGGATGACCAGCACGGGACGGCCGCTGGCCAAGGCGGTCACTTCCGGCAAGTCGTTGTGACTGGTCGCCGGGTCATCGGGATCGGCTTGGCCGAGGACGAGCAGGTCGACATAGCGGGCATTGGTGGTCAGGACGCCGTCGGCGAGATCTTCGACGACGCGCCACTCTGAGCGGAGGTTCCGACGTTTCGTTGCCTTGTCGTAGGCAGTACGAGCCGCCTTTTCCATCTCGTCGCAACGCGCGTTGTAGGCGTTGACGAATGGGGCGATCGGAATGTTGTCGCCGGTGATGGAGACGACATCGAATGGCTCGCGCGCGTGAACGCCGATCAGGTGCGCTCCGAACCGTTCGGCAATGTCGGCTGCGGCTGAGAGGCGGCTGGCAACGCTCCGGCTGGCGTCGCAGTCGACCAGGACTGTCTTGTAACTCATCATCGACCCTTTCTGGCTGAATGGCAAAACCTGTGCCACGCCGGCACTCGAAGATGTTTGACGCAGATCAAGCCCGAAACGACTCCTGGGCTCTATGCGAGATCATGGAATTTCTGTTTCACTTGTTGGCGTCGTGCCGCTACGGCGTTGCGTATGCCAGCGAAGCGCGAATGGCACTTCCAGCCTCGCTGCTGCTGGCTGGATTGGCAGGCAGTGCGACGCATTGCATTGGCATGTGTGGTCCGTTCGTACTGAGTCAGGTGATGGCCGACGCAAAAGTCATTTCTCCTGGTCGCTATGGCGAATGGCGACGCCTGACGGGCGCGGCATTGCTGCCCTATCATCTCGGCCGGTTCACCTCCTATACGGTGATCGGCGGTATCGCTGGCGGGATAACCGCTGTGTTCATTTCGACAGCGAGTTTTGGTTGGCTGACAGCACTGTTGCTGCTGGTCGCGAGCGTCCTGATGCTGGCGCAGGCTCTGGGCTTCGCGATCGGCACGAGCTCTCCCCTGACAGCGCGCCTCGCTCGGCTTGCAGGTCCCCTCGCCAACTCGAAGACAGCGGCTGCGCGCTATATGCTGGGGGTCGTGCTAGGCTTTCTGCCCTGTGGTCTGCTCTATGGAGCGATTGCCGTGGCAGCTGGGTCCGGTTCTCCGATCACTGGAGCGCTTGGCATGGCCGCGTTCTCAATCGGAACGATGCCGGCGTTGGCCGTTGTAGGTTGGCTAGGCCTGATCGCCCGGCGTCGGCTGCATGTCGTGGCAGCCTGGGTTGCTGGCCCTTTGCTGATTGCCAACGCCGCTGTGACAGCAGCGTTGGCATTGCAGCGCATCTGAAGATCAGGCCGACTTGATCTCGACCTGTTTGACCGACGGCGACGGCACCACACTCTTCGGAATCTCAACCGTCAGCACGCCCTTGCCGAACTTGGCTGTGAGCTTACTGCTGTCGGCATCGAGGGGCAGCGTGAAGCCGCGGGTGAAGCTGCCATAGCTGCGCTCCGAATAGTGCGTCTTCTCGTCCGTCTGCTCGATCTTCTTCTCGCCCGTGATGTTGAGGATGTCGTCATCGACAATCACCTTGACATCCTTTTCGTCGAGGCCGGGAAGCTCGCAAGTCACCGTATAGTGCTTGCCGTTCTCCTTGACCTCGACCTTCGGGACGTGTTCGAAGGCGCGCAACGCACGCGGCTGGTTGCCGGCGGACGCCTCTGGCCAGTTGAATGGCCAGCGACGCATGGCGCGCTCAAAAAACTCGTCGGCATCGGGGAAAAAGGGGAAGTGACCCCGCGGGGCCACGGACTTCGAAGTCTCGGTCATCATATCCTCCTGATCGGATCGAGTTTGACCCGTGAGGCATCTTCACCCGACGCTTCCGAACGTAATTGACAGGGATCAAATGCCTTGCGCGTCGAAGCGCACCACGTCGCGATAGGCGTGCCACGTCGCGTGCGCGATCAAGGGCAGCACGATGACCAGCCCGAGGAGACCGCAAACCATGGCGAGGCCGACCAGAATGACGATGAGCATCGCCCACAGTGCCATCGGCTTGATATTGATGCGGACTGCGGCGACTGACGTAGCGATCGCCTCGAACAGATTGGCTTCCCGCTGATCGAGCAGATAGGGCATGGAGAAGGCACCGATGCTGAAGGCGAGCGCGGCAAGCACGGCGCCGCAGGCAATTCCCGCAGCCAAAAAGGGAAGGCCGTGGATGGAGAACCATGCCAGATCCACGAACCGGTCCCACGACGGAACCGTGCGCCATGCGAAGATGGCGAAGATCAGCTGCGCCAGGCGCATCCAGGCGAGATGCAGTAGCAACAGGACCGCACCCATCAATGCGATCTGGTCGGGATTCCGGCGCCAGGCAAGGAACGTAGTTTCGAGATCGGCGAAATGCCTGACCTCGAGCCGTCGACTTACGTCATAGAGGCCTGTCGCAACGAATGGACCGAGAAAGAAAAATCCGGCACCGAGAGGCCAGACAAGATAGGGAAGATCGAACCACAGGAGAAGCAAGCCCGCGAAGACACCGGCAATGACCGGCACGCTCCCATAAATGACCGCTATGCCTGGCGCGGCCCGCAAGTCTTTCCAGCCGGCGGCCAGCCAAGCCCATGGACCGTCGATGGAAATCCGCCGGATGTGCGGCCGCGCACCTCGGAAAACGGCAACGGTATCGCTCACGGGCAGTTTCTCCTTTGGTCCCGAATAATCGATGCCGTGCCTGCCGCCGCTTTGATTCACATCAAAGAGGCTTGGTTCCCGCACTTCTAGCTTCCAGCTGCCACGGGTGCGGGGATTTTTGTCATGTCCATTCAAGCAGCAATATCGGCCGGCCGAATTGTGCCGCCGCCGCGCTACGTGGAGGACGTCGTCCGCGTCGCCATGGTTCTCACCATGTTCTGGGGCATCGCGGCATTTCTCGCAGGTGTCGTGATCGCTGCGCAATTGGTCTGCCCTGAGCTGAGCTTCGACAGTCCCTATCTGACATTCGGCCGCTTACGGCCGCTGCACACGTCGGCTGCGATCTTTGCATTCGGTGGCACGGCGCTGATCGGCACTTCCTTTCACGTCGTTCAGCGTACATGCCGCGCTTCATTGTTCGGCGGCGCGCCGCTCGGCTGGTTCGTGTTGTTCGGTTACCAGCTCTTCATAGTCGTTGCCGCGAGTGGCTATCTGCTCGGTATTACCCAAAGCAAGGAATATGCGGAGCCGGAATGGTATGCGGATCTGTGGCTTACGGTCGTGTGGATTGCCTATCTGATCGCTTACGCTGGAACGATCATCAAGCGCGTTGAACCGCACATCTACGTCGCCAATTGGTTCTACCTCGCCTTCATCATCACGATTGCCATGTTGCACCTGGTAAACAACATGGCGATCCCGGTGTCGTATGTCGGCAGCAAAAGCTACAGCGCGTGGTCGGGTGTTCAGGATGCGATGATCCAGTGGTGGTACGGCCACAATGCGGTCGGGTTTTTCCTGACCGCCGCATTTCTCGGCATGATGTACTACTTCATCCCGAAGGCGGCGAACCGGCCGGTCTATTCGTACCGGCTGTCGATCGTGCACTTCTGGTCGCTCGTGTTCATGTACATCTGGGCCGGCCCGCATCACCTCCATTACACGTCCCTGCCTGACTGGGCGCAGACGCTCGGCATGGTGTTCTCGGTCATGCTGTGGATGCCGAGCTGGGGTGGCATGATCAACGGCCTCATGACCTTGTCGGGGGCGTGGGACAAGCTGCGCACTGACCCCGGTTTGCGATTCTCCGTCACGGCCGTCGGATTCTACGGCATGGCGACGTTCGAGGGTCCGGTCATGTCGATCAAGGCCGTCAATTCGCTCAGCCACTACACCGACTGGACGATCGGTCATGTCCATTCAGGCGCATTGGGTTGGGTCGCCTTCATCGTCTTTGGCACGATGTACTACCTGGTGCCCAAGCTGTGGAACCGCCGTGGCATGTGGTCGACGCGGCTGATCAGTTGGCACTACTGGATCGCCACGCTCGGCATCGTTCTTTACATCACCGCGATGTGGGTGAGCGGCATCATGCAGGGGCTGATGTGGCGCGCCTACGACGAGCTCGGCTTCCTGCAGTACTCGTTTGTGGAAACAGTCGCCGCGATGAAGCCGTTCTACGTCATTCGGTTGCTGGGCGGGGTCGGCTTCCTGAGCGGCGGACTGATCATGGCCTACAACATGTGGCGCACCATCCGCATGGAAGCCGTCGAGGCTTCTGTGGCTGCCCGCCCTGTGCTGGCCGCCTGACGAGGTAGCTCGATGTTCATCCGCCACGAAACGATCGAAAAGAACGTCATCTTGATGATGGTGCTGACCCTGATCACGGTATCGATTGGCGGATTGGTGCAGATCATTCCGCTTTTTACCATCGAGAGCACGATCGAACGCGTGGACGGTATGCGCCCCTATAGCCCGCTCGAGCTTGCCGGCCGCAATATTTACGTTCGCGAAGGGTGCTACCTCTGCCATAGCCAGCAGATCCGGCCGTTCAAAGACGAGGTCGAGCGCTACGGCCACTATAGCCTGGCCGCAGAGAGCATCTACGACCGGCCATTTCAATGGGGCTCCAAGCGCACGGGGCCTGATCTGGCGCGTGTCGGCGGTCGCTATTCCAATGACTGGCACGTTGCGCACCTCGGCTCGCCGCGCGCTGTCGTTCCGGAAAGCGTCATGCCGGCCTATCCGTTTCTGGCTGAGCGGTCGCTGGCTTATGGCGATATTGCCGATCACCTGAGGGCTCTAAGAGCTTTGGGAACGCCCTACAGTGATGAAATGATCAAGAACGCTCGCGCTGATCTCGAGGCGCAGGCGGATCCAGATGCCGACCCAACCGGGCTGTTGAAGCGCTATCCGCGTGCGGTGGTCGCGAAGTTCAACCAGGGGACCGACGGCATCACCGAGATGGATGCGCTGGTCGCCTATCTCCAAATGCTGGGCACGCTGGTGAAGTTCAGTGATTTGCCGCCTGAGCGGCTGCGACAGTGAGGAGCGTCACCGTGGAATATTTGCACGAGGTTCTCTCCTCGGTCTGGACCATATGGGCGATTCTGGTGTTCGCGGGCATCTTGCATTGGGCTTTGCGCCCTTCCAACCGCACTCGCTTTGAACGTGATTCGCGTATCCCTCTCAACGACGAAATGTGAGGGCGCGAAAATGCCGACCAAGACGGAAAAAGACACGTTGTCGGGTACTGACACGACCGGCCACGAGTGGGATGGCATTAAGGAGCTGAACACGCCCTTGCCGACGTGGTGGGTCTATACCTTCTGGGCGACCATCCTGTTCGCAATCGTCTATTGCGTGCTGTATCCAGCCGTGCCGTCGCTCAGTGGTCACACCGACGGCATTTTGGGATATAGCAACCGTGCCGCACTGGCTTGGGAGCTGGATGCACAGGCGAAAGAGCGGAGCAAGTTCGTCGGGCGCATTCAGGCAGCCTCGCTTGCTGATATCCGGAAGGACCCTGAACTTTTCAACTTTTCCGTTACTGGCGGGCGCTCTGCGTTCCAGACCAACTGCATGCAGTGTCACGGGGCGGGAGGCGCGGGCAATCCGGGCTTTCCGAATTTGGCGGACGATGACTGGTTGTGGGGTGGGACGATCGATCAGATCCATCAAACGATCACTTATGGCGTGCGGAACGCCAATGAAAAATCGCGACAATCGCTGATGCCGCGTTTCGGTGCCGACGGCATCTTGACTGCTGCTCAGCTATCGGCCGTCACCGATTATGTATTGAGCTTGTCGCGCCGCGGCGCCCATACTGTCGAGGGGGCCAAAGTCTTCCGGGAGAACTGCGTCGCCTGCCACCAGGCTGGCGGCACAGGGAACCAAGAGTTGGGTGCGCCCAATCTAGCTGACGGCATCTGGCTGTATGGCGGCGATCGCAACTCGATCTACCGGTCCGTCTTCGCGGCCCATGCTGGCAGCATGCCGGCATGGGGAGAGCGGCTCGACGCGGCAACAATCAAGATGCTGACGATCTACGTACACTCCCTAGGTGGCGGCAAATAGGGCGCATGCGTAACGGGAATGCGCGATGGACGTCCTTGTACATGACGACGATGAGATCCGATCGGTAAGGCAGCGGAAATCCGGACTGCCCCTCTACGTCACACGCCTCAAGGTATACCCGAGGGCCGTGCGCGGACGCTGGCGGACGGTCAAGTGGGCGGCGCTCGCTTGCATGCTTGCCATCTACTATCTCGTGCCTTGGCTGCGGTGGAACCGTGGGCCTGGTGCGCCCAGCCAGGCTATCCTGCTCGATCTCGATGGTCGGCGCGGCTGGATTTTCGACATCGTGATCTGGCCACAGGAAGTTTACTTCGTTACCGGCTTCCTTATTCTGGGCGCGGTCGGACTGTTTCTCGCGACATCCTTGTTCGGCCGTGTGTGGTGCGGATTTGCTTGCCCGCAGACGGTATGGACGGACCTGTTCATGTTGGTCGAACGATTGATCGAGGGCGACCGAAATGAACGAATGCGCCTCGACAAGGCGCGGATGTCAGCAACCAAACTGATGCGAAAATCCGCCAAACATGCGGCCTGGCTCATCATGGCCGCGGCGACTGGCGGCGCTTGGGTGTTCTACTATGTCGATGCGCCGTCCAGTTTCGTGAAGATCTTCCGCGGTGAAGCATCGCTCGAGGTCTACTCCTGCATCGGCCTGCTCACTGCTACGACCTACGTTTTGGCCGGCTGGGCCCGAGAACAAGTGTGCACTTACATGTGCCCGTGGCCGCGCTTCCAGGCAGCGATGTTCGATGAACAGACCCTGATCGTGACGTACCAGAAATGGCGCGGCGAGCTGCGGGGCAAGCACAAGGCGGGCGACAGCTGGGAGGGCCGCGGCGACTGCGTCGACTGCCGGCTCTGCGTGGCGGTCTGCCCGACCGGCATCGATATTCGAGACGGCCAGCAGATTGAATGCATCGGATGCGGCCTGTGTGTCGATGCATGCACCCACACTATGGACAAGGTCGGTCGTCCCCACGGTTTAATTCGCTGGGACACGCTGGCGCGCCAGGAGGCGAGGGAAGCCAGGGCGCCACTGCCGGCCTGGCGCGCCGCCCGCCCACGTACGCTTTTGTACGGCCTTCTGGTGTCGATCGTGGCGGCAGTCATGCTTATTGCATTTGCATTACGCAGCGACACCGAGCTCACGGTGCAGCGTGATCGCAGCCCCAATTTTGTACGGCTGAGCAACGGGGACATTCGCAATTCCTATGTCGTGAAGATCCTGAACAAGAGCCAGGACGCGCGCCGCTTCCGCTTTGTCACGCGAGGATTGCCTGAAGCCATTCTGGGGACGGTCGGTGATGACACCGAGATCACTGTGCATCCCAATGCGGTCGGAATGTTCCGTGTTTTTCTGACGGTCCCTGGAGCCAGCGCGCCAATAGGCTCGACCCCCATCACGTGGTCAGTGGAAGACGATCTGGGCCGTGAGCGCGCCACTCATGTCTCGATTTTTGTTGGTCCCGGCCGCTAGAGGGGACCATGAGCGCTGCCACCGTTTCCCGCTTCATTCCTTGGCTCTTCGTCGCGGGCTTTGCTGTCGTGATCGCGGTCAACACCACGATGATCTGGTTTGCCGTCGGTTCCTTCTCTGGCCTTTATGCCGACCACGCCCGCGAAACCGGTCTGCACTACAACTCAGTGATCGCCGAACAGAAGGTGCGCGATGCGTTGGGCTGGGAAATCACCGCCAATTGGCGCGGGGATGTCGGGCGACTGGAACTCTCTGTGCTTGGGCCGGATGACGGGCCGCTCGAAGGGGCCCGGGCTTACGTTACATTGGTTCGTCCGGCGGAGAGGCGCGCGCCACTTCCAGTCGCCATGGGCACGGTTGGTGAGGGCCGGTTCGCGGGTTACGTCAATTTGCCGGAACGCGGC
>DASRBG010000155.1:0-12785 GCA_035653735.1 Gemmataceae bacterium
TCCCTATGCCTGCTGCAAGGACGCGTCCGCGCTGGTGATCATCACCGAATGGGATGCGTTCCGGGCGCTCGATCTCGGGCGGGTCAAAAGCCTGCTCGCCGCGCCCGTCCTCGTCGACCTGCGCAACATCTACGATCCCAACGAAGTCAAGCGCCACGGCTTCACTTACGTCGGCGTCGGACGCGCACCTGTCGATCAGCGAGAGGTCTCGGAAGCCATCCGAGATTCGCGGTAGGCTTCGCGGATGAAATCGTACGAGACGGCTTGAGACAGATCCAGCGGCTGGCGAAGCAATCGCTGCGCGACGAGAAATGCCTGAAGCGATTGCCATTGCGTCTCGTCATAATCGCCGAAACGCGCGCCATAGGGGCGCTGCAGCTCGCGCTCGCTGTCGAGTTCGAACCTGATCTCGGCAGGATCCGCGGACGAGAAGACGGTTGCGAGGCGCGAGGCGGTTCCATCTTCATCGGCGTAAACGGCATCCCAGCCCCGGATCACGCTGCGAAGAAAAGCGACCACCAAGGCCGGTTGGTTCCGAACGGTCTCTTCCGTAGCGAAATAGACGCTTCCGACCGTGTGGACGCCGAAAGTGCCTGGCCGCAAGACATTGTACTCCACGCCCTTCCTTTCCAAGGCCCAGGATTCGACACCCACATGGCCGGGGAGGACATCGACCTGCCCCGAAAGCAAAGCCGCAATCCCCGAACTCACCGGAACCTCGCGAACTTCGCTCCTGGAAACGGCCATTTGCTGCATCATCGCTTTGTAAGCGATCGCAGTATCTTCACCCGGCGCGATACCGATCCGCTTGCCGACGAAATCGGCAGGACTTTCAATATGAGCGGAGGCCAGAGAATAAAATGCGACCGGGCTCACCGTTGAAGCGGCGGCGAAAGCCACCAGCGGAGCTCCTCGTGCGCGCGCAATTAGAAATTTCTCCGCGCCGGCGATCCCGAACGTATCCACGCCGTTTTCGACGAGAGCGATCGGATCTGCTTGCGAGCCGCCCTGCCGAATTTCCAGCGCAATTCCCGCGGCTCCAAAAAGACCGTTCTGCATGGCCACAACGTCGCCGGCGAAACGCGGCCCGAGCGCACCGTCAAGGCGCAGCGAAGCGCGATACGTGGTCTTTACGGCACTGACCGGCTCGGAAAAGGGGCGCTGGGAACGGGCGGCGAAAATGACGCTCAACACCGCAATCGCGACGACAAGGCCGATTGCGAGCCGGATGTTGGGTCGCCCGCTTTTTGTCCGATGTTTGCGCCGACGCGAAGCTCGCCGCCTCGGCCGCGCCTCCGATCGAGGAACAGGCATATCCTGCGGCATCTACGTGCTGCCGTTCATCTCTGCACTTTCTCAGATGCCCGGTTCTGAGAAGAACACAATCATCGCCGAGCCCCTCCCCATCGCCCAATCATACTTCTTCCGCCGCAATTCCAATAGCGGAAGGATCTCATTCTGCGCCGATCGTCATTTGCACACCCTTTGCCAGTCGCAGACGCCATAGGCATCGCACTTCTTTTCGTCCCAACATGATTTCGAGCTTCCGAGCGGGAGTGGCACGATCCCGGGCGTGAAAGGACAAGTTCTCATGGAGCAAATCGGCGGAATGTCGAATGGATTGGAGCAGATCGGCTGGAACTCGCCGTCCACGCATTTGCAATAGCAACCCGCGACCGCGCTCTTGGAGAAAAGGATCGCCGAGAAAAGGACAGTCAACCTCAATGCCACCAAGATTTGCCGCATATATTTTTCTCCGCGAATGCACCGCCTCAATCCCACGGCCTCGGGTCAGAACGCTTGATTCCAGGCACGGCAACGTCATAGCCCTCGCGATAGAGAATTCTCGAGAAGGTGTCGCGATCGCGCTCCGGCAGATCGGCAATCCGAGCGAGCAGCAGGTCGCGCACGGGCCAGCCGGCTCCGGTAAATATCGCAACTGTCTCTTGGTAAAGGCGACCCGTTCGAAGCAATCCAGCAAATTCGTCGAGCGCCGCTTTCTGAAGGTCGGCAGGAAGTTGCCGATAGACCGAGAGCGCGAGCGGATTTCGCTTGAGCGCAATCCATCCCTCGTTCGGACCCAAAAGATAGGATAATCGCAGAAGCGCGAGGTCGCTGCCCGTGAAACCGCTGCGAGTGACCTCGAGCCGATAAAGCGCCGACCACAAGAAAGGATCAGCCGGCGAACATGCGAGCGCAAGATGGATTGCGCGGCCCGCCTCCGCCATGCTCCGGTCGATTGTCTGATTATCCTCATCCGCGATCGCGTCCTCGAGGATGCGAAGACGAATGACAGCAGCTGCATGATCCGCTTGAGGACGGCAGTTCGCGCCGCTGCGCTCGGCGGCTTCCACCTCCGGCATCAGCGCGGCGATGACTTCCCCCTTGTAGAGTTCGCCACCCTCGATTCGCTTCGAGATTTGTATGAGGTGGGCGTCCCGCCAAAACCGCGGAAGTTCGGTCGCGCCCCAGAAAATGCCTAAGGAACCCAGCGCCAAGAGACAGATGCGAACCAGCAAAGCTCTCTCCCGCCGCCCGAAGCTCGGCGCGGCTGCTCAGTCTGTATATCCGTATCGGGAATAATAGTGTGAGTTGTAGTAGTAATCGCCGCGATACGTCTCGTATCTGTTCAGAACGCGGAAATCGGCCTTGTTGAGCACGACGCCGAGGATGTTGTTTTTCACCTCTCGCGCGTTGTTCAGCGCATGCTGGACCACGGGAATTTTGGTGTTGCCCCATTCGACGACGAACAAATAAGAGTCGATGAAGTTGATCGTCGCCCGCACATCGACGATCGGAGCCAAAGGCGAGAGATCGACGATGACATAATCATAGGTCTCGCGCAGCTTCCTGAACAGATTGGCCGTCGCTTCGGAAGCGATGATCTCGCTTGTGTGCGCCAATCTGGACTTTACGACCGCCGGCAAGAACTGGAGGTTGGTCGCGGGATTGACCCAAATGACGTCGTCGAGCGCCGCCTTCTCCGAAATCACCTCGAGGAGGCCCATCGTGGCGTTCGGCGCAAGCTGCCGGCTCAGCGCCGGGTTTCGCAGGTCGGTATCGACCAATATGACGCGGCCGCCCGCATCCGACATGAGCTGAGCCAGAGAGGCGGCGATGGTCGACTTGCCTTCATTCGGCAGGGAGGAGGTCAGGCCGATGACCTTGTTCGGCCTGCTCATCGCAAAGAGGTCACCGGCGACTTTGATCGAGCGAATCGATTCGCTGAAGCGCGAGAACGGAGCATCGAGCGAGTACCATATGAGACTCTGATCGCGCATGATTGTGCGCTGCGCCGGATCTTCGAGCATCGGCATGGTTGCCGCAACCGGCGTCTTCACGCGCGGAACAACCGCCACGCAATCGAGTGCGAGACTCGTCTCGACTTGCGAAGTCGTCCTGAACACCTGGTCCGAAAGATCGCGCACGGCCGCGATTCCGAAGCTCAAGAACGTGCCTCCCGCAAGCGCCAATCCGAGAATGAGCAGTGTCTTGGGGTGGCTCGGCTTCAGCGGCGGCGTCGCCTTCGTGATCAATCGCGAGTCGGTGATCGGAAACGATTGCTGCTGCACCGAGGTCATATATTGCTGCAGGAAATTGTCGGCCAAGGCCCGGTAACTTTGTGCCGTCGAGTCGAGGTCGCGCAGCGTGATTTCGGCTTGATGGGTCTGATTGGATTGCGAGACGATGTCGTTCAGGCTCTTTTGGATCGAATCTTCTCTCGATTTGGCGATGTCGTAATCGCTCTTATAGGTCTGCGCGATCCGGTGAAGCTCGTCGTCGATCGAATTCCGGATCTCCTGCATTTGGTTTTTCAGATTTACGACGGCCAGATGCGTCGGGCCGTAGCGCATCGCCCAATCGCTCTCGCGGGCTGCGAGATCCAGATATTGTTGGCGCAGCCGCGTGATGACATCGTCGTGCAAGGAATCGGTGACGGTGGCGGTCGCCTGATCGAAGACATCGCCCTTGTCATCGCTTTGGTCCTTGGCCTGACTTTCAGCCTGAAGAATCTGGTTGACGCGCGCGTATTTAGCTTGAGCTTCGGCAGTTTGCGCGCGGGCCAATACGAGCGCGCTGTTGAGCTCGGCAAGCTGCTGCTCGTTGAGAAGCCGCCCGCCCGTATCGACGATGTTGTTTTTCTCCTTGAACGCCACCACCTTGCGGTCGGCAGCGGTCGCCTGAGCGCGCAACTCGTTTAGGCGGTCCTGGAGCCAGACCGCGGCGCGCTTTGTAGAATCATATTTTGCTTCCAGCGTATCGACGACATAGGCATCGGCGATCGCATTGGCGATCTGCGCGGCTCGCTGCGGATTGAGCGATTCGAAATCGATATTGATGACGTAAGTCAGGCCGACGCGCTTGACGGTCAGCCGCTTTTGGAACCTTTGCAGCGCTTCCCGCGACAGCGCGTATTCCGATTTCGCCTCGCTTCCCCCGCCGAAATTCGAAAGCAAACCGAAGAGCCCGCCGATCAAGCCGCCGGCAGGCCCGACAAATTCCGGATCGTCGGTAAGGTGCAAGTCCTTGATCACCGACAGCGCAATGTTTTCGGACTTCAGGATCTCGACCTGACTGTCCACCATTGCGGTGTCGAGCGGCAGATTGACGTCGTCTTGCGAAGATTGCTGCTGGAAAAGGTTGAGCTTAGGGCTATCTATCAGCAGAACGGCGCGCGCCGTATAGCGCGGTATTGCGGTGAAAACGTAAACCGACGCCAAGCCCAATGTAACGAGGACAATGAAGAGGATGATTGCGGACTGGCGGCGAACCAGGCGCAAAAATGTGTCGTAAAGCCGGCCGAAAGAGACAAGATCTGAGTGTTCGCTTTCCGGCTCGCGCGGCGCGGCTTTAGACTGATCCACCTGAAGCATACTTGGACCTTCACTCGTTCAACTAGACGTCGTGCGAGGCGATATCGCAGCGTCAGCTATGGGCTGACGCTCGAATTGATGGTCGCGGTCCCTGGTGTGCTCCCTGAAGACGACGGAATAACGAACGTCGCCGGAAAATTTGTTGTTCCAAAGCTCAATGGCGTTGGCGTTCCACCACCGGTGCTGCCGCCGCCTCCGGAATCGGGCGAGGTCTGGCCTCCGCCACCACCCCCGCCGCCGCCTCCGCCACCGCCGCCGGCAGCGCCGATTGCCTGGTCTCCCATCACAGCGGCGAGCGCTAAGATTGCATTTGTGTTGTTGCTGTTCGCCACCACTTGCTGAATTCGCGCGGCATAGGCTTGGTCTGTCTTGACGACGATCAACGCCGCTTGTCCAAGTCCCGTTCCAATCGCCTTTTGCTGATCAGGCGTGGCGTTCGGCAAAAGCGAGACGAGCGCGTTCAAGCTCGAGGGATTCGATATCGCGAGATCCCGGACCATGCTGACCATTTTGTCGCCGGCATCGGGGAATTGATTCAATAATGAGTGCGGATCGCTCAGGAACTGGCTGACGGTCTGGCCTGGAAGCGTATTGGCGGCAGCGGCGAGCGCAAGCGGCGCTGATTCGATGGCGACAAAGACGACTGCAGCCGCCGCCAGACTGCTGGCCAACACGCGCTTGGACCACATGGCAAATCTCGAAAAGAGTCTAAACTATCTAAGCAATTTCCTTACCACGAAGAGTCGCGCCTCACAACACTCGGCGGCCGCGAATTGAACTGCCAAGCCGCATGTCGGCGGTGACATTATGCCTCAACGGAACAACGCGGCTGTTCCGGCGCGAACGTGCGCAGTTTTGAATTTTCTTGAAGAGCCGAGCAGGACTGCGAAAGCCCCGCCCCGATGAGCGCGAATGCGACAATTGCGTAACCGGGAATTTGCAGCGAGAAGTCGACGAGCGAATGCGCCGCTGCCAGCAAAGCTATTACGAAGGAGGCAATCGGAACCGTGCGGTGATGGCGCGCCGCGATTGCTCCGCGTGCGAGGACCGCAAAGCCGATCGCCCAAGCAATCACGAGCAGGCAGGCGACGGGAATGCCCATATCGGCGGCCACTTCCAAAAGCGTGTTGTGGGCAATATCCCAGACACCCCACATCGAGACTTTCGAACTGCGGTAAGCGGGAAAGCTCAAAGAAAATGTGCCAAGACCAGTCCCGAACCACGGATGGTCGGCGATCAATCTCAATGTCGATCGATATGTCTCGAGCCGACCTTCGTCGGGCGTACTGATGAGATCCGCGCGTCCGTTCACGCCGGCTCCCATGATTTCGAGGAGCAAAAGCGCGACGGCGCTGGCCCCCGCCGCGGCGATGAAGATCGCTCGCCAGCCCGCCAGGTCTCGCCTGAAATAAAGAGTAAACGCGACGACGAGCCCGCAAAGGGAGAGCACCACGCCTGCCCGGGATCCCGTCATGAACATCGCCGCAAGGCAGATGAACAACATCGAGAAGGCGATAATGATTTCCTTGGGCGTCCGAGAGAGAAAAAGATCGACCGCGCGCCGCCATTCGATCTCTCTCGGCGGCAGGTGCTGGCGTACGCGCTCGGCAAGCAAAAGGAGCCAGAGGACCGCCGCCGTCCCGAAATAAATGGCGGCCGTGTTGCGGTTGACGAACGTTCCGGTCAGAACCGACACATAGGCTTCCTTCTCCCTCCAGAGCAATTGCGTCGGATCGGCAAGATGGGCGATGATCCCATACGCGGCGTAAGCTGCGCCGGACCAGGCGATCGCTTTCATCAAGAGTTTGGCGCGGCGGCGTTGAGCGCCGATGAGAAATCCACCAATGAGCGCCATGATCGAAGCGAGCGGCCGGCCGATCTCGAAATAAGGTCTATTGCGCGCAATCGACACAAGTGGCTGCAAGGGAACCTTCAAGGCGGCGCCCGCTTCACCCCAGATCGGATGCGGAGCGGCCGATTTCAGCCAGGGATGAGCCGAGAGCTGTTCATGCAGCACGACCGCGTAGGCCGAAATAACGATCGCGGCCAATCCCAGCAGCATGAGCTGTGAAAGCAGCAGGCCGCGAGCCGGCGCAAAGACAAGCACGCAACCGAGCAGCACGCACCAGAATGCAACACTAACCGGATCATTCGATCCGAAAGGAAATGGCGCGCCCGTTACGGCAACGATTAACAGCCACGCAGAGAGCTTAACCTGCCATTCGGGCGCGCGTCCCTCCCTAACCTCATTCTTGATGATTCAAACCCCGTCAGAGATGCGAATCAATGCGCAACGTCTGGGCGTTGATGCCCAAGGTATAGGCATTGCTTCCGGTTGTGATCACGACGTTCAAGAACTGGAGGAATTTGGTGATTTCGACGGACTCGGCGTTGGCCGCGAAGAGAATATCCTTGTTATGCATCTGCATCCGCGTCGCGAGGAAATAGCCTGCTGGATCGCGCAGGTCCGCCGAGTAGACGATCGGCACCGTCGGCCCGTCGAATTTCGAGCAATCGACGCCGAGGAGTTGGGCAAGCTGGCGCGGCTCGCGCCGATAGAGGAACACGGAACCTGGATCTGCCTGAATATCGAGAAGGCCGCCAGCCTGAGCAAGCGCTTCGGCAAGCGAGATGCGCCAAGTGCTGAAGGCGAACTGCCCTTGCTGACCGGACGCGCCGAACGCGAGGAAGGTCTGCGGCTCCTGATAGAGATAGATCGTATCGCCCGGCCAAGCCCAGATATTGTTGCCGGGCTCATAGATCAGTGCGCCAAAGGGAACAGCGGCGCGCTTGCCGTTGCGCTCAAGCACGACCCAGGTGTTTTGGCCTTGGTCCTTCAGACCGCCGGCACGTGAAATATAATCGAGGATTCGCTCGCCTGCCGGCATTGCCGGAATACGGCCCGAAGGCGAGAAACTCGAATTCACCTCGCCGATCACCGTGATCAGCGACGTGTTCTGATTGACGAGCGCCACGACGGCCTGCGGCTCGATTGCCCTGTTCTTGATCCGGCTGACGATCTCCGCCTGAACCTCCGAGGGCGTCTTGCCGGCTGCCGGGACGAGGCCCGCGTATGGGACGGAAATGAAGCCCTTCGTATCGATCGGCTGATTGGGCAACGTGACGAAATTGCCGGGGCGCACGCCCGCTTCCGCAGGAATAAAGAGCCCGCCCGCCGCCGCTTCGAAAATCGTGACACTGACGACGTCGCCAATGCCGAATTTGAGTTCCGGCGGAGGCCGGCGATCACCGAATTGAGCGCTGAGCGTCTGCGGCCCATATTCTTCGAGAATGTTGATGACCTGCGGCGACAGCTTCACCAACCCATATTGGGGTCCGCTGAACGTCTGCTGCGACGTGATGTCGACGGAATTCGGACCCGCGACGGGGAAGAACCCAACACAGCCGGCCAACAGCACCACGCCCGCCACGGCAACGGCTCGGCTCAACACATGGGAAACGCGCACGCTCCTTCCCCCATCATTTAAGGAATGAGTAATTATGCGCCGCACAAGCGACAAAGCGCAATCTACTCACAACGAAAAGGTGCTTCTGTTGCCTCACAGCAACGCGACGAATAACTCAGCAATGTGACGCGCGAGCGAGCGCATTGTGAAGTTTTCAGTCATGCAGTTTGAATTGCGTGCTAGTCAGCGTAGCGTGCGTATGTGCGCATCGGACCGAAATAATAATAAGGTTCGGTCTGATCGAAATTGCGCGGATCAAATCCCGTTCCAAAAGTGGAACGAAGTTCGCGATGGCGCACATAGGTCACGCTCGGGCAGCCGCAGCGGCCACAATATCCGCAAGGATATGGCGCGCGCTCCCGTGTCGAGAGATCCGCTGCCTGGGCCAAGCTCGCGTCGGAGATCGCGCATGCAATTAGGACGACGAAAAAAATTTTCCGCACGATCGCTCTCCCCCGTCTGCGTGCTTGCAAGACTAACTTCACTCTCCTCCTTTTGCAATCGGCGCTTCGCTTTTGCGGCCGCTGCACCGTCGTTTGCAATCACTTTGGTCTGCAATCGCTGTACCACTTCGCGCAGGCAATCTTGTCGCGCGCCGACGGACATTGTGACTTTCATGCGAAGATGTGACGCGCTTGCAAAGCTAGTGAGCAAGAGCGGCAATTTGTTTACGTAGATTGCTCGAAAAAGTGTCAGCTCGAGCGATGCCATCGAGTCTATTCAATCGACTTAAGGGATCCTTATCGGGTCGCGTGGGAGAGGGAAGCCGCGCTCGTGAGGAACCAAAATGTTGACTCCCCTTTGCGTTTCGCTGCTCGGCGGCGCCCTGCTCGGTTTGCGCTTCAAAGTTCTAATTCTTGTGCCCGCTTTGCTTATATTGGCGGCTCTGACGACGGTCACCGGCCTCATTCAGTCGGACGGCGTGGCATGGAGCGGACTTACCTTTTTGGCGAGCGCTGTGCTTCTCGAGACCGGTTATCTGGGCGGGCTCTGCGTTAGGCAATTCTTCCAGCCCGCGCTCTCGAAAGAAGACGCTGCCCAGCCGGGACCGCACAAAAGCGGATTGCTGCCGTTCATAAAATGAGCAGCAGCTCTCTAGCGTCGATCAAGCGCCGCGCCGCCTGCCTGAAGCTTGAGCAGCAGGCTTGGGTCGAGAGCGGAGAGCGCTTTGTTCATGAATTGCTTGCCGTCGGGCAAAGCGCAACGGTAGGCGAGCTTGATCGCGTCAGTTAAGTCAGATTGTCGCAGAACGATCTGGCGCAGGTCGCCCGACATCAGAACTTGCAGATCCGGATCCGACGCCGCTCCGGTGCGCGTCGCGAGCAGAAGCCGGGGCGCGATCAAATCGGTTTCGTCCGCGCCAGTAAAATATGACAGTTTGAGTGCGCCTTGAGCCTCGCGCGAGCGGCCGAGGCGAGCGTCGTCTGCTGCAATCACGAGCCAAGAACCAGGGTCGATCGGGCTGCGCTCGACAGCGCCTCGCGCCTGCGCAAGCGCGTCGATGAGATCTCCATTGGGCGGCTGAGCGCCTGACGTCGCCGATCCGCCAGCAACCGAATTCGATTTCGCCGCGCATAGCTCGCCGTGATTGAGGCCGAGTGTCGCACTCAGAATTCTCTTCACCGATTCGTCGCTCGTGGGCGGCTGCCCGAGGACGCTGACCAAGATGCAGACGCCGGCGATCAACGTGAGAGCTGCGAGCGCGAAAGCGAGCGCGCGAAACCGCAGCAAGTCACTTCCTGGGATCACGGTTCAGGCCTCGTGAGCGATTGATCATTCAGGTACTGAAAACCGCCGCCTCGTCGTTTTCGAGGACGAGGCAGGTCAACTTGCCTGTCGCATAGGCGCCCGTATCGATATTGATGCGGTTGCGATGATATTCCGCCTCCCGAACGGGCGTATGGCCGTGAACGATCATTTTGTCGAAATTTTCCTCGCAAAGCAGGAACTCCTCGCGAATCCAAAGCGCATCTTGCTCTTTCTGCCGCTCGAGCGGAATTCCGGGACGCACGCCGGCGTGGACGAAAAAATAGCTCCCGCAGGAATAGGAAACGCGGAGGCGATCGAAAAAGGCCTTGTGACTGTCCACCAATTGCTCGGCCAGCGCCGCCGCCATTCGCTGCAGCTCTTCGGCGCCGGCGTTAAGCTGCGGAACGACGCCATAAGACAATAATGTCTCGAAGCCGCCGACCTGGCGCCAGCTCGCGAGCACTGACGGCATACGAAGAAATTGCGACAAATAGGATTCGTGATTTCCTTTGAGCAGAATCAATTCGTGATGGCGCGCTCGCTCCAGGATGATATCGATCACCTGACGAGACCACGGGCCTCGGTCAATATAGTCGCCGAGGAAGACTTGCACCGCGCGCGCCGTCGGCCGCGTTAGCAGATCGCTATCTATGAGCGCCAAAAGTTGCAGGAGCAGGTCAGCGCGGCCATGCACGTCGCCGATGGCATAGACGCGCGTTCCTTCCGGGACTCTATGCGTCCGCGTGTCTCTGTATCGCAGTAGCCGCCACATCTCACCCACCTACCTACCCGATCGCAAGTGCCGAGCGTTCCGCGACAGCGATGGTTAACGGAATCGGTTCATGCTCGTTCGAATTGCTCATGGAGCGCGAGGCACTTTGAAGAGTTTTTGAGGTTGATTGGCGCCAGACGACCTGGAGGCCAGACATGTACCGCCGTCTCTTCATTGCTCTGATATCGATCGCCTTTGCCGCTGTCGATTTTGGCACCGGCGCTTATGGATTCGGGCTTGGCTATACGCATCAGCTGAAATGGAGTCTCGAGCGGATCGAGTTCGACACCCCGACACTCGCGCCGTTCGCACACGTGCAGTTCTGCCTTCGTTATCCGCATGAGTGCCGGGTCCAACACGTCGTCTTTCACGGCGGCAAGGTCCGCATGACCGAGCGCCGCTGGGCGCAGTTGGAAGCCATCAATGCTCGGGTTAATCGCTCCATTTCGCCGGAAGATGATTTGAGAGCTCTGCGCAAAGGATGGACGATCGCTCCTCGCGAAGGTAATTGCGCGGACTATGCCGTCACCAAGCGTCATGAATTGTTGGCGCTGGGATGGCCGGAACGCGCGCTCCTGCTCTCCGAGGTCGTGACGCCTTGGGGTGAACATCATCTGGTCGTCGTCGTGCGGACGAGAGAGGGAGATTTCGTGATCGACAATCTCAGCCCTGAAATTCGCCCCTGGTTCCGGACGCCCTATCAATGGGTTCGTATTCAATCGCCTTCAAATCCGAACTTCTGGTCGACGCTCAAGGAGACGGCCGCGTAAAGCACGCCTGTGGATCCTAAAGCGTTCGGCTGACGCTCTGCGCCAGGCCAAGACCGACGACGGCGGCCAAAAGAATGAGAATTGGCGTTTTGAATAAGCTCGAATCGACGAAGGCACCCAACCCAACCAAAATTATGCTGCTTGCCGCCGCAGCCGGGAAATAAGAGTACCGGTTGCGGACGATTGCGCCGCGAATCAACAACAAGGTCGCGCATATCGCAACCAGCGCCAAGAGGCCCAAGCCTGCCCGCCCAATTTCGACCGTCAGGATCGAGGCGGCCGTGGCGGTGAAATCGGATGGCTTGTGGATTCCGTAAATCGGCAGCAATTTACCGAGCGTACCAGCGCCGCTTCCGAAAATGCTCGCATCGGCCACCAAAGGCCCGATCGCCGCGGCCTGAACGGTACTCGCGAATCTTATCGTCGCATCGCCAGATCCCCGCGTTTGGGCGGCGGCGATGAACAGAGCCAATAAGATGGGCACGAAAACGATGCCCGAAGCGACCGAGAAGCCGACACCGAGCCGCCGCGCCACGACCAGCGCGCCGAGAACGACAAAACCGCAGGCCGTGGCGAATATCGCTTGAGAGGACGCGACGCGGAGGAGGGCTAGAGCGCAGATCGCGGCTGCGGCCGAAAATATGACCAGCATGAGCAAGGATGCGAACCGGTTCTTCTTCGGCTCGGTACGCTCGATGCCCATCCGTTCGACCACATAAAGGCACCCGGCCGCGCAAAAGATGAAGCCCAGGGCGCTCGATGCGAGGAGGACCGCAGTCAAACTCCTATCGAGTCGAAGCCCAAAGCTTCCGAAAAAGAGAACAAGGGCAGCAATCACGCTCGTTCCTATCAGCACGAAGAGCAATCTCTGCGCGCGCCGGGGCTCAATGCTGGTAACGGCCGCAACCAGCGTGAGCGTTACGATCAACAATGAGACGCCGAAGGCGCGCAAGGTCGAGCCGGGATCCACACTGACGAATCCCAAGACGGGCTCGTTCAATGCGTCTCTGGTAGCCCGCCAGATAGGATTTTCCGCATAGGGCAACGGCACTGCCTGCAGAAGCACGTAGATACTTGGTGCAGCGAGCAGCGGCGCCCACGGCCGGATCAGCCGCAGGAAATGTTTCGCCTCGCCGGCTCTCGCTCCCATCCC
>DASRBG010000156.1:0-7269 GCA_035653735.1 Gemmataceae bacterium
GAGTCGAAGTCATGCATATGATCCGCAAAGGTCAGATGCGAACGAAGGGCAAATTGCGGCCAGCGCAGCAGTTCTATGCTCTCGCTGCGTAAACCTCGCCAGTCGTTCCACGCCCGCTTCGTCCGCGTGGATAATTTGCGACACAGCCGTTCGTTTTCACTCCAATCCCGCCCTCGTGGGCAGCCACCGGGAAGGCCTCATCATTTTGGAAGACGGGCGTATAGCTGGAGCCAATCCAGCAGCCGTCAAAATTCTGAAGACCAGTTGGCAAAAGATACTCGGAGTTGAAATTGGAGCTGTTTTTTCTGGAGACTTTTCAGGTCACGGCGACATCAGAACGGTTAAGTCTTTTGACGGCCGTGTGTATTATAGCCGGCACGAAAGAAACAAAACCGCACCAAGACAAATTGAGCCGGCCCCGAGCCAACTTCCGAGGCAAAGCCCACGGGCACTTGATGGGGATCCATTTTTAAATCCGGTTCTCGATCGCGCTCGCCGGATGCTTGACGCGGGCCTTTCCGTCCTCATCCTCGGGGAAACTGGAGTTGGCAAGGAATATTTTGCTCGCCGTCTCCATGCTTTGAGCAACCGCTGCAAGGGGCCGTTTGTCGAGGTTAATTGCGGCGCCTTACCCGATTCGCTCATCGATTCGGAGCTATTCGGCTATGAGGAAGGAGCTTTTACGGGGGCACGGCGTCGCGGGATGCGGGGCCAGATCCGAGAAGCTGACGGCGGGATATTGTTTCTTGACGAGATCGGCGACCTGCCGCTTTCGCTCCAGGCGCGCTTACTGCGCGTGTTGCAGGAACGCAAAATCAGACCCCTCGGCGGTATTCCGATACCTGTCGACTTCGCGCTTGTTTGTGCCACGCATCAAGATCTGCCCGGCATGGTTACGGCGGCTACTTTTCGCGCCGATCTCTATTATCGGTTGCAGGACTATTGTGTGCACCTACCGTCCCTACGTGAGCGGCCCGATCGGCGTGTTCTCATATCCAATCTGTTTTCGACGTTGGGTGGCGAAGCACTGCAGTTGACGCTTGATGAAACGGCGGTCGAGGCGCTTGTACGATATAGATGGCCCGGTAACATTCGAGAGCTTACGAGCACTTTGCGCTCCATGGTCGCCCTCGCCGAACCGAAATCACGGCTGGGCTTTGCAGAGTTGCCATGTCACATCCGCGAGACTCAAAATTTAGCAACTGCAACAGAGACCATACCAGCCAGCCTTTCCGTCAACCAAGAAGCCATTGCCGAGGCTCTCAAAGCGGCAAATGGAAACGTCTCCAAAGCAGCAAGACTATTAGGCATACATCGCAGCACCCTTTACCGTCATTTACCGGCGTCTTGAGGCATGGACGGGCATCCCTTTTCGTTCTCGAAAAGGCCCTCATGCGCTAACCTTTCTCAGAGAGTATGACAAGCCGCTGGGCCGTTGGATTGAGCCCCCAATGCTCATAGCATCGGAAATTTCCTATTATCGTCGAGGCTTACACTCGGCCTATTAGGGTCTGGGTAGCCGTTGTAATCGCTTTTCCCGCGACAGACCGAAGTTTTTGCAATTGCCCAATAGTCCTATCCAATTCACACCACCCCAATCTCCTATTCAGCGATGACTTCGCCGGATCCGCCCAGTTCGGCCGGAAAATCCTTCAATTTCGGGAGCCCGTCGCGTATTGGCAGTACTGTCTCAAGATAGTTGACATGCAGCTGTGGCTTGAATGGGAAATCAGGAATAGTGGCAGAGAATACGTCGACCAGCCCGAAGGTTGGGTGTCTCGTCAGCACGTGGCCGCCACAGATCTGACAGAACTCGCGGTAGCTGGTCTCGGTCTTGTTGTAGGTGCCGATCTTGTCGGCGCCTTTTGTCACTTGGACCTGTTCCGGCTTCCAAAGAATGAAGGCGTTAACTGGCGAAGCGCCCCAAGACCTGCAAGACCGGCAGTGGCAATACCCCATCGCCTCTGGCTCCCCGGTTACCTCCACTTCGACTGCTCCGCAGAAACATCTGCCCGTATAGTTCGCACTCATTCTTGGTTTTCCTTCTCACGTTTAACCGATTATCGGTTCTTTCGGTCAATTCATGTTCAACCGCTGGGGTGCCATCGCAGGAGTGCTTGCAAATTGATGGTGGCGTAATCTCCGCATTGAGCAACAAAACGAATCGGCGTTAGCGCGCCGACGGAGATCACGCCACGTAAATGAATACCATAAAGTCGCCGGAGGAGGCAGCCGTAGCAACGCTTTTCCTTGGGCACGGTTGGTTCCGGGGCGCGGACCCGCATTTGCGGTTTTATCGAGGAACTCCTGGAAGCGGAACTCGACGTAGCGCTTGGTGAGACCGGTATGGCAGGCCTCGGCCTGCCGAAACTAACGCAGACGATAAAGTGCACGCGGTTTGGCCACCCAATCGCACCCATCCCCCTCCTCTGTGGTACCGGCCAGGGCGCGCATAATGCGGATCAGCGCCGCGACCTCGCGGCGGCGGGCGGAGCGTACATGCGGGAATTTGCCGAATGACCTCTAAGAAAGCAGATTTGCGGACTCGTTTCTGCAAAACTGCCCGACCTGCTGCATCAGTTGCGTGTATATGGAAGACGTGCTTCGCGATGTCGACACCAACCATCTGGATCTCTGTGCTAAACATAAAAAAACCTCTGCAATCAAGCCAATCTGTCCGGCATTCCAGTCATGCCGCCGGGGACGGAGGCCGTCCATTCCATCAAAACAGGATCTTCAAAAGCGAAGCATTCTTGCCGCGGAAGACGAACAGATGGCTTGAGAGGGGATCCTTCTTCAGATGTTCCTGAATCAATGTGGCAAGTCCGTCGAGCCCCTTTCGCGTGTCGGTATGGCCGAGCGCCAGATGCAAAGCGGCGAGCGCCGGCGGCTCATTCGCAGCGCCATCGGCAAGTTCCACCGTTGCCAGTTGCAGCGCCTTTCGAGCGGTCAGGCCAAACTCAACTCGCCAGCGGAAGCCCATGCTGGTGGCGATGGCATGGCGGCGGCAAATCTGCGCCACCCTGACGCCGGGCTTCTCCGTCTCCTGCACGATGGCTCGCTTCTGTTCCTCGCTGAAGCGTCGCCGGTTCGACCGGCCGTCTGCCGCTTACGGTGTCAAGCGGTATTTGCGCCGCGTGCAATTAGCAGCGCTGCTTAATTGAGCCCGGGCACTTGGATGAAGCAGGGATCGCCAGTCCATTTCATCGCCGGATTCTTCGAGACGATCACGCCATATGCGCAGCGCATGCGGCGAAAGACCGAGCGCGGCGGCATATTCGGCAAGCCCCATGCCGCTCCAGTTCATCGCTTCGATATGCATGCTCCAGAACGCCCGAAGAGCGACCGGACCGCTGTCCGTGCGTGCACCGTAGCGATGGCGCGGAGGCCTACTACGCCGCTTCTTGGCCCGCTGTTTCACGTCTTTCCGAGGCAATTTCTGCAGACGATACGCCCGTTTACTGAGGTCCTCAGCGCTCACCAGATGGCGTGCCCACCTCTCAAAAGCCGCACGAGAAAGTTTGCGGCGGCGGCAATATTCCTCTGCCTCCAGATGACCGCGGTACCAAGTCTCAACATGTTCTGACCAGTAAGGATTGTTCGCTTTTTCCCAGGACCGAGATGCCATCGGAGATCCTCCATGGTTGTGAAGGAACCCCATTTGTTCTCGTCGCGCATCTGCAAAAGAATGTGCAGGGGCCGGACGCTTACCGGGGAAGGAGGATGACCGCAAGATAAAGCGAGTTGCCTCGCTGCCGGAACTTCGTTCCTAAGTATTTGTCTGCACATTGTTTTTCGGCGGCTTTCCGCCGAAGGGGTGAGGTGCGCAGGCGGCGGAGAGTCCGATTTTCCCAATATTTTCAATGCTATTTTGGGTGGCGCCCGCAATGTGCGCCGCGCGCGATTCCGCCGTTTCTACGCTGGTGCAAGTATTTCTACCCTACAGCACTACACCGTCATTTTCGACCTTGTATCGGCCGTTTGATCTTCCAATCGTCGCCTCATGACGAACGACGACGACCATTTTCGCATCCGTCCCGGCCGGGTCCGCGACCGTGCTGGCGGGCGCACCCTGCGCGCGGTCCGGCCGCGCCCGAAGACTTTCCTCGCCGAGGTGCATCAGGCCATCCGGCGGGCCGGCGGCGATCCCAACCGGCTGGGCGCGGCCGGGAAGGGAAGCGGCCGGTTCAACGCGCGGGGGCGGGGCGCGTCAGCCGCCGCCGGGCTGAAGGTGCGGAGCGCCTGGAGCCGGGACGCCAGCGGTCGGAGCGTTCGGCGCGTGACGGTGAAGGCGCGGATCGTGAAGCTCAACCCCCAGCGCGGCGCGCGGACGGTCGTTCGTCAGCTCCAAGGCGGTGGACGCCCACCTGCGCTATCTGGAGCGCGACGGCGTCAACCGCGACGGCGAGAAGGGGCAGGTCTATTCCGCCGAGCGCGACGCCGAGGATGGCCGCGCCTTCCTCGACCGGGGCCGCGACGACCGCCACCAGTTCCGTTTCATCGTTTCCGCCGAGGACGGCGTCGAGCTGACCGACTTGCGGCAGACCACCCGCGACCTGATGAAGACGATGGAGGCCGATCTTGGGACAAGGCTCGACTGGATCGCGGTCGATCACCACAACACCGGCCACCCGCACGCCCATATCCTGGTGCGCGGCGTCACCGACGACGGGAAGATTCTCAACATCGCCGGCGACTACATCGCCCACGGCATCCGCGAGCGGGCGAGCGAGATCGTGACGCTGGAGCTAGGGCGGCAGACCGAGCAGGAGGTCAGCCGCCAGCTTGAGCATGAGGTGGACGCCGAGCGCTTCACCCGCCTGGACCGGATGCTGCTCGCCGAGCGGGAGGCGAGCCACGCGTTCGCCGACCTGCGCCCCGACCGGGACATGCTGGAGACGGCGCGGCGGAACCGGGCGCTGCTGATCGCTCGCGCCCGCAGACTTGAGAGCATGGGGCTCGCGACCGAGGTTGAGGTCGGCCGCTGGTCCATCTCCGCACAGGCCGAGCCGACGCTGCGCGAGCTGGGCGAACGCGGCGACATCCTCAAGACCATGCACCGGGCACTCGGCGACCAGCGCGGTCCCGCTCAATATGCTGCCCATGGCAAGCAGATCACCGAGCCGATCGTCGGCCGGGTGCTCGCCAAGGGTCTGGCCGGCGACGAGATGGGCGACCGGCTGCACCTCGTCATCGATGGCGTTGACGGGCGCGCCCACTATGTCGAGGTGGCGGACGCCGCCCGCCTGGACGAGATCAGGCGCGGCCATATCGTCGCGCTCGATCCAGTGGCGACCAAGGGCGAACCCCGGCCGGCGGATGTCAACATCCAGATCGTGGCGGAAGCCAATGGCGGCATCTATCGGCCGAGCCTGCATCTGGAAGCGACTCAGGACATCATCGAGCAGGGTCATGGCGACCCCGACGCCTTCATTCGCTCCCATGTGCGCCGGCTGGAAGCCTTGCGCCGCGCCGGGCACGTCGAGCGTATCGACGCCGACCATTGGAAAATCCCCGAGGACATCGCCGAGCGGGGCATGGCCTACGACGCCCCCAGCCGGCCCAAAGATTTCGGCATCTGCACGCTGTCGACGCTCGGCCTCGACCGGCAGATAGGCAGCGACGGCGCGACCTGGCTCGACCGGGAGCTGGTTGCAAAAGACCACCTTCCCATCGCCCAAACTGGCTTCGGTAGGGAGGTGAACGCCGCGCTCGACCGGCGAGCGCAGCGGCTCGTCGAAATGGGCCATGCCGCCGTGAAGGAAGGCGTCATCTCGATTCCCCGGCGCACCGTCGCCACCCTGCAGCGCCAGGAGGTGGAGCGGGTCGGCAAGCAGATGGCCGCCGAGCGCGGTCTGACCTTCGCCCCGTCCGGGCTAGGCGAGTATGTGAGCGGCCGGCTGGCCGGCGTCGCCAATCTCGCCAGCGGGCGCTTCGCCATGATCGAGGATGGACTCGGCTTCCAGCTCGTGCCCTGGCAGCCGGTCCTGGAGAAGCGTCTCGACCAACACATCAGCGGCGTCCGCCGCGACGACGGCGGCATCGAATGGGAGTTCAGCCGCAAGCGGCAGATCGGGTTGGGGCTTTAGGCCGACATGCCCGCTGTTGATTGTTGTCCCGTTGAGTGGTACATAGACATATTGGAGTTACTGGATGATCGTGAGCTTTCGGGACGAGTGGCTGCGCGCCTTCTTCGTCGAGGACATAGCCTCCCGGAACATTCCATCGGACTTGAAGGCTCGTCTCTTCCGCAAGCTCCAGGTGATCGACGACGCGGTGACTGACCAAGACCTTCACGTGCCGCCCAGCAACCATTTCGAGAAGCTGCGAGGCAATCTCGACGGGTGGCATTCGATCCGCGTCAACAAGCAGTGGCGGCTGGTCTTCCGGTGGGACGGCGGCCGAGGCGATGCCTCGGACATCTACCTGGACGACCATAGCTACAGATGAGGAAGGGCAAGATCGCCATGTTGATGACCAAGCGCAAGCCGACGACGGTGGGCGAAATGCTGATCGAGGAGTTCATGGAGCCTTTGGGGCTGACCCAGGGCGCGCTCGCCGAGGCCATGGGCGTGCAGCGCAAGCACGTCAACGAGCTGTGCAACAATCGCCGCAACGTCACCGCCGCAACGGCGCTGATCCTGGCCCGCGTGTTCGGCACCAGCCCGGACTTCTGGCTGAACGTGCAGCGCCGCAGCGACATCTGGGAGGCGATGCACGACCCCAAGGAACTGGCACGTATCGAACGGGCGAAGCCCTTGAAAGCGGCGGCGTGACGCTGCCAGCCGCCTTCGCCCCTACGCTGTTTCCGCCTCGCGCCGCCGGGCGCAAGTATTTTTGCGCCACAGCGCGCGGAGGCTTCCAGCGTAGAAAAAGGCTATTCTTTCAAGAACCTCGTTCGGCGATTCTGGTGCAATGGCCAGACCTCGCAAGGAACGCCCGCCGACCGCATCCGAGCAGCTTGAAGCGTTGCTCGGCTATCCTTGGCCGTTCCCGGGCCGGCCGCCGCAGCACAACCTCTCGACCTGGACCGTCACCGATGACTGGCCCGAGCCTGTCCCGGTCACGGAAGCCGAGGTGGATGTGTTCGAGGCGTGGTTCGGCGATCTCCTCGATGAGCTGTTCGGGCGGCACCGTCAACTTAACAGCTGCGGGTCGCAGCGAAAGCGTGAGGCGCGCCTCCAGGATCATGAAACCATGGCCGCGCCCGTGATTTCGCGCCATGTGGCGATCGCCTTCGCGCGGTGAGTGCGGCGGGCGGTTGCTGTC
>DASRBG010000157.1:0-14500 GCA_035653735.1 Gemmataceae bacterium
TAAAGCGGTACGACCTCATCCGGGCTGCTTAGCTGCTTGCCGAACGGTGGATTGGCCACGATCCGATCGACGGTGGCGGAGGCGAGCGGCAAGCGGGTGGCATTCCAACGAGCCAATAGGGCGGGGCCGAGGCGGCGCAAATTGACAGCCGCGGCGCGAACGGCGCTGAAATCGACATCGCCGCCCCACACGGCGGCACAACTGCCGCGTCCCTGCTGGGCAGCGGCCAAGCGCTCGGCCAATAGCGTACCGGCGCCGCACATCGGATCGAGAACGATGTGCCGAGGAGCAATCTCGGCCAAGCGGACCATCGCCGCGGCGATCGTTGGGCGCAACGAGGCCGGACGATGCTCCAATTTGTACGTGCGATGCCTCATAGCGCGATCGGACAAACGTAGACCGCAAACGGCCGTCGCCCCCTGGATGGTCAACCAAAACTCCACCGCGGCGTTTTCCTCCACCGGCACCCAAGTTTCCGGCACATAGGCGGTCAGTCCTTGTGCGAATGCCTTACGAGCATCGCGTCGGAGATAGCCGTGTCGTCCTTCCATTTGGGTCACGAGATGATAGGTTGGCCGGCCTTTCGGTTTGGGCCGCAGCGCGTGATGGATGCGCAGCAGGGTGGGCCAATCCGCCTGGCGCGCCGTCCAACGGCGGATGTTTTCGAGATCCTCGGCACGATGCGTCAGTTGATCGCTGCCCCAGGCGAAGAGAAACACGTCTTCCGTGGTGCGAAGCTTCAGCACGCGTCCGTCGATCTCCGGCAAGCGGAAGACGACTATGCCCGGCCCGGTCTTTTTGACCTCGCCGCCGAGATCGCGTTCGATCTCCTCGGCGGCGATGGGTTCCAGGCCGGGATGAACCAGGGCATAGCAAGCAGGCAATGCAGGAATCTGCGAACGCGGCATCGCATCCCTTCTGATTGATCGTTTCACCGAAATCGATGAATTGTGTCCTCTCTTGCACGAACATCAGCTGTCGTTATACTAAACACTTTCCTCTTAGGGATTCTCCATACCTTGAGTGCGGGCGGTATTTCACGGGAGAGCGTTGCATGGTTGAGCAGATCTTGATCGACTTAAAAGCCTTATTGGTCGAGCGCGAGGATTGTGATGCGGGAACGGTGTCGAAGCTGCGCGAGGGGTTGGCCCAGGGCGGTACTCAGTATCGCACCCTTCGCGACGTGACGGAAGTCATCAAAAAGAAAATCGAGTCGTCCACCGGGGCCGCCGCCAAACGCTGGCATCTCAAGCTCGGCATCGCCTCGTTCTTTCTTGGCTACATACAGCAGGCGGTTGAGCATCTGCGCCAGGCCGAAGGAGCGCTGGCCAATTTCTATCTGGGCCGGGCGTTGATCTCGCGCCGCGAGTTTGACGAAGCCCTTAAAGCCTATGAAAGGGCCGAGAAGGCCGGATACAATGCCAATCAGGTACAATTGCTGCGTGCCGGCATCTATCGGCAGAAAGGCGATCTCCACCAGGCGCGTGCCATTCTCAACAAGCTTTCCGACCTCGCCAGCCACAGCGCTGAATATCATTATCAAATCGCCTGCTGCTATCTCGCCGAGGGTGAACGCCTCCACGCCATCGAGCATTTAGAAAAGGCCGAGAAATTCGATCAGAACCACACCGGCGTCCTGTTCCAGCTTGCCCACGCCAACGATCTGGCCGGCAACGACGAGGATGCGATCGGTTTCTACGAGCGCTGCCTCAAGCACCCGCCGATTCACGTCGGCGTGCTGAAAAACCTTGGCGTCCTTTATGAGGACCACGAGAAATACGACAAGGCCACCGAATGCTATCGCCGCGTGCTTGGTAGCGACCCCATGGATGAACAGGCGCGGTTGTTCCTCAAGGACGCGCAGGCGTCGAAAACCATGTACTACAGTCCGGAGGAAGAGCACGCCTTTAGTCGCTTCAGCCAGGTCTTGGAAATCCCGGTCACGGATTTCGAGTTGTCCGTGCGCAGCCGCAATTGTCTGAAAAAAATGAACATCAAGACGTTGGGCGATCTGACGCGCATCAACGAACAGCAGCTTCTGAGCAGCAAGAACTTCGGCGAAACTTCGCTGGAAGAAATCAAAGAGATCATGTCGAGCAAGGGGCTGCGGCTCGGCCAATCGCTGGAGGAAGGAGCGCAGCACGACATGCGTTTCCGGCCGCAGCAGCAGCTGAGCGAACAGGAACAAGCGGTCATGAGCAAGCCGGTTAGCGATTTGAACCTCTCGGTTCGGGCGCGCAAGTGCATGAACCGCCTGGGCATCAATACGCTGGGCGAGCTTGTTAATCGCACGGCCGACGAATTGCTGGAATCGAAGAACTTCGGCATGACCTCCCTGAGCGAAGTCCGCGAAAAATTGGGACAATACGGCCTAACCCTCCGCGGAGATTAAGGCGAACCACGAAAGACACGAAAAAAGGACCAAAAAAGACAAAAAGGACAGAAAAGACAGAGGAAGTGACAAGGCGGTTAACTTGGATTGTCTTTTTGGTCCTTTTTTGAGCTTGGTATGTCGTTTCATTTCGAGTTGTTGGCAGCCGACGGCGCGGCGCGGCGGGGGCGGCTGCATACAGCGCATGGCGTCGTCGAGACGCCTGTGTTTATGCCGGTGGGCACGCAGGCCACGGTCAAGGGATTGACGCCGGATCAGGTTCGGGACGCTGGCGCGCAGATCATTCTCGGCAACACGTATCATCTCACACTGCGGCCCGGCGATGATGTGGTTGCCGCGCTGGGCGGCTTGCATCGCTTCATGGCTTGGGACCGACCGATCCTCACCGATAGCGGCGGTTTTCAGATTTACAGCCTGGCCCCGACCCGCAAAATCGACGATCATGCCGCCGTCTTTCGCTCCCACATCGACGGCGCACTGGTGGAGCTGACGCCCGAGCGCGCGGTGGCGATTCAAGAGACCCTCGGCTCCGACATCGCCATGTGCCTGGATGAATGCCCGCCGCACGGCACGCCGCCGGACTATCTGCGCGTCGCCGTCGAGCGAACGATTCGCTGGGCCGAGCGCTGCCGCTCGGCGCACAAACGGGCCGATCAAGCGTTGTTCGGCATCGTCCAGGGTGGGACCGATTTGGAACTGCGCGCCCGCTGTGCCCGCGAGTTAACGGAGTTGGATTTTCCCGGCTATGCCCTGGGAGGATTCTCGGTCGGCGAGACCGAAACGCAGATGCACGCCGCTCTCGCTCCGACGGCGGCCCTGCTGCCGGTCGGCAAGCCGCGCTATCTCATGGGTGTGGGCACACCGCGCGACCTGCTGGCCGGCATCGCCGCCGGCATCGACATGTTCGATTGCGTGTTGCCGACCCGCAACGGCCGCAACGCCGAGGCGTTCACCGATGAGGGCGAAGTCCGCCTTCGCAACGCCTGCCACAAGCGAGATTCGCGGCCATTAGAGTCCGGTTGTCCGTGCTACGTCTGCCGGCATTTTAGCCGGGCGTACCTGCATCATCTGTTCCTCGCCAAGGAGATGTTGGGTCCGACCCTATTGTCGCTGCATAACGTGGCGTTTTACTGCCGGCTGATGGCGGAAGCACGGCAGGCGATCGAGGAGCGGCGCTTCGATGACTTCGCCGCACTCCGTCTTGTCCGCTGGGAGCAATCGCCTTAAGATGAACTTTTTCATCGGCGGTACGGCCTGCGGGGGAGAGAAGGCATATGATGCACACACTGATTTTACTGGCGGAGGATAGCGGTCAACCAGGACCGGGAGGCTTGATTAGCTTCTTCCCTTTGATCCTAATCGCTGCCGTCTTTTACCTGTTGCTAATCCGCCCCATGAAAAAACAAGAGCAAGAACGCCAGAAGATGGCCAGCAACCTGAAAAAGAACGATGAGGTGCTGACCAATTCGGGTATGTACGGCACAATCGTGGATGTAAGTGACGGCGAGGACAGGATCACCGTCAAGATCGCCGACAACGTTCGCGTGAAGATGACCAGGGGGAGCGTCCTCCGCAACCTGACAAATGAGGAAGAGGCGGCCAAGCAGGCCAAGGCCGCCAAGGAAGTCAAGGCGTAAAACTGGCGAGCGGGGTCGCGTTAGCGCCCCGAGTCCGCACTCGGGGCCGAGTCCGCACTCGGGGCGCTAACGCGACCCCGCTCGCCATGAGCATGACGAAAGGCACGAAGTCCAATCATGAAAGCGTTTCTCAGCCGGATTTTGATTTGCGTGGTGCCGGTGGTGTTGGGCATCGCGGTGTGTGCCTGGGCCTACAAAGACGGCAAGTTCCGCCTTGGCGTCGATCTGGTGGGCGGCACCATTCTCGTTTACGAAGTGGACACGAGCAAGCAGCAGGGCGAGGTAAACCCCGACGAATTGGCCGCCGCCTTGAAGCGCCGCATCGATCCGGCCGATTTGCTCAACGTCACCATTCGTCCCATCAAAACGGAGCCGGCGCGCGTTGAAATCATTCTGCCGACCGGAGGATATGCTTCTGGGCGGCGCACGCTGACGAATGAGGAAGTCGAGAACATAAAGAACCTCATCCAGCAGCAGGGACGATTGGAGTTCCGTATCCTTGCCAATCCCATCGATGACAAGGAAGCCATCGATCGCGCCGCGGAGTATCTTCAAAATCCCGACAATAAACCGAAACTCGAGGAATTGGAGAGGAAGGGCTTGGCGCCCCCCGACCCCGAAGCGCCGGGCGGCGGGAAAACTTTTTCCGTCACCCTCAACGGCGAGACGATCAATTACAGCTACCAGTGGGTATTGATCGGCAAGGAATACCTCTATCAGCTGCATCTGAACAATGCCGCGGAGAAAGGCATCGCCGCATCGATGTGGAGCCAGGTCGCCGCGGCGCGCGACAAGGAGGCGGTTCGCAATCCGGGAGGGAACCAGTTTCTGCTTTACAGCCGGACCATTAATACGCAGAGCCGGCTATCGCCCAAGGATCGCGAGTTGGGCAAAAAATACGAATACTTCATCCTGACACGTCTGCCCGAGCCGGGCAAAGAGATCAACGGCGGCTACCTGGCCCAGGCACGCTCCGGTGCCGATAATCGCGGCGAGCCGGCTGTTCACTTTACCTTCGACTCGGAAGGCGGCAACCTCTTCGGGGACTTGACCACCCTCAATCGTCCTGCCTCTAAACAGGAGGTCGGGTTCAAACGCCAATTGGCGATCATTCTTGACAGTCAAATCCAGTCGGCGCCAACGATCAACGACGTGATTCACAGCCAGGGCATGATTTCCGGCGGTTTCACGCCCAAGAAGGTCGAGGAACTGGTTACGATCCTGCGCGCCGGCGCTCTGCCCGCGACCTTGAAGTTCCCGCCGGTCAGCGAAAACAGCATGGGTCCGACGCTGGGAACCGACACCATCATCAAGGGCACGCTGTCGGTTGGCCTCGCCTTTCTGGCCGTCCTCATCTTCATGCTCTTTTACTACCGCTTCGCCGGTATCGTTGCCTGCATCGCCCTGCTGGCAAACCTGGTGCTGACGGTCGCTTTTATGGTGTTGGTCAACGCAACCTTCACCCTGCCCGGCCTAGCGGGACTCGTCCTCATGCTCGGCATGGCCGTCGATGCCAACGTGCTTATTTACGAGCGACTTCGCGAGGAGCGAGAGCGCGGAGCCAGCCTGGCCCTGGCTATCCGCAACGGCTACGACCGTGCATTTCCGACCATCATCGATACCCACTTGTCCAGCATTTTCACCGCCATCGTGTTGTACGTTGTCGGTAACGATCAGCTCAAAGGATTCGGCATCAGCTTGACGGTGGGTCTCATTATCAGCCTCTTCACTTCGCTATACATGACGCGAACGATGTTTGATCTCTGGCAAGCGAAGGGCTGGCTGCACAAACTGAGCTTTTACCAGGGGCTGGTACGGCTGCTGCACCGCCACCACTGGGACTTCATGGGCATCCGCTACTACTGGTTCACGGCAACCATCATCCTAACCCTGTTAGGCGCCGGCCTGTTCTTCTGGCGGCTCAATCCGGACGAAAAGGGCCGCAGCGTCATGAACATCGATTTCATCGGCGGCACGGCCTACACCGGTAAACTCGCCCAGCCGCTGACAATCGAGGAGCTGCGCGACAAGCTGGAGAAAAACGTGCCCGTCTCCGGCATGACGACTCAGGAGAGCGAATTGCCCGATATCTCGCTTGAGCAGGTGTTCACAAGCGGCGACCCGTATCCTCGCTCCAGCTTCTTCACCGTCCGTACTGCGGAGCGGGATCCCCGCAAGGTGCAGAAAATCATTAACACGCGCCTGGGCGATGACTTGGCCTATATCGAGCTGCACAAGTTCACCATCGATCCGGACGGCACGAGCGCGACCCTGGAGTTCACCAAACCGAAATCGGAGGAGCCGGACTTCGCCTCGCTGGCTCAAGTGACGATGCTGCTGAACGAGGAGAGAGCGACGCTGCTCCCCGAGGATCGACAGCTCAGTTTCCACGTCACGTCGCTCGGTGAGGAGCAGAAGGGCCGCTACTCCCAGATGAAAGTCGAGCCGTCGCAGAAGTTGAGCAAGGCTCAATTCCAGGACCTTCTGGAGAAGACCAAGCAGGCGTTTGATAGCAGCCCACAACCCGAGCGCTTGGAGAATTTCGACGCTCAACTGGCGGCCAATACGCAGGAGCGAGCCATGTACGCCATCCTGGCCAGTTGGGCAGCCATCTTGCTCTACCTTTGGTTCCGCTTCGGCAGCTGGACCTTTGGCGCCGCCACCGTGCTGTGCCTGATCCACGACTTGTTCTTCACGCTCGGCTTCATTGCCGCCGCCCACTACCTCCACGGCACCTGGTTGGGCAACCTGCTGGCTATCAGCGATTTCAAGATCGACCTGCCGGCCATCGCCGCCTTGCTCACCCTGGTCGGCTATTCGGTCAACGACACTATCGTCGTCTTCGACCGCGTCCGTGAAGTGCGCGGCAAGAACCCGCTCTTGACCCCGGCCATGATTAACGATGCCGTCAACCAGACGCTGACGCGAACGATCCTGGCGTCGATGACCGTATGGCTTGTCGTCATCGTGCTCTATGCGTTCGGCGGTGAAGGCGTCCACTTGTTCGCCTTCGTCATGATCGTCGGCGTGATCGTCGGCACGTACAGTTCGATTTACATTGCCAGCCCGTTGCTGTTGATCTTCGGCGAAGGCATGCCAAGCGCCCGCGAGCGTGCCCGCATTCAACAGGCCGCGGCGACGGCGGAGGCGTAATCCGAGCCGCGCACGCAGCGCAGCGGAGTAAGCGGTCGTGTGTCAGCCGCTTACTCCGCTGCGCTGCGTGCGCGGCTCGGAGGCCGCTTCAAATCACCGTGCCATCGGGAATAACCGTCCCGCGGGGGATGGCGATGATTCCTTCGCGGATGACCCATTGATCCGTATCCGCTTCCATCAGGCCGCGCGGGTTGGTGATGCGGACATTGCGGCCGATGCGGCAATCCTTATCGATGATCGCTCTCTCGACCACGCTCCCTTCGCCAATTCCCAGATCAGGCAAGCCAAGCTGCCGATTGGCCCGGCGTTCCTGTTCGTTTTCGAACTCATCGGCGCCGATCAGCACGGTATCACGGATCGCGACATTTCGGCCAATACGGCTGCGGACGCCGACGATGCAGCGCTCTAAGGAGGTCCCCTCCTGTACGATGCAGCCGTCGCTGATGAGGCACTCCTTCACGGATGCCGCGCTGACGCGTGAAGCCGGGAGGAAACGCATGCGGGTATAAATGACACCTTCGGGACTGTGGAAATCAAAAGGCGGATCATTGCTGGCCAGGGCCAGGCTGGTTTCGTGGTACGCTTTTACCGTGCCCAGGTCTTCCCAGTAACCATCGAATACATGGGCCTGAACGTGGTGCGAGGAAATGCTGCGCGGGAACACTTCCTTGCCGAAATCGATGGCCAAAGGCTTTGCGGCCAGCAAATCGAGAAGGGATTGACGATTGAAAATATAAATGCCCATGCTGGCCAGGTAGGGTCGGCCCGTCCCATGCACGCCGTGCTGGGCAAGCCATTCATCGGACATCTTCACCGGCTCCAGCTGTTCCTCCGTCTTGGGCTTCTCTACAAAGCCAACCACCTTGCCGTTGGGATCGACGCGGACGATGCCGAACCCCTCCACCTGGTTGCGCGGCACCGGCAGCACCGCGATCGTGACATCCGCCTTGGCGCCGCGGTGCGTCGCCAATAGATGGCGGAAGTCCATGCGATAGAGTTGATCGCCTGACAGAATCAGCACTTCCTTGCAGGGATCTTCGACGACGTAGCGAATTTGCTGGCGCACCGCGTCGGCGGTCCCCTGGTACCAACCGGCTGCCTCGTAGGTCTGCTGAGCCGCCAGCACCTCCACGAATCCCTGGCTGAACGGGTCGAACTTGTAGGTGTTGGCGATATGCCGGTGCAGGCTGACGCTGAGGAATTGTGTCAGGACGTAAACCCGGTTGAGTCCGCTGTTGATGCAGTTGCTGATGGGGATGTCGATCAGGCGATACTTGCCGGCCACGGGCACGGCGGGCTTGCTGCGCAATTTGGTAAGCGGGTAAAGCCGAGTGCCTCGGCCGCCGCCGAGGATCAGGCTGAGCACGTCTTGCATGGACTGCCTCGCTGGGAGGAAACAGGGCCGGTACACATCATCGCGAGCAGCCGACAAGGCTGCGAGTCCCTACCATGTTACACAGGATTCCCGTGAGTGGAAAAGCGGATTTTCCAACCACCCCGCCGTGCCAGCAAGCGCATCCCTTGCTGGCGCTGCGGGCTGGCAAGGAGGAACATCGATCATGCCAGATTTCGTGGTCATCGCCACCTGGCCGTTCGGCCAAACCGCTGTAAAAATCGCCGCCCCGCTCTTGCAGGCCGGCAAGCCCGCTCTCGATGCCGCACTTGCCGGGGCGCAGGCCGTCGAGGACGATCCCGAGGTACACTCCGTTGGTTTCGGCGGACTGGCCAACGCCATTGGCACGGTGCAGCTGGATGCCTGCGTCATGGACGGCCAGACGCTGGCCTGCGGAGGCGTCGCCGGACTGGAAAACATCCGCCATCCGGCCGCCGTGGCTCGCCGGGTCATGGAGAAAACGCCGCACGTTCTCCTGGTCGGCCAAGGGGCCCAGCAGTTCGCCATGCAACAGGGTTTTCCGCTCGAGACGCTGCACACGCCGGAGAGCATCGCCGAGTGGGAGAAGAGCCGGCCCAAGGGAAAACCGCCGGCAAAGGACGACCACGACACGGTAACGGTATTGGCCCTCGACCACAAAGGATCGCTCGGCGGCGTCTGCACGACATCGGGCCTGGCCCACAAGCTGCCTGGCCGCGTCGGCGATTCGCCGCTGATCGGCTCCGGCTTGTACGTCGATAACACGGCCGGCGCGGCGGGCGGAACGGGTACCGGCGAGGAAATCATTCGTATCGGCGGCAGCCTATTGATCGTTGAGGCGATGCGTGCCGGTAAAAGTCCGCAGGAGGCGTGCGAATTGGCGGTGCGACAAGTCAACGCCGTGGCCGTGCGTCGCGGCGTCCATCCGGCTCGGGTTGCATTCTTGTCCCTCGATCCGCGCGGTCGCATCGGCGCCGCTTGCACCGAGCGAACCAACTTTCAATACGTGGTCGGCCGTCCCGGCTCGGTGGAACTGCTCAAGGCAAAGGAAATCTCGTAGCCCCATTGATCTGCCTTGGAATCACTAACCAAATGATCCGCCAAGACGCCAAGAACGCCAAGAAAAGAAAGAGAGAAGAAGAAGACGAACATAATAGGGCGGATTCTCGGTGGTTCTAGATTAGTTCTTTGTTTTCTCTCTTTCTTTTCTTGGCGTTCTTGGCGTCTTGGCGATTCATTTGGTTAGTGATTTTTTGGAGGTTTTGGCCTTTCGTTCCGGTGTAAGCCATACTACAGAGGAGTCCTAATCTATCGTTAGCGAATGAACCGCCATGCACGCACCGTTGCTGAGGGCCTCCAGCGAGAAACGCGCGGGACTATTCTCGCTATTTGGCCGGGCTTGTTTACTGTTGTTGCCGTTGACGCTGCTGCTGATTTGCAGCATTCGCGGCAACAGCGCTTCGCCGCGCCTTCTCTGGCTGGGCACGTTGTTTCAATTACTTGCCTGCGGCCTATCGCTGTTTGGCCGGCTCGGCTGGCGCGAGCCGACGAGCGCGGCCATCATCATGCTCTACGTGATCGCCCTTAGTTGGATGGTGCTGGGCACGAACGGTTCAGATGATTGGTTCTTGCACCTGGCGCAGGCGATTTTGCTGGTCGTGCCCCTGATTCATTTCGCAGTACATTGCCTGATGGAGTCCGGTGCTCCCGCGATGCGGCGAGCGCAGCTGCTGGCGTACCGGCTGTCCCATCGGCCCGATTGGCCGGCGAAGCTGCACGATTGCCGCCTACTGCCGGAAGTCAAGGCGCTTCGTGAGTCGGTGCATCTGGATGTCTCGCCGGTCCTCACCCTGTTGGCGGATCCGCGGCCCCAGGTGCGCGTGGCCGCCCTGGCGGCCCTTGAATTTCGCCAGAACTGGCGCCCCGGACAGCCGCAAATTATCTTGCAGTTGGCTCAGCATGCGGTCGAACCGGAGCTTCGCGCCACCGCCATCAACGCTTTGGCCAATGTCGACGAGCGCAACATCATTGAAGCCCTTGCTGAATTCCTGCACGATCCGTCGCGCTTGGTGCGGCAGACGGCGGCCGAGGCGCTGTTATGGAACACCGAACAGAATTGGCCCTGGATCCGCCTGGCAGTGCGCCGCGCCTTGGCCGATACCGTTTGTCAGGACGATGGACCGCTTCGCCACGAAGGCGAACCGTTGACGGCGGAGGCGGTGGCCGACCTGATTGCCTGGACCGCGGAGAAGGGCGTGCAATCGCTGCGCGCCGCCCTGACGCTGGGTCGTCATTACCATCGCGTCCTTTCCTTGGCCCCGGACGCCAAACTCGTCGAACAGCTGCGCCATCGCCTTGCGGACGGAAGAACGCCGGCCTTGCTGCGGATGGAATTGGCCCGTGTGCTCTACACTCAACGAGAGTTGGATGCCGGTTTACTGCGACAGCTCATGGATTCAGCCAACCCGGCGCCCTTGCGGCTGATCGCCGCAGATGCGCTCTTGGAACAGGGCCGCTCCACCGAGCCGGTGGCCGCCCTGCACGAGTTGGCTCGCATGCCCAACCGGGAGATAGCGCTTGGTATCGCCCAGGTGGTGCAACGCCGTCTTAACATCGATCTGGGTTTGCCGCGCGATCGACCGCTGCCGCCCTTGCACAGCCGCGAGGCCGCCGAGGTCGCTCGCAACGTCCTCCTTTGGGCTACGCATCAGGAAGGCGGCAAAGAGGCCGTCCTTGCCGGTGAAGACTCCGATGAAGTCTTTCGCTTGGAATAGCGATATTTCACCGTATTCGGCGTCTCCTTCGGCGGCATTTCATAGGGCAGCGATTTCAGAAATTCCACGAGATCGTCAATTTCCTTCGGCTTGAGATGGCTCGTTTTACCGTGCTTGTCACCCTTGTTGCAGGTCGTCAGCACGTCGCGCAGCGTCTTCGCCTTGCCGTGGTGTAGATACGGCGCGGTGCGGTAGACGCCGAGCAGCGTCGGCGTGTCGTATTTTGGCCCCATCTTTTCCGACGGATCGTCGTCGCCGGTGCCGACATCGTGCAAGTTAAACGGCTTTTTGAGAGTGCTATCGGTGTAATAAGGTCCGGTATGGCACTTGGCGCAGCCGACGGCCTCGTTCGTGAACAATCGCTTGCCACGTAGGGCGGCAGCCGACAGTTTACCTGGCGCGGGGATGTGCGGCGAAAGCGTGAACTCGAACGAGTTACAGTACACGGCCACGGCGTCGAGATCCTTGGATCGACCCGCAAGATCTTCGCTCAGCTCGACAGGCTCGAATCCAGGTTTCGGCTTGATCGAACCGCGCACAAGGCCCGGTCCCTGCATGAGCCGGCCGCGGATCGTGTACTCGAAATCCTGCACTTCATCGCGATCGGCAGACCAGTGCAACGGATGCGTGTGTGCCAGCCCCATGAACGCCGGTGTCTTCCGCAATCCCTCCGGGTTTTGCCAAACGCGGCCGTCGCTATGGCCATCGGGATGGCACGAGGCGCAGGCGATCCAGCGACGGCTCGTCAATGGCCGATTGGCCGTGCTGAACAAAATCTTGCCGCGCACCCACTCCGGCGACTTCGGCGGCTGGCAAACCTGAATGCGGGCTAACTGTTCCATGCTGGCCGCATCGTGAACGGTAACATCGAAGTCGAGGGCATTGGCGATGTACACTTTGCTGCCATCGGGGCTGACGCGTACGGCGCGAGGGTTTTGGCCGACGTGGACCGCGAAGCCGAGTCGCTTGATCTCCTTGTAGTCGTCATCGACGACCTGGCATATGTTCATGTCGTTTGTGCCGGCGTAGATGGTGTAAAGACGCTTCCCATCCGGAGACAGGGCCGCCTCCCAGGGATTGGTGACGACGTAAACGTTGTTGAAGCTATCCATGCCGATCGAGGTGCGCCGCTTCGTCCCGTTGGGCGGCACCAGATCGCAAATGCTTAAGTGTGGAAAGATGGAGCCGCTGCCGTCGATCACATCGATTTTCGAGCGAATATGCGACAGATACGCCTTGGGCCGGCGCGGATGCACCACGACATTGCGGCAGAGATTGTCGGTTGATTGTCCCTTCCACCGATCCACAATGTCGCCTTTTTCTCGGTCCAGGGCGATGAGCATGCCGGTGTAAAACTCGGTGACGTAAAGGCGTTTCTCATCGGGGCTGAGAGCGAGGCCGCGAACCATCGATCCGGCCTTCATCTCGCGGAGGACTTTTCGTTTGCTCATGTCGATCTCGCTGACGGTGCCGGGATACTCGTGCGTGACGTAGGCCCGGCTGCCGTCCTTGGTGACAACGATGCCGTAGGGTTCATTCGGCACGCGGAGCTTGTCCACGACCTTGCCCGAATCGGTATCGACGAAAGCGACCACATCCTCGCGATAGACGGCAACGGCGGCGAGCGGCCCGTTGCCGATCCAGGCAACGCCTTCGGGCTTATCGCCGACGGCGATCTCGCGGAGCGCCTTGTTGCTCACGGCATCGATCACGGTGACGCTGCCGTTATCGGCATTGGCGACGAGCAGCCGCTTGCCGTCCGGCGAGACATCGAGAAGGCTATTGGAGGAGCCGGCCTGCAACGAGCCGGAAGCAAAAGCGACGGACAAGACCGTCAGGACCAACCGAGCCGATAAACGCAGCGACATCCGCGATTCTCCTGAGAAGAAGTCCCAAAGGCGGGGTTTCCTGAGAGTGCGGTTATTATGACGGCCCGACGCCGCGTTCGTCAATCTCGCCGCTATACCCGCCGGCCTTCCTCTACTGTCGCTCGCTCCTATCGCCTTCTGGCCCGCTTTCACCGAACTTTCATAAAATTCAAGTTTTTCTTTGTTGACAGGGGAAAACCCCGGTGGTACCATCATTCTTTAATAAATTCTGCAACGCCGCAGCTCTCCACAAAAAGACACTTTTTCAAGGGCAGGGTCAGACGCGGACAGGTGATACTGTAACCGTCCGATCATGCTTCACAGCGCAACCGCTTTCGTTTCAGGCGATTGTTGCGCCGGACGCGGGTAACTTTGCCGAGCAAAGTGTCCGTGGTGTACGTCACTTAGAGAGCCAACCGCGAGAGCGTATCTGCCGTCGGCTACACTCTCAGGGGCAGGGAGGCAAGCGCGGACAATCGCCCGTGTGAATGTCCAGCGTACGTCGCGGCACTGCCGCTTTTGTTGCAGGTGACTATTGCGCCCGACGCGGGTAACTTCGCTGGGCATAGTGTCCGCACTCTACACCACCTAAAGAGCCAACCGTGAAAAAGTGTCTCCCGTGGAGGGTCCCACTTAAGGGCACTACATCTACGAGAGGATTCGTATCATGGCTTCAGCGACTTGGCTCAGGCAGTTGAAGTTGAATCTCGCCCGCGTCGTATCAAACAAAGCTGAATCTCACAAACAACGCCGTCGCCGTCTTCGGCCTCGTTTGGCCGCGGAGCAACTTGAAGACCGGACTCTGCCCTCTGGTGGGGGCATTCACCTGTCGGGGCCTGGGGGCAATCAACCGCCTGCACCGCAACCCCAAGGTCCAACCGCGCAGGCACCTCCGCCCCGCCTCGATCATGGCCCTGGGCAGGAGAATCCTCCTCCCGGACTAGCGCCGAACGGACCGGGCAACGGCAAGGGCCAAGGCGAGGGCCACGGAAACGGCGGTCCTGGGCAGGGCAATCCCCCACCGGGACAAATTGCGAATGGTCCGGGCAACGGCAAGGGTCAAGGCGACGGCAGTGACAACGGCGGTCCTGGGCAGGGCAATCCCCCACCCGGACTGGCAGCGAATGGACGAGGGAACGGCAATGGCCAGGGCGAGGGCGATGCGAACGGCCCTGGTACGGGTAACCAGCTAGAGTCTCCACCGTTCCCGGCGGGCAATGGCTCAGAGAACGACAATGGACATGGCAATGAGAACGGCGTGGGCGCCCCGTTCCGTCAGTCCAGCTCGCTCTCCGCGCTGGGAT